>CAXTOB010000280.1:0-8087 GCA_964245505.1 uncultured Acetobacteraceae bacterium | reverse complement strand
CGGTCGGGTTGGGGCCGGTCAGGTCGCCGCCGCGCTTGGCGCGCACCGAGCAACTTACGTCTCAGGTTTCTTGTCCCGGACGCCGCCGCCGAGGTAACAACATCATACGTTTCAAAACGAAACATCGTTGCGCTTCAATAATTTATGGTTCGGTTTGAACAGTGCCGTCACGATCATCTCCTGTCGCACCCAAATACAGATCAAGCCTCACCACGATCTCAGGTGCGAGAACAACGGCAAGCTCTTCGCCTGCCCGATGCTCGGTCTTTTCACGGTAGCCATCACCAGCTAGCCCCCGGTAGGCGTCCACAACCCGGCGCTGCAAGTCCACGATCCAGTACTCAGCGATGCCAGCCCGCGCGTAGAGCGGCAGCTTCACCATGCGGTCGTAACGGAGGGAGCTGTCCGCCACCTCGACCAGGAGCAGAACGTCTGCCGGGCCAGGCCGCTCGCCGTCTGCGTAGAAGTCGGCCCGGTGCCGTAGCACGACAACGTCAGGCTGCGGTTCGCTCGACTGATCCAGGCGGATCGGGTTCTGGGGCCAAACAATGACGCGGTCTGCGCATGCCATGAACAAGGCCCGGGTCAACCTAGCCACGACTGCCGCATGGCCTTGGCCAATCGGCGCCATGTCGATCAGGTCTCCCTCGATAAGCTCAATCCTTTCATCTTCGCCAAAGATGCCGGCGTCGGCCATCCGGTGATAGTCGTGCACAGTCAGCCTGTGCCGGGCCGGCGCGATGACCACGTCATTCATGATGCACCTCCAACTGCCTCATTCGATCCATATCACCCTAATACCCAGGTTTGCATGCTCAGGAGGTGACGGCTTGCGGCCCGGGCAGCACCCGGGCGTTCCGGGCCGGACCTGCAAGCCGGGCTGATGCACGCGGTCGTACAGGCAGGCCATGTCATGGCCGCTAATCATCCCTACCGATGTCTTGTCGTACGATCTTAATCAGACGGGATATTCGAGAAGATACAAGTCTGTAACACAGGATGTGCTGCTATTCTCGTTGGTGAAGTACACAGTTCGTCTGCGATTGCTGGACTGACGCACAATGAACGCGAAGTTTTGTGGAGCTCTATAATCATTTATTGGCAGAAGGCCAAACCTATCCATTAGAGTGCCGAATCTTACGCATTTGCGACTTACCAAACCTCGAAAATCAAGGGTTACGCCCCGCTTTGTAGTAGTAGGCGTGTTGCTCGGAGCAGCAACGCCAATTTCCAAGCGTAAGTCACCTTCTTCATACGGACCACTGCGCTGGTCCGGGACGGGCAACAAGATCCGCTCCCGGTCGGCGCCGAACAATAAGTAGTAGGACCTCTTCAACCTTTGTTGGAGCAGTGTCTCCACTGATATTTGATTTATAATAGCTTGCGACTGTCCGAACTTTTTAAGTCCGTCCACAAAAGCATCATCTGCAAAATCCTCGGATGTCCCAATTAGCGTCCAAGCGAGCGGGGAGCCGTATGTCAAGGTTCCAGGTGTACAAGCTACAAGCAAGAGCAGGCCGATGAACATTGCTCCAACAACGTTTACTCGGAAATCAACCTTGTTCCTTTTTCTCACCTTGATCTCCGAAAGTTCAGCAGCCATAGGCTTCTTCCTCGATCAGGAACGACCCCAGGGCTTCGTTGATCGCCCGCTTCCGATCAGCCCATTGCGCGTTGCCTAGGATGATCACGCGGGCCTTAATTGCGAAGGGCGGCCCAAACTTCCCGGTCCCTTGCAGCCGCGGAACACGTATTCCGGTCCCTGCAGACGGACGTAGACGGCGCGCAGTTCGCTCTTCAATTCAGCCGCCTTCACCCACTTCAGCCCGGCATCACATCGTGCCTAGCGCAGCCGGCCGAGTTCGCGCAACACATTGGTCCGCTTGGCTTCAGTGCCGATGCGTTCGGCGTCCTCCATAATAATGATCCGGTCTGGTAGATCGCCCGGGCGCATGGGCGCTCGAACGATACTGCCGCCCGGTGCTCCTACGTTGCGTGTTGCGGGCGCCGCCGACGGCTCCGGGCTACGCTGTCCCGCACGCGGAACGCTAATCGCCAAAACAACCAGCGCAAGAACGACAGGGAGCGCGCGAACCGAATGGCGTGGTCTGGTCTTTGCTCAGTGACGACCGGCAGCATCCGAGTCGGCAAGGACGCCCCGCCTCCACAGCGCCCCGGAGTAGCTACGGCGGGCCGATCCCCAGCTTTGCGCCAAGATGGTTCAGTACCGCCCCAAGCGCAGGACTCAGCGGGATGCCATCGCGGGACCGGGCGGCCCAGCGCCGGGCGCGCTCCTCGCCGGGCAAGCGGATCGCATCCACGCCGGGCAGGCGGTCTGAATCGCGCAACTCGTCCAGGTGGGCCACCATGGCGGCGGCGAAAACGGCTGGGTCGATGAAGCGGCTTACGTCCAGCGCCAGGATGAAGTGGCCAGTGTTGGATTCGGAGCTGTCGTCGGCGTTGAAGTCCACCACCGCCTTGCCCACGCCCGCCCCGTTCAGAGTGCCCGCCAGCAGCCCCAGCACCAGCGCCAGCCCGGCGCCCTTATAGCCGCCGATCGGCACCAGCACGCCCTCCGCGCTGCGCGCAGGGTCCGTCAACGGCGCGCCGGTTTGGCGGTCGATCATCCAGCCCTCCGGCATGGGCTTGCCCTGCAGGGCGTAGTTCTTGACCGTTCCGTACGACACCACCGTGGTAGCGATGTCCAGCACCACCGGCGCCGCGTCCCCCGCCGGGATGGCGACGGCCAGCGGGTTGGTGCCGAGCAGCGACGACACTCCGCCCCAAGGCGCCATATGGTTGGCGCTGGCGACGGCGGAGTAGATGCCGATCATGCCATGCGCCAGCGGCATCGCCGCATAAAGCGAGGCCGGGCCGGCATGATTGGATCGGCGCACGCCCACCCAACCGACGCCAGCCTCCTGCGCCAGTTCGGCCGCGGTGGCCGCCGCACGCGCCATCACCAGGTGGCCCATGCCGTTGTCGCCATCCACCAAGGCGGTCGCGGCGGCGGTGCGTTGGACCGTGATGGAGGGCGTGCGGTTGACGGCCCCGCCCTCGATCCGGCGGACATACTGCGGCAGCCGGAACACCCCGTGCGCGTCGGCGCCGATCAGGTCGGCTTCCGTCATCAGCGCCGCGACCTGTGCCGCGTCGGCGTCCGGCAACCCGACCTCCACCAGGGCGCGCCCGATCCAACCCGCCAGGGCAGGCGCCGGCACCAGGCGCGTCACGGATGGAGCAGCTTGTCGGCGGCATGCTCCGCGGCAACCGGGCGGGTTTGGCCGGTGGCGACCAACGTGCGTGTGGCCGTGACGGACGCGTAGGTCCAGAAGATGCGTAGCGCCTCGGTCGTCGAAGCATTGCGGAAGTAGTGCGTGATACCAGGCGCAATCCAGCACGTGTCGCCAGGTCCGGCCGAGTGCTCGGTCCCGTCGATCACCGCGATGGCCGCGCCGTCCAGGACGATCACGCTCTCCTCGCAATTGTGGAAGTGCTCCCCAATCGCTCCGCCCGGCGCGATGATGGTGATGCCGTTGATCAATTGGCGCGCGCCGATGCCGGGCATCACCAGCGGGATCGTCCGGTTGCCGCCGCCGCGGTCCGCCACCGGCTGGTCCCCGGGACGGATGACGGCGGCCTTCGGGGCAGCCTCACTCGGAGTGGATGTTGGCGGCACGCAGGATGTCCCCCTTGGCTTGGTAGTCTTGCGCAATCAGCGCCTGGAGCGTGGCCGGTGACCCACCGACCACCTCGTAGCCGAGATCACCAAGCTGATGCGTCACCTCCGGGTCCGCCAGCGCGGCGTTGGCGGCGGCATTCAGCTTCGCCACGATCTCCGGCGGCGTTCCGGCGGGTGCTAGCAGGGCACCCCAGGCGGTGAACTCGAACCCCGGCAAGCCGCTTTCGGCGAGGGTCGGCGTGTCCGGCAAGGTCGGCAGGCGCTGCAGGTCCGCCACACCCAGGATCGTCAGCCGATGGTCGGCCAGGAACGGCAGCGGCGTGGGCAGGGCGGTGAACATAACCGGGATGTGGTCGGCCACGACCTCGTTCAGCGCCGGGGTGGTGCCGCGGAACGGCACGTGCTGCAGCTTAATATCGGCGGCCCGCATCAGCAGCTCCATCGCAATGTGCTGGGGGCTGCCCTGGCCGCCCGACGCGAAGTCGATGGCGCCGGGCTTCGCCTTCGCGGCGGCGATGAACTGCGTGAGCGTGGCGGCGCCCAGCGACGGGCTGGCCACCAGCGCCCAATGGATGCGGACCATCTGCACGATCGGCACGAACGCCTGACGCGGGTCGTAGCCGGCATCGGTGCGTATGTTCGGCAGCACCGTCACCACGCTGTCGTTGACCGCCAGGATCGTGTAGCCGTCCGGCGCCGCGTGGGCGCCGGCGCGCATGCCCAGCAGCCCGGCTGCGCCCGGCTGGTTGTCCACAAACAGGCTGCCGCCGAGGATGCGGCCCATCCGGTCAACCACGATGCGGGTCACCACGTCCACTGCGCTGCCAGCGGCCAGCGGCTCCAGCACCCGGATCGGACGGCGCGGATAGTCTTGCGCCCCGGCCGGCCCTGCAAGGGCCAGACAGGCCAACATGCAGGCGAGCGCCTTCACGCCGGCAGGCCCATCAGCCCGGCGGCATTGCCGCCAAGGATGGCGACCGTCTCCGCCGGGCTCAGGGACTTCGTGGCCAGGACCATGTCCACCGGGTGCAGCTCCCAGGGGATCGGGAAATCGGTGCCAAGCACGATCTGGCTGCTGCCGACCTGCGCCACCAGGTGCCGCAGCGCTTCAGGCGTGAACACGAGGGCGTCGTAGAACATCTGGTTCAGGTATTCGCTCGGCTGCTTCTTCAGGACGATGCCGGGGTTGCAATTCTGCGGCGACACGAAGCAGCCGTGGTCAATGCGTGGGGCATACGAAGGCAGGAACCCGCCGCCATGGGCCGCCAGGACCTTGAGGTTGGGCAACTGGTCCAGCACGCCCTCGAAGATCAGGTGTTCCAGCGCGATGGTGGTTTCCAGCGGGTTGCCGATGGTGTTGATCATCCAGCCATTGCCGGCCAGGCGGGAGATCAGCTCCGGGATCACCTGCGGGTGAATGAACAGCACCGCGCCCAGCTCCGCCGCCTTGGCGAGGACCGGACGGAACCGCGGTTCGGCAAAGCTTGCGCCCAGCACGCTGCCGCCGATCGCGGCGCCGCGGATGCCGGGCAGCTTCATCGCCTCCTCAAGCTGTTTCACTGCCAGATCCGGGAACTGCAGGGTCAGCGAGGCGAAAGCGCTGAATCGGTCGGGGTGGGCGGTGCATAGCTCCGACAGGTGGGCGTTGTGCATTGCGACGATCTTGCCGGCGGTGTCGCGGTCGGCGCCATACCAGAATGGGTTGATCGACAGCACCTCCATGTCGATGCCCATCTCGTCCATGGACCGCAGCCGCCCGTCCACGCCCTTGAGCAGGAAATGCTCGTCCACGCCCCTCGTGGCCGGCAGGATGTTCTGGCCGGCCGCGCCCATCAGGGCGAGCGCATCCTCGAAAATGCAGTGCGAGTGGGTGTCAATCGTCCGGACCGCCTGGCCGCCGAGCACCACAGGCCGCCGCACCGGCACCGCTTGCTGGGTAGCCGCTTGCTGGGCGTGGGCACGGTCCAGCATGCAGCAGCCGCAGAATGCCAAGCCCGCGCCGAGAAACCCTCTTCTTGTCGCCATGTCATCCCTCCCTGTGGCGCAGGTTGTTCGTTCGCCGCCGCGCCGTGCGGTCGGCGTCGGAGGCGCTACCGTGCCTTGAGGCCCAGCATGGCACGGGCCTCGGCCACCGTCGCCACCTCGCCGCCCAGCTCGTCTATGATGTGGACCGCCTTGGCAACCATCGCCGCATTGTCTGGCGCCAGCATGCCGCGCCGCAGGTTGACACCGTCCTCCAGCCCGACCCGGACGTGGCCGCCCAGCAGGAACGCCTGCGCCACCATCGGGAACACCATCCGTCCGATGCCGAACCCAGCCCAAACGGCGTCGGGCGGCAGCATGGACCGCGCATAGGCCATGGTCTGCGGCGTCATCTCGAACCCATAGCGGATGCCGGTGACGATTTGGAACAGCGCCGGGCTGTCCAGCACGCCGTCTTTGATCAACTGCTTAGCGAGTTGGATGTCGCCGCTGTCGAACACCTCCAGCTCGGGCTTGCTGCCGGCCTCCTTCATCGCCTTCGCCATGGTGGCGATGCTTTCCGGCGCGTTGATCACGGCGGACGTGCCGGACCACATGGTGTTCAGGTCCAGCGTGCAAATCTCCGGCCGCAGCGCCACCACATGCTCGACCCGGCGCATCGGCGCCATCAGCGTGGTGCCTGGCGCGGCAACGCTCGGATCGTCCTTGCCGGGAATGAAGCGCTGGCCGGGGCCGGTGGTCAGATTGATGATGACGTCCGTGCCGCTGCTGCCGATACGGTCCACCACCTCCCTGTAATGCGCCAGCTCCATCGAAGGCCGTCCGTCGTCATAGCGGACGTGGATGTGGGTGATGGCGGCGCCGGCCTTGGCGGCGCCGATGCAGGCGTCGGCAATCTGCTGCGGCGTGCAGGGGAGCCCGGGATGCTGGGCCAGCGTGGTCTGGTTTCCCGTGACTGCGCAGCTCACGATGGTCTTGCTCATGGACGTTCCCCGTTCCCTTGGCCCTGTTCCCTGGACCCTGTGGCGTCGAGCCGCTTGACAAGCGGCTAGTGTGCAACGACGCTATACGAACGTTCATACTAGTCAAGGCGCGGGATGGGAGAGACGGGCGGCAACGATGTCAGGCCGGTGCGGCAGCGCTTGCTGGACGCAGGCGAGCTGCTGTTCGCCGCCCACGGCTGGAACGGCGTCAGCATCCGTGACATCGCATCCGTGGCCCAGGTCAGCCTGGCGGCGCTCAACTACCATTTCGGTGAAAAGGAAAAGCTGCTCGCGGCCATCTTCGCCGCCCGCGCCCGGCCGATCGCGGCCGAACGGGTCCGGCTGCTGAACGAAATCCAGGCGAGCGGGAACCCGTCGCTGGAACCGGTGATCGAGGCGTTCCTGCGCCCCGCGCTGACGATCAGTACCGAATTCGGCGGCAAAGTGTTCGTCAAGCTGCGCGCGCGGCTAGCGACCGAGCCGCAGGCGTTCAGCCGCCGTATCCTGGCCGACGCCTTCGACGAGTCCGGCCGGCAGTATCTCGCCGCATTGCAGGCCCTGTTGCCAGACTTGCCGCCAGTGGAACTCGCCTGGCGTTTCCATTTCCTGCTTGGCAGCATGGTCTATACCATGGCCGACCCCGGCCGCATCCAGGCCATGACCGACGGGCTGTGCGATCCAGGCGATGCCGATGCGGCGCTGCGGCGACTGGTACCGTTCCTGGTCGCAGGCTTCCGGTCCGCCCCGCCCGTCACCACCCCACGCCGCACGCGGCGCAAGAAAACAGCTTCAGGAGGATAGCATGGACATTGACGTCAAAGCCCCGACCCGCGTGACCCGGACCGAACTGGACGCCACCGCGGCGCGTCTCAAGAATTGGGGCAAGTGGGGGCCGGACGACCAGGTCGGCACCCTGAACTACACCACGGCCGACGACATCATTGCGGCGGCGCGGCTGGTTCGCACGGGGCAGGTGATCTCGCTCGCGCTCAACTACGACAAGGATGGGCCGCAGGGCGGCAAGACCAAGTTCCCGCCGGTTGGCCGCTTCAACCCGGTGCACACCATGTTGCGCAGCGGGTCCGACGCCTATAGCGGCACGCTCGACAAGCGCGGCATCCGCTCCGCCGACGACATGGTCCTGTTCCCCCTGCAGGCCGGGACGCATTGGGACGGGTTGGGCCACATCTTCTACGACAATCACATGTGGAACGGCTACGACTGCCGGGAGGTGTCGTCGTTCGGCGCCGCCAAGGCCGGTATCCAGCACACCAAGGAGAAGATGGTCGGCCGCGGCGTGCTGCTGGACATCCCGCGCCACCTCGGCATCGAGTGGCTGCCGGAGGGCTACGCCATCAAGAACGACGTACTGGACGCCTGCTGCGCGGCGCAGGGCGTCTCGGTCGGACGCGGCGACCACCTGCTGATCCGCACGGGTC
>CAXTOB010000279.1:0-8099 GCA_964245505.1 uncultured Acetobacteraceae bacterium | reverse complement strand
ACCCGCAAGCCTAAACTGACCGACAACATGTCTCAAAGTCGTTGACAGGTTCCGGAACGCTTCGTCGATCAGCCGCATCAACGCCAGGGTTCGCTCGTTCTCGCCTGTCGGCTGGTAGTAATGGCTCGAGCGGCTGATCCCGAGCAAAGCGCATTGCCGCACCACCGAAAGCCGCGGATGCGACGCTTCGACCATCCCGCGCCTCCGCTCCATGCTCATCGACCGGAGGCCTTGGCCAAAAAATCCCGCTCCACCACCAACTGGCCAATTTTGGCGTGCAGACGGGTCACCTCCGCCTCCCCGGTTGCCTGCACCGCCTCCGCCTTGCCGGAGAACGTCGACGCCAACTCCTCAATCGCCTGCCGATTCCAGGCCGCAATCATCGTCTGGTGAATGCCATGCTTGGCCGACAACTCCGCCAAGGTCTGCTCGCCCCGGATCGCATCCAACGCCACCTTGGCCTTGAACTCAGACCCGTAGCGCTTGCGTGTCACTTTGCCCATCTCGTCCCGTCTCTCGCTCAAGCGGGACCAGCTTATCACCCTGTCCAAAATCCCGGGGCCACCTCTGGAGATTCGCGCGCACAGTACCTGGGGCCGGAGCGGCGGAAATTCCGATCGCAACACTTTATTCCCAAGCAGGACATTTCCTGCCGATCCATCGCGTCCTGATGGTGCAATAACCTAGGCAGGTCCGCTTGGGTCGTGCTTCTCCGTGGCGGACCTTCTGACGTCTGATCTTTAAAGATGGCGGCAGCACTGTTGCGTGGTCCAGGTAAGCGGACGCAATTTGGAGAGGACCAAGCCTTGAAAAACACAAAAATTACGATTGGCCGCAGGATCGTGCTGCAAACGGCCGCCCTGCTTGCGGCGGCGGTATCCGGAGGAGCGTCCGCAGCGACGTCAGCTCCGGGGGGTGCCTATCTGTACATTATCTCGCCTTTGGACGGACAGCGCATACGGGGCACAGTCCGCTGCCGGTTTGGCTTGCGGAACATGGGTGTTACCCACGCTGGCGATACGACGCCGAACTCTGGCCATCATCACCTGCTCATAGACGTCAACGAATCCCTCGACCGCAGCGAACCGATTCCTGCAGACAACAAGCACATTCATTTTGGCCGTGGGCAGACCGAGACCGAACTGGACCTGCCACCTGGCGTGCACACGCTGCAGCTCGTGCTGGGGGATGCCGAACACAAACTGTTTGACCCGCCCGTGGTGTCGCGAAAAATCCGGATCGTGGTCGTGGCAGGGGGCACGTAGCTTCTGCGGGCGGGTCCGTGGCTTGGGATAGTTCGGGCTGACTTGCGCTGGCCTAGATCGGTTTGCGTCCAGACTTGGACACAAACCGATCTAGCCTTTTGTTTGAGAGAGGAGACTTGCTGTTTTAACTCCGATCGCTGTTCGTCCGGACCTAACTGCAATTCGCTTTAACCCGCGCCCCTATAAAGGTGGCCTCGCCAAGGGCCGGGGCGATACCCGGGCGCTGGTACCAGTTCCAGCGTCCGGTCTGCGCCAGGGCTGCGCGCATACGTGCAATGGAACCCTGCATCAAGTAGGCCGGTCCCGGTTTGCCACGACATCTAAAGCAGCGCAGCGCGGCCAGCTTCGGGATACTCCAATCCGACCCCGCCCTTCCCGCATGACATAGGACATGAACGCAGCAGCCCGCAGCACAGTCATCTTCCTGCAACTGACGGTTCATAGCAGCATCGGTCAGCTACAGTCCTTAGTATGGAAACAACTGGAACTAACTTTTGAATCCAGCAATAGCCTGATGGGCAGACTTGCATCTCAGCCACATTGGCGGATCAAACTGTATTAAAACTAATCTTTTGCGCAAACCTCTGACAAACCGCAGCATTTGTTGTAAAAACAACTCATATTGATATCATACTGGAAGTAAACGTGGTCACACCGACGCAATCCGAACTGGCACGCCAACTTGCAGCGGCGATGAAGCGCGGTACCTCTGCGTTGATCGCCAGCCCTGCAACCACCTTGGCACTGCTGGACGAAGCTGCTGCCCTGCTGAGAGCATCCCGCACCCGGGTCCTGCACGTCCGTCCTCCCTACAACCTGACGTCTTTCATGCACCAGCTCGCGCCATCCGCCTCTGAGGAGGACGGCAGCCTCATGGACAGCGCATACGACGCCCTGACCGTTCTCGACTCGTCCTGCGACCGGATCGCATTGCTGGCCGAGAGCGCGCACCTCATGCCGAAGATGACGCTGCGCTACATCGAATCCTTGGTCTGCAAGAGATCGCACCTTTGCGTCGCCCTCGCAGGCAAGCCTGAGCTTGCCGAGGCGCTTGCCTCGGACGAGTTCAGCGACCTACGGCACGAGCTGTCACTGCACCTGGCACTCTCCGGTTCAGCGGCTGCGGCGCCTGCGCCCGTAGCGGTGCAAGCGGCCGTTGCGTCGTCGTCGCGTCGCCCATGGGTCGTGGCCGGTTTCTTTGGCGCCGTGTGCATCGGCTTGATCACATCGCAGCTGCTGAACACCTTGCACCCCGACGCCCGCGGACCGGCGGCGGTGCAGGCCGCCGACGCACCGGCAGCCGCGCCGCCCAGGATGGTGCAGGACGTGCCGCCACCTGCGGTCCCCGAGACGACTGCCTCCGCCGCCGCCGTACCATCGGAGCCTAAGATAGCGGCCGAACCTCGCGCAATCGCCGCCGCATCGCCCGCAATCACCGCCGCACTTCCCGCGGTCGCCGCCGCACCGTCTGAGGCCGTTGCTCCTCCGGCGGCCCCCATTGCCGCCTTCGTGCAGCCTGTCGTCGCCGAAGTCGCGGCCGCGCCCGCAATCCTCGAACCGGCCATGTTGACCCTGCCCGGCAGCGAGTTCCGGATGGGCAGTAACGACGACCTGTCGGAACGCCCGCCCCACCTTGCCGTGCTCGCTCCATTCCTGCTTGCCGAGCATGCCGTCACCGTGGGCGAGTGGCAGCAGTGCGTGGACGCTAAGGCGTGCCCTGCCGTCGCCAAAGGCAAGCCCGGCGAGCCAGTGACGAATGTGAGCTGGGAAGACGCCCGCCTGTTCCTATCCTGGTTGTCGAGGACCACCGGCCAACCCTACCGCCTGCCCACCGAGGCCGAATGGGAGTATGCGGCCCGTGCAGGAACGAGCACCCGCTATGCCTGGGGCGACACGATGATGCCGGGCCGCACAAGCTGCAAGGGATGCGGCGAGGCGGTCAGCCCACAAAGCCCGCCGCGTGTGGACGCCTACCCGCCAAACGCATTTGGCCTATATGGAATGGGCGGCGCCGCCAAGGAGTGGGTCGCCGATTGCTGGCACCGCAACTACCAGGGCGCACCGCACAGCGGGTCAACCCCGTGGGAGGCCGCGGACTGCCGCGAGCGGGTGCTGCGCGGCGGATCTTGGATGGACGAGGCAGCATTCGTCGGCGTGTCCAGCCGTGAGCACTACGACGCCGCCGTGCGCTATCCAACGCACGGGTTCCGTGTCGCCAGATCCAGCTAGGCCTGAATTAACTGAACGACGTTCAAATACACACAAGAAATGTAATATATTTGTCAATGAGCTAACGGTAATCATGGGGTTCCCGTCAGTCGTCTTTCATGCCCCTAACCCGACCGAGTCCGGCTGATCTGCTACACGACAAACACTGTCGAAATGTAGAGCTGACGTAAACGAAGATGGAAGGGTTTTGTAAGGTCGTTCGTTCTTGGTATGTCGGCTTATGCGTACTAGATGGCCCTCGACTGGCACCGTCAACTTGGCGTCTGGCCAGCTTGCGGGATTTAGCTGATCTGGGTAGGCGGGCGGGATGGCAACGCCCACTGTTTTTCGCTACGCCGGCTACTGAACCGCGCCGGGTTTGCCGGAGGCGTTTTGGTTTGAGTGCTACGCGGCCATGGGCCTGTCGTCCAGTATGGCTTAGGAGTTGGCTTCGGCCTCGGCCTGCGGGACGTTGACGATGGGTTCGAGCAGGCGGCGGCTGTTGAACTAATCGAGCCACTAGAGCGTGGTGAACTCGACGGCTTCCAGGGTCCGCCACGGTCCACGGCGGTGGATCACCTCGGCCTTGAGGGAGCCGTTGATCGTCTCGGGTAAGGCGTTAATGCTCCTATAAAGGTCAAGCGGCCATTTGCGCCGGGGGTGCTGCGTTGGGCGGGCGGCAAAGGTAGCCGAAGATTTCGCGTGCGACGAACCGCTTGAGGCATCGGATGATCTCGGGCTTGCTCTTCCCCTCGGCCGTGCGCCGGCGGATGTAGTCGAGGGTCGGCTGGTGGCCGCGCATTCGCACGATGACCACACGGTAGAGCGCTGCGTTGGCCTGACGGTTGCCGCCGCAATTAAGCCGATGGCGGCTGGTCTTACCGCTGGACGCTGGAATGAGACAGGCGCCGCACAGCTTTGCCAACGCTCCTTCTGAACGGATGCGCTCGGGGGTGTCACTGACGAGTGACCTGCTCCCCTAGAAGTGTTCCGCCGGAGGTGAGACTTCGGTGTGAATACGGAAGGGACTGGAATGGCGTGCAAGCATCACAAGCCTGAGGAGGTCGTCGCCAAGCTGCGGCAGGTCGAGGTTCTGGTAGGACAGGGCAAGCCGGTGGCCGAGGGCGTCAGGGCGATCGGGGTGACGCAGGCGACGTATTACCGGTGGCGCGCGGAGTATGGCGGGCTGAAGTTGGACCAGGTGAAGCGGCTCAAGGTGTTGGAGCAGGAGAACGGGCGTTTGCGGCGTGCGGTGGCTGACCTGACGTTGGAGAAGCTGGTGTTGAAGGAAGCCGCGTCGGTAAACTTCTGAGCGCTTCCCGTCGTCGGGCGTGCGTTGAGCACGTGACGGCCAAGCTGGGCGCGTCCGAGCAGTTTGCCTGCCGGGTGCTGGATCAGCACCGTTCGACGCAGCGCAAGGCACCGGAAGCGGCCGACGACGAGGCGGCGCTGACTGGGGCGATCATTGAGCTTGCCCGCCAGTATGGCCGGTATGGCTACCGCCGGATCACGGCGTTGCTGCGCGCCGAGGGCTGGGCCTGCAACCACAAGCGCGTTGAGCGGATCTGGCGCTGCGAAGGTCTGAAGGTGCCGGCTCGGCAGCCGAAGCGCGGGCGGTTGTGGCTGAACGACGGGTCTTGCGTGCGGCTGCGGCCCGAGCGGGCGAACCACGTGTGGGCCTACGACTTCGTCGAGGACCGGACCCGGGACGGACGCAAGTTCCGCATGCTGAACGTCGTGGACGAGTTCACCCGCGAGTGCCTGGCGATCTGGGTCGGTCGCAAGCTGGGGTCGACTGACGTAATAGACGTGCTGGCCAACCTGTTCATCGCCCGCGGCACGCCCGGTTGCATCCGCTCGGATAACAGGCCGGAGTTCGTGGCCACCGCCGTGAAGGGCTGGATCAGCGGCATTGGTGCCAAGACGGCCTACATTGAGCCCAGGAGTCCGCGGGAGAACGGCTACGTCGAGAGTTTCAACGGCAAGCTGCGGGACGAGTTGCTCAACACGGAGGTGTTCAACACGCTCCTCGAAGCCAAGGTGCTGATCGAGCAATGGCGGACGCACTATAACACCGTACGTCCACACTCCTCTTTGGGCTACCGGCCGCCTGCGCCGGAGGTCATCGTGCTAGGCATGCCGAAGCCGCCCGACCATCCCGGGCCGACCGGGTCACCGCCGCCTCCAGCCACGATGCTGCACTAACATTCTGCCCGGACCACTCAATGGGGGCTGGACATTGGCATGGTGGTGATCACCTTATTGAGGTCAGGCGCGGACGGGGGTGCATCCCCGTCCGCGCCACCTTGATGCCGAGGAACCCGCCCCGGCACAGATGGCGTCAGACCGCAAGCTTGGAGCTTGGTTCCTTTGCAATGGGGATGGCGAGATGCGCCATGATCGCCACACGGGTCGACCACACGGCGATGCCTTCAGCAGCACAGGCGAGGTCCGCAGGCGCCTCCGCTTGGTCCTGCATGGCCTGCCAATGACGCAAGCTGAACCGGGCGTGCGCGGCGGCATCGAACACCGGGATCAACGAGCGATCCTCCGGGTGCGTCCAGCGCGAGGCGCACGACCTGCACACGCCGGATGCGCGCTCTAAGTCCGAGAACAGTGGCATGCCGCAGGCGCGGGTGATCCATTCCTGGCCGGTGGCCGTGGCGGGAAGCCGCACCAGCACGGGGCGCAGGGTGTGGCAGGAGGTGTAGGGAGCAGGAGCAATTGCCTACGCCTACCCACCCGGCGCAACGACCGCAATCTGTGCGAGCGTCATGCCGGCGGCGACCAGGGCGGCGCGAGCGGCAACGACGGCTTTGGCGCGGGTACGGACAGCGGCACGGGCGACGTTGATTGCCCGGAACGCGGCGGCCTGGTTGGCGCGGCGGTGCTCGGACTTGGTGCCGGTTGGCCCAGGCCAACTTGGCGCAGGCTTGAGCGTAGGCCGGGCAGTAGCCATCGCGGGCGTCAAGGGCGACGCGCAGGGTGCCGATCAGGCGATCCATCGGGGACGGGCCGAACGCGCGGCTGGCGGGGATTAATGTGGAGACTGCGCGGAGGGGGTTAGCGTTGTAATGGGGCATTTCGGTTGCCTCTCTATACATCGTCTGTTATGTTCCAAGTATAATGGAAGATGCGTGAAGCATCAAGTGTGAAACATCAAGGAAGATGCTTCAAACATGATTTCTCCTAAGCAGATCAAGGCGGCCCGGCTGTTCCTAGACTGGGAACAAAGGGATTTGGCCACGCACTCCGGCCTATCGCTGCCTACAATCCAGCGCAATGAGAAACTGGGCATAGAGCGTAGCCAGGCGGGCAACGTACAGCGGGTTCAGCAGGCCCTTGAAGGCGGCGGCGTCGAGTTCAGCCCCGAGAACGGCGGTGGTGCTGGCGTGCGGCTGCGGAAGCCAGACCAGTGGCGCCAAATCAGATGAAGGCTGCCCGGCTCCTGCTGGGATGGAACCAGACACCGCTTGGCGCCCGCAGCGGAACCTCGGTGCACGCGGTGCGGATGTTTGAATGGAACGGAAAGGCCGCGAAGCTTTCTGGCCGGACAGACAAAGTGGACGTCGTTGCCGTAATCCGCGCCACCTTGGAAGTAGCCGGCATTGAGTTCACCGATAGGCGAGTGCCGGGGGTGCGCTTGCGGAAGCCGGCGGGTGCCGAATGAACGGCTTCCCCGGCACCATGTTCAACGCTGTGGGCGTCAGCCTCGACGAAACAATCCCGGACCGGACTGAGGAAAAGCTGGACGAGTACCCGCACCGCTCCATGGTGGCGCGAGACGGCACCGCACTTGTCGCCCGGGTGTGGCTGCTATCCGACGATGCCGAGTTCGCAGCGGTCCATCCGGTGATCCTGGCCGAGGCCGTCAAGCTGGTGCTGAGCGGCAAGGCCATTGTGATCCTTGCCCGCCGGCTTGAAGCGGCCGTGGACAAGCGCGACGGGCTGCTGGATGCCCTAGACCTGCTAGGCCCGCCCGAGGATCTGGCGGGGCATGGATGAGCGACGATGATCGTGTGAAAGCCGAGGCAATGACGCCCGATCAGCTAAGAGCGGCGCGTGCTTTGCTAGGCTGGAGCCGAGTGCGGCTAGGTCTCCGCAGCAACACGTCCGCACACCTGGTGAAGAAATTTGAGCTGACGGGGCAGGTTGCGAGCGTTTATGGACGCCCTGAGTTGACCGACCCTCTTGGCGCCATCCGTGCCACCCTAGAAGCGGCCGGCATCGATTTCACGAACGGGATGGCGTCAGGCGGTGCGGCTGCGAGGCCCACCCGAATGACGCCCAGTCAGGTCAGAGCCGCCCGAAAACTGCTGCGATGGAGCCGAACGCAGCTCGGCGTCCGCAGCGGCACGTCTTTTCATGTTGTGCAGACGTTTGAACGGACGGGAGAAGTGGCGAAGCTGTATGGCCAGCCGAGGGGACAGTTGGACACAGTTGCCACCATCCGCGCTACCTTGGAGGCAGCAGGCATTGAGTTCCTCAATCAGCGAGTGCCTGATATGCGCGGGCGCGTGCCAGGCGTGAGACTGCGAAAGTAGTGCGAGTGACGCCGGATCAGATGAAAGCCGGAACCTGTCAACGACTTTGAGACATGTTGTCGGTCAGTTTAGGCTTGCGGGT
>CAXTOB010000278.1:621-8151 GCA_964245505.1 uncultured Acetobacteraceae bacterium | reverse complement strand
ATCCAAACCCCCTCCGCCGCCGCAACCTCCCGAGCAATAACAGCCAGCCGAGTATTGGCCTCCGTAACCTCCGCCCCATGCCCCGGCGCATACATTGCCGGATCCGCCAACCGAGCCATCAGCTTGGCCCGCTCCCCTTCCAGCTTGGCGATGCGCGCCTCGGCGTCGCGGGCCTGCCGCCGCAACGGCGCTAACTGCACCCGGTTCTCCGCCCGCTCCCGCCGCTCGTCGCGCCGGTTCGGCGCGGCATCCAGCTTGGCTGCCGGTCGCGCACGCTCGACCAGCAGCGCCCGGTAATCGTCCATGTCGCCGTCATACGGGCGCACCGTGCCGTCGCCGACCAGCCACAGCCGGTCCGCCACCAACTCCACCAGATGCGGGTCGTGAGTAATCAGCAGCACCGCGCCCTGGAAGTCCGCCAGCGCCCGCACCAGCGCCTCCCGGGCATCTATATCCAGATGGTTGGTCGGCTCGTCCAAAATCAGCAGTTGCGGCGCATCCCGCGTCGCCAGCGCCAGCAACAGCCGCGCCTTCTCCCCGCCCGACAGGCTGCCAACTGGGGTATCGGCCCGGTCGGCATCCAGACCAAACCGCGCCAACTGGCTACGGACCTGCGGCGGCAGCGCCCGCGGCAGAGCACGGGCCATGTGGTCCACCGGTGTTTCCGTCAGCATCAGCTCGTCCGTCTGGTGCTGCGCAAAGTAACCGACCCGCAGCTTAGGACTGCGCCGGACCTCCCCAGCCATCGGCTCCAGCCGCCCGGCGATCAGCTTCGCCAGCGTACTCTTACCATTGCCGTTCGCGCCCAACAGCGCGATCCGGTCATCCATGTCCACGGACAACGACAGGCCAGATAGAATGCGCGTCGTCCCATACCCGGCGGCCACCCGCTCCAGCACCAGGACCGGAGGGCTAAGCCGCGCCGGCTCCGGAAAATCGAACCGGGTCGGCGCGGCCTCCACCACCGTATCCAGGACCGGCAGTTTCTCCAGCGCCTTGATCCGGGCCTGCGCCTGCCGGGCCTTGGTGGCCTTGGCGCGGAAGCGATCCACGAAGCTCTGCATATGGGCACGCTGGGCTGCGATGCGCTCGGCGGCACGCCCAGCCTGCATCGCGTGCTCCGTCCGGATCCGCACGAACTCGTCGTATCCCCCAGGGGTCACGCTGAGCTTGCGCTGGTCCAGGTGGGCGATGGCCTGCACCGCACGGTCCAGCAGCCCGCGGTCATGGCTGACGATCAGGCATGCGCCGGGAAAGCGGGCGAGCCAGCCTTCCAGCCACAGCGTCGCCTCCAGGTCCAGGTGGTTGGTCGGCTCGTCCAGCAGCAGCAGGTCCGGGTTGGCGAACAGCGCGGCAGCGAGCGCCACCCGCATCCGCCAGCCGCCGGAGTAGCTGTCCACCGGCCGTGCCTGCCCCGCGGCATCAAAGCCCAGCCCGGCCAGGATGGTGGCGGCGCGGGCCGGGGCAGCATCCGCGTCTATGGCCCGCAGCCGCTCGTGCACCTCGGCAACGCGCAACGGCGGGGCGGTGTCCACTTCCGCCAGCAGGTCCAGCCGCTCCCGGTCGGCCTCCAAAACGATGTCGAGCAGCGACCGGCCGCCAGCCGGCGCCTCCTGCCGCACCCAGGCCATGCGCGCGCGGCTGCTGAGCCTGATCTCACCGCCATCGACCGCCAGCTCCCCGGCGATGGCCTTGAGCAGCGTGCTCTTGCCAGCACCGTTGCGCCCGACCAGGCCAATCCGCCGTCCCGGGTCCACGCGCAGCTCGGCCCCGTCCAGCAAGACGCGGCCAGCCATGCGCAGCGTAACATGATCCAAGGTCAGCAGGCTCATGCCGACCATGTATGCGCCACCGCCCCCCGGTGGAAGTGCCCCCCTATCTTCTCCCTTTCCCTCCGGGACAGGGCCGGGGTAAGGGGACCTTGGCTGCGGAGCGGGAAACAACGCGTGCAACTGGCTCGGCGCCCGGCTTGGGATGAGAAAGCGCCGAACGACCACTTAACCCCCTCCTGGAAGGCGAGGGAGAGGGGCGCTCTGCGGGCTTGCCCAGCCCCGCCCCTTGGCCTAAACGCCCCGGCAACATTCTTAGGACTCCCCCATGGCCACCGAGCGCACGCTGAGCATCCTCAAGCCCGACGCTACCCGTCGCAACCTCACGGGCAAGATCAACGCCGTGTTCGAGGACGCTGGCCTGCGCATCATCGCGCAGAAGCGGCTGCACCTGTCCCAAGCGCAGGCCGAGGCATTCTACGGCGCCCACCGCGAGCGCGGCTTCTTCAAGGACCTGGTCAGCTTCATGGTTAGCGCCCCCGTCGTGGTGCAGGTGCTGGAAGGCGAGGACGCCATCGCACAGAACCGCAAGCTGATGGGCGCCACCAACCCGGCCAACGCCGACTCCGGGACCATCCGCAAGTTGTTTGCCGAAAGCATCGAGGCCAACAGCGTGCACGGCTCCGACAGCCCGGAAGCGGCGGCGCAGGAAATCTCGTTCTTCTTCGCCGGCACGGAGATCGTCGGCTGACCCCAATGGCTCCGCGTATCGTCGGCTGGCGGCGCTTAGCGATGCTGGCCGCCGCCGCCGGGCTTGCGGCCTGCCAGCAGCCCAAGCCGATCGTGCTGACCCCCCAGTCGCCGCCGCCCAATGTGGACGGCCGTTACCGCGGCACCGTGCGGCTGGTCCGGGCCGAAAGCCCGTCCTGCCCACGCAGCGGCCCGCGGGTGCTGGTGGTCAGCAACGGGACCATCACCCTGTCCTATAGCGGCGATGCGCCGCGGTCACGCACCTCGCTCACGGCGTTCATCGGCCCGGACGGACGCATCCAGGCGACTGACGGCGTCGGCGCGATGGACGGGCAGTTCAGCGACGGCCAACTCGGCTTCACCATCAGCAGCCGCACCTGTGAGCACCGCTGGACGCTGAGCAAGGTCGAGTAGCCGCCGTCCCTGTGGTGGGGTCCAACACCGGCCCCGACGCCTGCCGCAGGCCGAGCCAGGAAGGCATGCAGCACGTGCCGACACGTCGCGCCAGCCTGCAATAACTAACAATTCTTGACAAAATAAGTGATGTGATGGTGGCCCCAAGAGGTTGACCATCCTGGGCGAGCACAAATTCCTACTCGCTCCCTCATCGTCTGGAACGGCAGGACGATTGCAGCCCTAAAGCGGTTCATTGTCTTCGAGCCTCTTCTCCTGGCGACGTCATGGTCAGGATCCGATGGCCGCCCCGTCAGGCATTACTCTCACAATACGCCGCACCGATTCGGTGCGTTGCAGCAACGAACGTCCTCTGTTCTTCCGGAGCGAGCCTGTTGTGCTCGCCTTGTGCGAGGAATGCCGTCAAGGGAGAAAGACAAATAATTTGTCATCTTTTGTTTAATAACGAATTGACAATGTGTG
The DNA here is from genome assembly GCA_964245505.1 of uncultured Acetobacteraceae bacterium. GTDB lineage: Bacteria > Pseudomonadota > Alphaproteobacteria > Acetobacterales > Acetobacteraceae > DASWOJ01. The sequence goes on along the minus strand of CAXTOB010000278.1, from coordinate 4,756 downwards.
TGAGGTTTCGTAAGAACTTTTAGGCGGTTTGTTGATCTGACCGCCCCGAGACAGACCGGGCTTTCAAACTGGCGGACAGAGGTAGGGCACATGGACGGTAGGGACATTGGTTTGCATGCGGCCATAGCGGCTCCGTCATCGGAACAAGCTGCCCTGCAAGCCCTATCCGTGTCGGAGCGCCGGGCGCCGCGGAATACGTGCATCCTGAGGCCCAACGACACCGGAGCACGACTGCGGACGCTGCAGACGGGATGGGCGGTCCGCTGCCGCATGTTCAGCGACGGGCGCCGCCAGATCATCGGCATCCTGCTGCCGGGCGATACCTTCGGCATTGAGACCCTGTTCGACGACACCCTCGACCACCTAGTCTGGTCAACCTCCGCCGTCACCTACTCCGTGCTCGACGGGGATGCCGTCGCCAAGCTGTTCGACTCCGCCCCCTGGTTCCGCCGCCGCCTGATGCGTACGCTGGGCGAGGAAAAGGCAGCGTCCGAGCGCTGGATGTCGCAACTCGGCCGCTGTGACGCGGAGGAACGGACTGCCTCCCTCCTGGTCATGCTGCACGAGCGCCTCTCCGTGCTGGGACTGGCCACCCGCCGCCACTTCCGGCTGGAGCTGACGCAGCAGGATCTGGCCGACATGCTGGGCCTGCACCTGATTCACCTGAACCGCATCCTGTCCCGTCTGCGTGCACGCAAGCTGATCCAGATGCAGGGCCAAGAGGTCACGTTGTCAGACCTGGACGGTCTGGCGGAACTGGTGCCGGTCAGCAGCCACGCCATGCAGGCCGCCCGCCCGGTCTGACGCAGCCGGGCGGCACGGCCCGCAACAACCGGCCGTGCCGCCTCTAATCCGCGATCTCGCGGGAAAAGTCGCACCCAGCATTCGCCGTACCATGACGTAGGGTCGATAGGCGGAGCGCCATCCATCGAGAATATGCGCGAGGTTTAGGCGCAATGAGCGCCGGCCACCTGCTTTAAGTCTTTGGACCAGCAAGCCAGCCAAGAACCCTCCCCGGCTGGCATATGCTCTCCGCGCTCTATCCCAGCGTTTCCGCCTGCAGTCCCATCGCCATCGCCAGCCGATCTAGCCGGCGCTGAATGCTGTCGCCGGCGAACACTCCGCTGCCCTCGGCCAGCCGCAGCGACAGCCGGCCCGGCATTACTCGCAGGTTCGCCCCTGCCAGCAGCGCCGGCGTCCCAGCCGACAAGGTATAGGCCAGGCGCAACGCCGTCCCCAGCACCTCCGCCCGCGAAGCCGCCGCCGCATCCAGCAAAGCGTGCGCCGGCTGCAAAAAGGGCGCATCCAGCTCCGCCTCGTAGCGCAGCGCCATCGTCAGGGCGAGCGCAGCCCGGTCCGGGTGCGACAGTGCAATGCCGGGTTGGCGCAGGATGCGCAGGAATGCCTGCTCCGCACGGTAGTCCGGGTGGTCGTGGCTGCCCAGGTCGGACATCCAGCAGGCGGCCTCCCGCAGGCGCGCCTCCTCCGGGGTCTCACCGGGGAACAACGGCTCGGTCCAGGCAAGCAGGGCAGGGGGCAGGCGGGTGTCGCGGCCATACCGCAAGGCGATCTCGTGCCCCGCCGCCAGCATCGGATCTTGCGCCCGGATGGCAGCCGGCACGTGCCGCATGAACCAGCCCTCGCGGATGCCGTTGGCGCTGAACACCACCCGGCGCGCCCCGGTCCCGCGCAGCAGGCGCCTCAGCACGGTGGCGGCGTAGGGTAGGTCCTCGACCCGGCGGCGGGGCGCGCCGGCGATCCGCTCCCCCCCGCGGCGCACCGGGGCAATCAGCGACGCCGCCAACTCCCGCGCGGCTTCATTGCTCAGAGTGTAGTAATGGACGATGGACAGGGGGTAGCCGACCGCCTGCATGTGCACCCGGGCCAGCGCGCGCCAGGCGCCGCCGACAAGATACAGGTCCCGCCCCGCCCCGTCCGCCAGCCAGCCGACGCCGGACAGATCGGCCTCCGCCACCATGCGGGCACGGTCCAGGTCGCCCTCCGCCCGGTCGGACAGCCGGATCACGCCGAGGCCCAGGCTGACGGTGTTACGGGCCTCACCGCCCTCGATCCGCACCAGCTCAAGCGACCCGCCGCCGATGTCGGCGACAATGCCGTCGGCACCCGGGATGCCGCACAGCACACCGGCGCAGGACAAGGCGGCCTCCTCCTGTCCCGACAGGATGCGTATGGCAACGCCGGGCATCTGGGCCTGCAGGTTGGCGACGAACTCCGGCCCGTTGGCGGCATCCCGCACGGCGGCGGTGGCCAGCACCTCGAACGGGTCGGCACCCATCGCGCGGGCGATGGCGTTGTAGCGAGCCATGACACGCAACGCCAAAACTACCCCGGCCTCGTTCAGCCGCCCGGTGGTCTGCAGCCCACGCCCGAGGCGCAGCACCGCCTTCTCGTTGAAGATCGCAACAGGGTTCCGCCCCAGCCCCTCGAATATCACCAGGCGTACGGAGTTGGAGCCAAGGTCCACGATGGCCGAGCGCGACGCGGTGCGCGTCGCAAGATCGTGGTGGGGCAGGGTGTCGGGCATAGGCTAGTCAATCCTCGCTGATGCGGTCGGGCCTGCGGTGGGCATGCCCTGCCAGCGCCCCGCTGTTCAGGGCGCTCCCCCGTCCCGACAGGGACGGGTTGGTCATGAAATAGTCGTGCGCCGACACCGGACGGTTGCCTGCGGCGACCCGGCGCCAAGCGCCGTCCGCGCCCAGCTCCCAGGATTGCAGCGTGTCGCGCAGGTTCACGACCATGATCTGGTCCAGCACCTGGGCATGGACGGTGCGGTTATGGATCGGCACCAGCGTCTCCACCCGCCACTCCATGTTGCGCGCCATCCAGTCGGCGCTGCTGATGAACACCGCGGCCTCGTGGCTGGGGAGGCGGCGGCCGTTGCCGAACGCATAGATGCGCGCGTGCTCCAGGAAGCGTCCGACGATGCTCTTGACCCGGATGTTCTCCGACATGCCGGGTACCCCCGGCCGCAAACAGCAGATGCCGCGGATGATGCACTTGACCTTCACCCCGGCCCGCGATGCGTCATAAAGCCGGTCGATCAGCCGGTCGTCCACCAGGCTGTTCATCTTGAGCCAGATCTCGGCGGGCCGCCCGGCCTGCGCGTGGGCGATCTCCACGTCGATCAGCCGCTCCAGCGTGCTGCGGGTGGTCAGCGGGCTGAACGCCAGGCTGTCCATCCGCTCGGGCTGGGCATAGCCGGTCATGTAGTTGAACAGCCGCGCGCTGTCCCGGCACAGATCGGGATCGGAGGTGAAGAAGCTCAGGTCCGTATAGATGCGCGCGGTGAACGGGTGGTAGTTGCCGGTGCCGAAATGCGCATAAGACCGCATGGCCGCGCCCTCCCGCCGTACCACCAGCGAAAGCTTGGCGTGGGTCTTCAGCTCCCTGAAGCCATAAACCACCTGTACCCCGGCGGCCTCCATGCTGCGGGCCAGGCGGATGTTCGCCTCCTCGTCGAACCGGGCGCGCAGCTCGATCATCGCCGTCACCGACTTTCCGGCTTCGGCGGCCTCGATGAGCGCCTTGACGATCGGGCTGTCCCGGCTGGTGCGATACAGCGTCTGCTTGACCGCGACGACGTTGGGATCGGCCGCGGCCTGGCGCAGGAACTGCAGCACCACGTCGAAGCTCTCGAACGGATGGTGGACGATGATGTCCTTGGCCCGTATCGCGGCAAAGCAGTCGCCGGCGAAGTCGCGTATCCGCTCGGGGAAGCGTGGGGTGTAGGGCGGGAACAGCAGGTCCGGCCGGTCGTCCACAATCATCTGCTTCAGGTCGGCGGCGCCGAGCAGTCCCTGCTGCACCACCACCTCCTCGCCGGGGACGCCCTGGTGGTCCACGTCCAGCTCGTCCTCCACCAAGGCGCGCAGGTCCGCAGGCATCCCAGAGTCCACCGAAAGATGGATCGCCACGCCCCGCCGGCGGCGCTTCAACGCCGTCTCGTAGGAGCGCACGAGGTCCTCGGCCTCTTCCTCGAACTCGACGCCGGTGTCGCGGATCAGCCGGAACATGCCCTGAGCCACAGTGCCGAAGCCGGGGAACAGGCGGCCGAGGAACAGGCCGACCAGGTCTTCCAGCAGGCGGCCGCCAGGAATGGCCGACGGGCGCCCCG
>CAXTOB010000278.1:0-611 GCA_964245505.1 uncultured Acetobacteraceae bacterium | reverse complement strand
GACCAGGTCTTCCAGCAGCACGAAGCGGATGGGCGGCTCGGCGCCGGGGCGGGCGGGAAGCCGGATGAAGCGCTCGATCTGGCTGGGCAGCGGGATCAGGGCGTTCATGCTGTGGTTGTCGCTGGCGCGGTGCAGCCTGAGGACTTTGACCAGACCCATGTTCGGGATGAACGGGAACGGATGTGCCGGATCGATGGCCAGCGGCGTCAGCACGGGGAACACCCGCTCCATGAACCAGACATCGAGCCACGCATGGTCCTCGGCCGGCAGCGCGGCGGCGTCGCACAGCTCGATCCCTGCATCCCGTAGCTGGTCGCGCAGCTCCAGCCAAACCTGCTGCTGCTTGGCGATCAGCGCCTGGGCGCGGGGCTGCACTTCGCCAAGCTGCTGCGCCGGGGTACGGCCGTCTGCGCTCAGCGCGGTGACGCCCGCCTTCGCCTGGCCGATCAGCCCGGCGACGCGGACGCTGAAGAACTCGTCCAGGTTGGACGCACTGATGGACACGAAGCGCAGGCGTTCCAGCAGCGGATGACGTCGGTTCTCCGCCTCCTCCACGACCCGGTGGTTGAAGTCGAGCCAGGACAGCTCGCGGTTAATGAAGCGGTCGGGGC
>CAXTOB010000277.1:0-8175 GCA_964245505.1 uncultured Acetobacteraceae bacterium | reverse complement strand
CAGCGGCAGCAACCGATAGGGATAAGCGATGGACGTGAATGACCCATCGAGCGCCATGGCATTGCCGGCACAGGACGGACGCGGTTTCCGGGCGCTGCAAACGGGGCCGCTGTTCTGGCTGGCGATGCTTGCGGCCAGTGCGCTCGGGACGAACCTCGGCGACGTTTTTGCCGGGCGGCTTGGGCTGCCGGGGCCGGTCAGCTTCGGTTTGCTGGTGGCAGCGTCCGTGCTGGCGATCGCTGGCGACTGGCGGGCCGGGCGCCGGACGGAGGTGTATTATTGGATCAGCATCGTCGTGCTGCGTGGGGCGGCGACCAACGTGGCCGACTTCCTGACGGAGGATCTGCGGCTGGGCTTCTTGCCGGTTATGGCGGTGCTGGCGGTGGTGGCCCTGCTGGCGGGCGCGCGGACGCGGGCTGGGACCGTGACCCGGGTGGCGTCGCCGGTGATTGACGGCTGGTATTGGACGGCGATGCTGGTGGCGGGGGTGTTCGGCACGGTTGGGGGCGACCTGATGAATCACACCATCGGCTTGTTCGCCTCGGCCGGGCTGCTGACGGCGTTGCTCATGGTGGTGCTGGCCGTCCGGGGGCAGTGGTTCCCTGCCGCAATGCTGGCATACTGGATCGTCGTGCTGGCCGAACGGTGCGCCGGGACGCCGATCGGCGATGGGCTGGCGAGCCGGCGCGGAGTGGGGCTTGGCCTGCCGTTGGCGACGGCGTGCACGGCTGCGCTGTTTGCGGCGGCGCTGGCTTGGCGCGCTTGGGCGCGGAGCAGGGCGGCGGCGGTTAACGTGTCTTAGCGACGGGCCTGTAAGGTGACTGCGAGTGGCCCGGAGCGGACAGGACAGACCTCATTGGCAAACTTCAGTCTCGGAGGTGGAGCCGCCATTTATCCGGGGCATCCAGGATCGGCAGCTTGGGACCCCTGCTTCCATTTGGCTGCCTTCGCAGCTCCTTCGGAGCGGACATGATTACTGACGGATCAGCCGGCCTTCTTCCGCTGCTGCACAGCATGTGCGTGGTCGGTAAGGACCGCCTATTCCCAAGGGATGCGGATACGTTCGTCGCCCTTGCCCTTAAAGTCCTGGATTGACCATGCCCGGTCCCGTTCTTCTTGCATTGATTGCAGGGGCGATGCTGCCCCTACAGGCCGCCATCAACGCGCGGCTCGGGCGCTTGCTTGGCTCGCCGGTATGGGCGGCTGCGGTGTCCGGGGCCGTGCTGACAGTTGCGCTCGTGCTGGTCGGCCTCCTCGCAATACGCACCTTGCCGCGGACCGACGGTGCGGCGACGCTGCCCTGGTGGGCGTGGACCGGCGGCCTATGCGGAGCCTTCGTGCTGACCGCGACGACTGCGGCCGCACCCCGGCTTGGCACTGCGGCGATGATCGCGATGGTCGTGACGGGGCAGGTCGTCTGCTCGCTGCTGCTCGACCGCTTCGGGCTATTCGGGCTGGCCGCGTATCCGCTGACCCCGCGTCGGCTCCTGGCGGCTGTTCTGCTCATCGGCGGTGCCGCACTGATCCGGTAAGGACCTGATCCATGACCCATGGCCATTTCCCGCCAGCCCGCCGGCATGGGTGCGGGGCTGGCCTTCTACCGCGGGGCTTCACTCCGCCCAGGTCCGATACGTCCGCCGCGCCGGGCGCACTTCCAGCACCCGGTGCCGCGTCGTTTCAACCACCAGGATGCGCGGATCGGCGCCGGGCGCCCGCGGGTCGGCGCTCACCCCGGCCGGCTCGCCGCCTTCCGGAAGACACACGCGGTCCCGGCAGGTGAAGCCGTCATCCAGGTCCGACACCGTGCGCTCCCACAGGTCCACGAGCCGCACCCGGTTGTTGTAGCTGTCCGCCACCAGCAGCGTGTGCTCCCCCAGCATCGCCACGCCCAGCGGATGCTGGAACTGCGCCTCCGGCAGCGCTCCGTTGCGGGCGCCGAAGTCGAACAGGCCCGCGCCGGCCAGCGTCGAAACCTCCATCGTGTCCAGATCCAGCAACCGGACCGCGCTGGTTTCGCTGTCGGCGAAGAACAGCCGGGCGCCGTCCAGCGCCAGGCCGCTCGGCTGTGCCAGCATGGCCTCGGCTGCCGGGCCGTCCTGCAGGTGCTCGACGCCGGTGCCGGCCAGGCGCTCCACCTCGCCGGCCGGGTCCAGCGCGCCGAGCTGGTGGGTGCCGGCATTGGCGAACAGCACTCCGCCGCCGAACGGCACCAGGTCCCAGGGCGAGGCCAATGCGGTGTCGAGCGCCGGGGCCGCCTTCCCCAGAACGCCGCCGCGCAGCCCGGTGCCGGCGACGGTAGTGACCTCGCCGCTCGCCAGGTCCACCCGGCGGATCAGGTGGTTGCCAGTGTCGGCTACCCAGAGCGTCTCGGCATCCGCCGCCACGCCCTGCGGGTCGCGGAAGCACGCCCGCAGCGCCGAACCGCCCTGCGTCCCGGCAACGCCACTGCCGATGCGCGCCACCACGGTCCCGCTGTCATCCAGCAGCACGATCTGGTGGTGTCCGGCGTCGGCCAGCGCCCAGCACGCGGCGTCCCGAGCCCGTCCGGGGATGGGCCTGATCTTGCCGGGATAGCGGAACCGGGTCGGCGGGGCAGGGGGCGGCGACAGCAGATCCAGGTCGGCCGGCTGCATGTCGCCCAGCCCGGCGGCGGCGCGCACCATGCGGCGGATGGTTTGCAGCAGCGTCGCCGGGTCAGGCTCGCCGCTGGCCTGGCCAAGCACGTAGCCGTTGGGGTCCACGAACACCAGGGTCGGCCAGGCGCGCACGGCATACTGGTTCCACAGGTGGCGCTTGGGGTCGTGCAGCACGGGATGGGTGATGCCCAGCCGGGCCACAGCGTCGCGGGCGGTGGCCGGGTCCTGCTCGTGCGGGAACTTGGGGCTGTGGATGCCGATGATGACGACGTCCCTGGGGAACGCGGCCTCCAGCTTGGCCAGCGCCGGCAGGACGTGCAGGCAGTTGACGCAGCAGCCGGTCCAGAAATCCAGCACCTGGCGGCGCCCGCGCAGGCCAGCCCGGGGCAGCGGCGGCGGCGGGTTGCGCCCGCCGCCGCCCGGCGCCACAAGCTCCGGCGCGCGGACCGCCATGCTACTGGGCCGCCGCCTTGCGCTCCGCGGCTTCCTCGGCACTGGCGACGCCGCCGTGGGCGGCGGACCAGGCGACCGGGTTTTCCAGGAAGCGGCGGACCTCCGCCAGGGCGGGTTCGGCGAAGTAGGGGCGGTCACGGCAGGCTTCCAGCACGTCCCACCAGGTGCACAGGTGGTGCAGGGTGATGTCCATGGCCGCCAGCTTCTGGAAGCTGCCGGGGAACACGCCGTAGAAAAACACCACGAAGGCATGGTTCACCAGGGCGCCGGCATCCCGCAGCGCCTGGGCGAACTGTATCTTGCTGGCGCCGTCCGTCGTCAGGTCCTCGACCAGCAGGGTGCGCAGACCCTCGGGCACGTCGCCCTCGATCAGGGCGTTGCGGCCGAAGCCCTTGGGCTTCTTGCGGACGTAGGCCATCGGCGCCAGCATCCGGTCGGCGATCCAGGCGGCGAAGGGGATGCCGGCCGTCTCGCCGCCGGCGACGCATTCGATGCTCTCGTAACCGACGTGACGGCCGATCTTCTCAGCCGCCAGCTCGCAAATCTTCACCCGTGCCCGCGGGAAGTAGATGATCTTGCGGCAGTCTATATAGACCGGCGACTTCCAGCCGGAGGTGAAGGTGTATGGTTCCTCGGGCCGGAAGTTCACGGCCTTGATCTCCAGCAGGATGCGCGCCGTCGTCAGCGCCGCGTCGCGGTCCCAGTCCGTCATATGCTCGCCAGCCATCGCCACACCCCTTCTGCCGGGCCGTTCCTAGACCGCCGGGCGCCGAGCGTCCATTCTGCCGGGGACCACGGAGAGGAACGGCATGACGCGCAACTACAAGATCGCCTCGATCCCAGGCGACGGCATCGGCAAGGAAACCACGCCGGAGGGCCTGCGCGTGCTGCATGCTGCGGCGACGCGCTTCGGCTTTGGCCTGCAGGTGCAGGAGTATGACTGGTCCTGTGAGCGCTACACGCAGACGGGTGCGATGATGCCGGCGGATGGGCTGGACCAGTTGCGCGCCCACGACTCCATCTTTCTGGGCGCCGTCGGTTGGCCCGGTGTGCCGGACCATATCTCGCTGTGGGGGCTGCTGATCCCGATACGCCGCGGCTTTGACCAGTATGCCAGCGTCCGCCCCTGCCGGCTGATGCCCGGCGCCCGGTCGCCGCTCGCCGGGCGCACGGAGGCCGACATCGACTTCATCGTCGTGCGCGAGAACACCGAGGGCGAATACAGCAGCCTCGGCGGGCGGCTGTTCGAGGGCACCGACCGCGAGTTCGCCACCCAGCAGACCGTGTTCACCCGGCACGGCACCGACCGCATCCTGCGCTATGCCTTCGAGCTGGCACAGACGCGGCCGCGGCGCAAGCTCACGTCCGCCACCAAGTCCAACGGCATCACCATCACCATGCCCTACTGGGACGAGCGGTTCGCCGCGGTAGGTGCGGACTTCCCGGAGATCGAGCGCGACCAGTTCCACATCGACATCCTGTGCGCCCACTTCGTGCAGCACCCCGACTGGTTCGACGTGGTGGTGGGCAGCAACCTGTTCGGCGACATCCTGTCGGATCTCGGCCCGGCAGTCGCCGGCAGCATCGGCATTGCGCCGAGCGCCAACATCAACCCGGAGCGCCTGCATCCCAGCATGTTCGAGCCGGTGCACGGCAGCGCCCCGGACATCGCCGGGCAGGGCGTGTGCAACCCGATCGGCCAGGTCTGGTCTGGCGCCATGATGCTGGAGCACTTGGGGGAGAAGGAGGCGGCGGCGGCCGTGGTGTCCGCCATCGAGACGCTGCTGCGCGACGGCGGGCCACGGACGCGGGACATGGGCGGGCAGGCCGGGACGGCGGAGGTCGGCAAGGCTCTGGCGGAGATCGTCGGCGGGTAGGAGTCTGGGAGCTAAGCCGCGGCGAAGGTCCCATCGGGCTGCAGCACCTGCAGCACCCCAGTGTGTATAGCGAACCACGCGCCATGCAGGTGCAGCGACCCGGCACGGACGCGCTCGGCGATCCAGGGAAAGGTCATGAGGTTGGCCAGGGACATCTTGATCCCCTCATGCTCCAAGCATCGCTGCTGCGCGTCCGGGGTGTCGCATTGCAGGGCGCGGGCGCGGGCCGGGGCGACGATGCCCATCCAGGGCACGACGAAATCCTGCGCCGTGTCCGGCGCGCCGCGCAGCAATGCCTGGATGCCGCCGCATTGGCCGTGGCCCAGCACGACGACATGCGGCACCTCCAGCACGCGCACCCCGAACTCCACTGCGGCGCTGGTGCCGTGGTAGGCGGCGTCGGGCGCATAGGGCGGCACCAGGTTGGCGACGTTGCGCACCGTCAGCATCTGCCCCGGCGCCGCGTCGAAGATCGCGGAAGGGTCCACCCGGCTGTCCACGCACGCGATCACCAGCGCCGCCGGGCGCTGCCCGTCCTGCGCCAGCGCCTCGAACATCCGGCGGCGCTCCGGCCAGCCGTCCCGGCGAAAGCGGTGATACCCCGCGATGAGTTGGTCCATGCAGCCCCCCTTGGCAGCCACGATGCCGCGGGTTTGCTTGCGCGCACTCCTGCCGGCCCCTACATTAGTCCGGACGCTGCGACATGTCGCAAGTAGGGGTTCGCCGTGGTCCGTGACGCAAGCTACCAGGTCAGCCCGATCGCACGCCGGTGCGAGCGCGCCGTGGTGACGGCTTACCGGGAGTTGCGCGGCTACGGCAGGGCTGACATGGAGGCGTTTCGCGCCTGCACGACCCTATATAGGATTCATCACCCCGAGGCCTCGCTGAACGAGGCCCGCCGGCTGGTGGCGGAGTGGATCGACCATCACGTCGTCCAGCAAAACGCGGGTCCGACGCCGGGATGCGACTGCCCCTGACCTAGATATCATGGCCCCGGCCGCAACGCCCTTAAGAGCTGCGGGCTGGCCGGGTCCTCACATTGCCCCTGTTTATGTTCGCCGGTTTTCCCAGACCCCGGTAAGTAAGTCTGAGGATGGACCTAGCGGGCGCGTAGGTCTGCCGCCGTTGTAATGCCTGCGAACGCTGTCAACCGTCGTTCAGGTGACAGGCGCTCAAACGACCCGAAGCGACCTCCTTTAAGGTTGGCGCCTCCGCGCGGCAGCGGGCGAAGGCGTGCGGGCAGCGCGGGTGGAAGTGGCAGCCGGCGGGTGGGTTCAGCGGACTTGGCATCTCGCCCTTGATCGCCGTGAATCGGCGGGCGCGGGCATCCAGCCGCGGCACCTCCGCCAGCAGCGCCTGCGTGTAAGGGTGGTTGGGCCGGGCGAAGATCTCCTCCGCCCCAGCCTGCTCGACGATGCGGCCGAGATACATGACGGCGACGCGGTCGGACAGGTGCTCGACCACCCCCAGATCGTGGCTGATGAACAGCAGCGTCAGGCCGAGGTCGCGGCGCAGGTCCATCAACAGGTTGATGATCCCGGCCTGGATGGACACGTCCAGCGCCGCCACGGCCTCGTCGCACACCAGGAACTCCGGCTGCACCGCAAGCGCCCGGGCGATGCCGATGCGCTGCCGCTGGCCGCCGCTGAACTGGTGCGGGTAACGGCGCTTATAGGCCGGGTCCAGCCCGGCTTGGCGCAGCTGAGCGTCCAGGTACTCGTCGCCCCGGCCGGTCATCAGGCCGTGCACCCGCGGCGCTTCTCCCACGATGTCGCCCATGCGCATGCGCGGGTTCAGGCTGGAGTAGGGGTCCTGGAAGATCATCTGCACGCGCAGCCGCGCCTGCTTCGCCGCAGCCGGGTCCAGGGTGGCGCGGTCGCGTCCATGATACAGCACCGTGCCCTCGGACGGGGGCATGATGCCGGCTGCCAGGCGGCCCAGCGTGCTCTTGCCACAGCCGCTTTCGCCGACCAGGCCCAGCACCTCGCCCCGGCGCACCTGCAGGTCCACGCCGTCCACCGCGCGCACGACCGGCGCGGCTGCAACGCCACGCAGGCGACGCACAAGCCGGGCTGCACCGTCCTGCTTCTTCTCGAACCGCTTGGATGCGCCGCGCAGCTCGATGACCGGCACGTCCGGTGCTGTCACGCCAATCTGGGAGGCGCTGGCCGGTGACGCACCGGGTGCGATGTCGGCACTCATCCCGGAACCGCCGGCAACGGGTGGAAGCAGCGGTGCGCGTGCCCGGCCGCCGCGGCGACCTCCGGCGGGTCCGCCTCGCACATGGCATCCACCCGCGCGCAGCGGGTCCGGAAGGCGCAGCCCGCTGGCAGGTTCAGGACGGAGGGCGTCAGGCCGGGAATGCCGCGCAGCCGCTCGCCGCGCTTGGTGCGGCTGGGCACGGAGCCGATCAAGCCCTCGGTATAGGGGTGCATGGGACGGTCCAGCACGTCGGAAACGCTGCCCTTCTCGACGATCCGCCCGGCGTACATGACCGCGATCTGGTCCGCCAGGCCGGCGACCACCGATAGGTCATGGGTGATCCAGACCAGCGCCGTGCCGAAGCGGCTGCAGAGCCCCTGCATCTCCGACAGGATCTGCGCCTGGATCGTCACGTCCAGCGCCGTCGTCGGCTCGTCCGCGATGATCACGGAGGGGCGGTGCAGCATGGCAATGGCGATGGCGACGCGCTGCCGCATCCCGCCGCTGAACTGGTGGGGATAGGCGTGAAGCCGCTCGTCGGGGCTGGAGATGCCGACCAGCCCCAGCGCGTCGCGGGCCCGGACACGGGCGTCGGCGCGGGATACGGCCTCGTGCGCCTGCACCGCCTCGATCATCTGGGTGCCGATCCGCAGCACCGGGTTCAGGGTCATCATCGGGTCCTGGAACACCACCGCGATGTGCCGTCCGCGCAGGCGGCGCATCTCGGGGTCTGGCAGGCGGGCAATGTCGCGCCCCTCGAACAGCACCTGCCCGGCCACCACCCGGCCCGGCGGGTCTACCAGGCCCATGATCGAGAAGCCGGTCACCGACTTGCCGGACCCGCTTTCCCCGACGAGGCCCATCACCTGGCCGCGCCCCACCATGAACGACACGTCGTCCACCGCGCGGACCACCCCGGCACGCGAGAAGAAGTGCGTGGACAGGCCGCGCGCCATCCCTGGGTCATTCTGCCCATATCGGGCAAGAGGTCGTCGTCCACTACCGGT
>CAXTOB010000276.1:7344-8186 GCA_964245505.1 uncultured Acetobacteraceae bacterium | reverse complement strand
TACCAACAGCATCCCCCGTCTTGCCAACAAGACCCCCTCACCCCGACCCGCTCCCGAAGGGAGCAGGACAAGAAACAACACATCGCAGTCTCATGCGGAATGCTTGGCTAAACATCGCGCATCTCCGCGCACGATCCGCTATGCTGCCGTGCCCGCCTTCCAAGGAATCCCTATCCGATGCCCACGCCGTTCTCCTCGGACGATCTCGGACGCGTATTCGACGCCCGCACCCTGACACGGGGGCGGACCCTGCTGTTGGTCGGCGAGGTCGAGGTCGGGCTGCAAGGCGACGTGATCTCGGCCACCGTGGACCAGGCCGGCACCAAGCAAACCGTCACGCTGGAGCCGAAGCCCTCCGGCGCCCATGTCGCGCTGAACTGCCGCTGCACCTGCCAGATGTCCGGCTGCGTCCACGCCGCCGCCGCAGCGTTCGCGGCGCTCGAACGTTTTCCAGCACTCCGCAAGGCCGCCCCCAAGACCTTGCTGGACGGCCTGACCGAAGACGAGGCGCCCGAGCGCCGGATCGTCATGTTCGAGCTTGCCGCAGCGCCACCCCCTGAGGGCTGCCTGGTCAGCACCTTCCTGGTCGGCGAGCGCACCCGGCGCATCACCCCCACCACCCCGCGCCAGGTCATGACCGACCCCGGCAGCGGCGCCCTGGCCCGCGCCCTGGCCCGGCTGCTCGGCGGCGGCGCGACCACCAAGTCCACCGTATCGCGTGAGCTGCTGCCGGAGATGCTGCGTCAGTTGGTCGCCACCGGCCAGGCCCGCTGGGCGCCCAGCGGCAAGCGGCTGGTGGACGGCGAAACGCGCACCTTCGACGCGCATCACAAGCCCAAGCG
>CAXTOB010000276.1:0-7334 GCA_964245505.1 uncultured Acetobacteraceae bacterium | reverse complement strand
GTGCTGCAAAGCGACGCCGGACCGTTCTACGTGGATGGGGCCAGTGGCGCCGTGGGCCGCGTCCGCTTGCGCCAGCCCGCCCCGGCGCCTGCCCGTCCACGCCGTCCCGAGCCGGTCCACATCCCCGCGACCGCCAGCGACGGCGCCATCGTCGAAACCGAGATGACCCCCGTCATGCGCCTGCGCCGGGTCAAGAACATCGATGGCACCGGCCGGATCAACTTGCTGGACGCGCTGACGCTCGACTTCGACTACGGCGGCGTGCTGGTCGCCGGGCACGACGAGCGGCAGTTCATCCGCGTCATGTCGCCAGCCGGCCCCAGCTTTGTCCGCCGTGACACGACCGCGGAGGAAGCCGCGTTCAACACCGTCAGCACCGACGGCTTCACCCAGATGCGCATCGCCGAGGCCGGCTCACTCAAGGGCCGCCGCGCCCTGGTCCATGTCGGCCAGGATTCTGCCGAGCGCTGGCACCACTTCATCGCCGCCCGCATCCCACAACTGCAATTGCTGGGCTGGCGCAACCTGATCGACCGCGATTTCGGCCCCCGCCTGGTCGAGGAAGTCGGCACCACGGACGTGCAGGTCCAGGACGCCGGCCCCGGCCGCTTCAGCCTCGATTTCGGCATCGAGATCGACGGCGTCCGCCTGCCCCTGCTGCCGATCTTGACCAAGCTGATCGAGCGCGGCGGCCTGGACGCCGCGCAGATCGTGGATGGCGAGATCATCACCAGCCTGGACGACGGCCGCGTGGTGAAGCTGCCGGCCGACCGCATCCGCCGCCTGCTGGCGATCATGGGCGACCTGATCGAGGGCGCCGGCCGCCTGCAGGACGGCCCCCTCGTGCTGCCCACCGCCGAGGCCGCGACGGTTCTGGAGCTGGAGGACCTGGTCAACACCCGGTTCCAGAGCGCCGCCGCCATACGCGCCTACGTCGAGCAGTTCCGCGACGAGGCGGAGATCGCCCCGGTGCTGCTGCCCGGCGCCTTCAAGGGCGACCTGCGCCCCTACCAGAAGCAGGGCCTGGACTGGCTGCAGCACCTGCGCGGCCACGGTCTCGGCGGATTGCTGGCCGATGACATGGGCCTGGGCAAGACCGCGCAGACCATCGCGCATCTGGTGTTCGAGCATGCGGCCGGGCGCCTGGACCGCCCGGCGCTGATCGTCGTGCCCACCAGCCTCATCAGCAACTGGACCGCGGAGCTGACCAAGTTCGCACCGCACCTGCACACGGCCGTGCTGCACGGCCTGGACCGGCACCAGCGCCGGGATCGCCTGGACGGCACCCACGTGGTCATCACGACCTACACCGTGCTGGCGCGCGACATCGCCGAGATGAAGGAGTTGGCCTGGTCGGTCGTCGTGCTGGATGAGGCGCAGGCCATCAAGTCCCCCGCCGCCAAGGCCACCCGCGCCGTGGGGCAGTTGGACACCAAGCACCGCGTCTGCCTGTCCGGCACCCCGGTCGAGAACAACCTCGAGGAGCTGTGGTCGCAGTTCAACTTCCTGATGCCGGGCCTGCTGGGCGACCGCGCGGTGTTCGCCAAGCGCTTCCGCACCCCGATCGAGAAGCGAGGCGACGACCAGCGCCGGCTGCAGCTCGTCCGCCGCATCAAGCCGTTCATCCTGCGCCGGACCAAGAGCGAGGTGGCGACGGAGCTGCCGCCCAAGCACACCATCCTGCGCCGCATCACCCTCGCCCCCGATCAGCGCGAACTCTACGAGACCATCCGCGTCACCCTGCAGGAGCGCGTGCGCGAGGAGGTGGCCGAGCGCAGCCTGGCCGGCAGCCGCATCGTCGTGCTGGACGCGCTGCTGAAGCTGCGCCAGGTCTGCTGCGACCCGCGGCTGGTAAAGCTGCCCTCGGCCCGGCTGGTCGAGTCGTCCTCCAAGTTGGATGACCTGCTGGAGATGGTGTCCGAGATGATCCCGGAGGGGCGGCGCATCCTGCTCTTCAGCCAGTTCACCTCCATGCTCGACCTGATCAAGCCGCGGCTGAAGGATGCCGGCATCCCTTATGTCGAGCTGCGCGGCGACACGCGGGACCGGGCGGAGCCGGTGCGATCGTTCCAGGCCGGCGAGGTGCCCCTATTCCTGATCTCGCTGAAGGCAGGCGGGCGCGGCCTGAACCTGACGGCGGCGGATACGGTCATCCACTACGACCCCTGGTGGAACCCGGCGGTCGAGAACCAGGCTAGCGACAGGGCGCACCGCATCGGGCAGACCAAGTCGGTGTTCGTTTACAAGCTGATCGGCGCGGATACGGTGGAGGAGCGCATCCTTGAGCTGCAGCAGCGCAAGGCGGAGCTGGCAAACCTGACGTTCACCGAGCCGGGGGACCTGGCGGCGCTGGCGCAGGAGGACGTGGATTTCCTGTTTGGAGGAGAGGCGGGGCGGAAGGCGGCGTAGTCGAGATCTCCGAGCGCTACGGTTCGCGTGTTACCTTGGAACCTGGTCGCCTTGAGTTCCACGGTCTGTGCTAAGCCGGGCTACAACGGGAGCTGTGAACAGACAGGAGTTGTCCCAGCATGGTCGAAGCACCTCCGCCTCGATAGCGCTCGCATCAAGAGAATTGCGCGGGAGATTTTTATGTTGTGGACGGTTGCTGCGTGACGTGTGGCGTGCCGCAGGACGAGGCGCCGGAGCTATTTGCCTAGGCGAATGCGCCTTATCCATCCCACTGCATCGTGGCTCATCAGCCAAGAACGCAAGCAAGCATAGATCGCACCCTCCTTGCGATGCGATCTGCGGAGGTGGACTGCATTCGATATCGTGGGAATGACGCCGACATCAGCAGGCGCATTGTAGAGATGGGCGAAGCTGCCCAGTGTGATTCGCCGCCGCCCGCAGATGCGGCGCCGCTCACCCGCAACCATGTCAGCTTTCGCATAAACGATGACGCTGCGTCGCCGGACGCGATGAAAATGGCGCAAGATTTTTTGCTGCATTTCAAGCAGTCCCAAACGGGCATACTCAAGAAGCAGGCCAGCGTGAAAGCGCCGCGAATTAATGGCAGGCGCACGATGGTGGAAGTTTCTTGGTGGCAGGCAAGTTACCACATGGTCGAATTTGAGCGGTTGGACGATGGGAGATGGCTGGTTGTCACAATGGCACAAATACAACGTGCTGGCATCGCCCTGTCACTTCTCGTAGATCGCTGGTTTCGAGCCGGAGACGAGTTCCACGACTTGCGCTGGTTCTCGACGGAGCAGTGGCGGGTTGGCGGGCCGTTCCGTCCCACTGTTGTGTAGGTGAATACTGACCCACTGCCTTAAAGCCTGTCCAGTCGCACCGCAATAAGACCAAACCCTGGGCGGCTGTTATCGGCACCGTCCAAATCTTGGTTAGAAAACGTGACCTTGAACGGCCCATTTCTCGTCGGCAGCACGGCCTCATAAGCCGCCGGCGCGCCCGAAACCTCCCAAGTCGCAACCAGCACCCCATCGGCCAGCCCCGCTACCCGCTGCGTCCGCACCGGCACCGCCGGAAAAACAACCGCCCAAGCCGTCAGCCGTACCGCCCCCGGATCACCCTGAACCAAAAAGCGCAAAGACCCACGCGACCCACTCCAGCGCCCCCACGCATAGGGCTGCGACCATCCGGCATCCAGCAGCTCCGCCCCGGCGCCGGCGCCGCGGAGCGACAGCAAGCCGCCCGTCGGCACCAGGTGAACCGCCCGATAATCCCCCAACCCGGCATACCAGTGCCCCGTCCGCA
Source organism: uncultured Acetobacteraceae bacterium (assembly GCA_964245505.1). Classification (GTDB taxonomy): domain Bacteria; phylum Pseudomonadota; class Alphaproteobacteria; order Acetobacterales; family Acetobacteraceae; genus DASWOJ01. The sequence continues at coordinate 3,617 of CAXTOB010000276.1, read as the reverse complement.
GGTCCAAGCCGCACACATCCCGCAACCCATGCGCGCGGACGTAGGAAGCAATCCGGCCAACGTAGTCAGGACGACTAGGATCGGCAGCGTCCCAATCCCGCGGATTGAATGTCGAGATGCCATTGACCGTGGGCAGCCCCGCCACCTCGGCGATCAGCATGGCATTGGCATTGGCGCTGTTCGTTTGCAGCGCCTTGTCCGACTCCGGATCGTCCCGCCGGGCCGACAGCACCGCAAAGGCCCGGCACCCCGCCGACGCCGGCAGGACGGACTGCAGGCGGCGCAGCTCAGCCGTCCGATCCAGCCCGGCGACGTTCGGCCCGCTGCTGAGCTCCTCCGCCACCAGCAGCACCGCCAGCATGGCTGCCAACGCCGGCCTGCTGCCACCCAACCGGTGCAGCCAAACCAGCACCAAGCCCAGCATGGGCAGGGACAGCATGATCCATGCGCGGCACACGACGCGGATCGCCTTCGCCCCCGGGACCCAGTGGTAAACCGCCCACCAGCCCGACCTCCCGCCAACACTCAAGGTGAGAAGATAAACCGCACACACTGCCAGCGCTGCCGCCCCGGCCACGGGCCACCGCCGCCACGACCACGCAGCCGCCGCAAAGCAGGCCAGGAACGCCGGCGGCCAGCCCACGATGCGCTCCGCCGACCATCCCGCGCGGCCAGGGAACAGCAGTGCGTCGGACCAGCCGAACAGCAGGTTCCCCGGCCCGACCCGCACGGTGTCACGCAGCGTGAGCAAAAACGGGCGCACCGCCGCAAACTCATGCATCCCGGTGTCCCGCGCCTTCGGCAGGTAAAGGGCAAGGAATGGCACGACGGCAACTACGCACGTCACGGTGATGACGGCGACGGCCGGCCATTCCCGGCGCAGGGTGGCGATTGCACGATGCCGCATTGCCGGGTTCATCACGACGGCGATCACCGCCAGCAGCAGCACATAGAACGCCAGCAGCCAAGCCATGTAGAACGCCGTCAGCAGCCAGGCCGCTGCTAGGACAGCGAAGGCCGCCCCCCATCCCACTGCAGCCCGCGGCCTTGCCGCCTCCAGCGCCCGCATCGTGCACACCGCCAGCAGCGCGGCAATGGGTCCAAACGCCACACTCAGGATCTGCGTATGGGCAGACTGCTGGTAGGCGTTCAGGCTCAGGGTGAACATCGCCGCCCCGAACGCCGCCCACATAAATGGCAGGTTCAGGACGCTACGGGCGAACCCGTAAGCGCCTGCAAAGCCCACGATACGTAGGGTGACGGCAACCATCTCGGCGGACAGGAACGGGTCCATGCCGATCGCCCGCCAGGCGGAGTAAACCAGGCCATACAGCAGATAACCATCGTTGTAGGCCAGCGTGCCGCGATACGGGAAGAAGTAAGCGGTCGTATCCCAGGACGCCCGTCCGCGCAGGACGTTGAACCAGTGTTCAAATATGCTGGTCTGGATCAGCCCATCCAGCCGGTCCCCGGTCACATGACCAAACCCGGTTACCAACTGCGTGCCGAACACCGCTGCCATCGCAAACAGCAACGCGAGGCACAGGATCAGGGGCCGGTAGAGCTTCGCCGTCGTCGTCGCGGGCAACCTGCCTCCTGCCCGGGCAGTCCCGTGCCCGCCTGACAACCATAGTGCGGGACAACGCCCCCCGAACGCTGCCTTATGCCCCGGCGCCTACCGACGCGCTATCCGCCAGATCGTGTCGTTGCCGTCTTCGGACACCAGCACCGACCCGTCCCGCAGCACCGTTATCCCCACCGGACGCCCCCACACCGAGTTGTCGTCCCGCACGAAGCCGGTCAGCACGTCCTCATACTCCCCGGTTGGCGCCCCATCCCGCATCGGTATCCGAACCACCTTGTATCCCGTCCGCGTGCCCCGGTTCCACGACCCATGCAGCGCCACCAGCGCGTCCCCGCGCCACGGGAACATCGCCCCGTCATACAGCGTGATCCCCAGGGGCGCCGAGTGCGGCTGGATCAGCACGTCCGGCACCAGCACGTCCTCAGCCAGGTCCGGGCGGCGCCCAGGGCTGCGCGGATCCTCATGCGCGCCGATATAGTACCACGGCCAGCCATAAAACCCGCCCGGCCGCACCCGCGTCACGTAGTCCGGCGGCAGGTTATCACCCAAGCCGTCCCGCTCGTTCACGGCGCACATCACCGTCCCGTCCGGCTGCACTGCCAACCCGACGCAGTTGCGCAGCCCGTTCGCAAAATGCCCGGCCGGCCGGCCGTCCGGGTCAAACATCAGCACATTAGCCCGGTCCCGCTCATCGTCCCAATCAGCGCCACGTCCCGACACAGCCTCCAGTGCCGCCAGCCGAGGCGCTGGCAGGGCAGGCGGCGCATTGGCATTGCTGCCACTGCCCACCGATACATACATCCGCGTGCCGTCCGGCGAGAACGCGACATCCCGCGTCGAATGCCCACCCTCCGGCAGCGAGGGCACGATGACCTCTGCCGGCCCCGACGCCCGCAGATCGCCGGGCCGGTAAGGGTAGCGCACGACGCGTCCGGTCTCGCCAACATAAACATACCGAGGTGCCGGACCCGGCGGCCAGAAGGCAACACCGAACGGCCCATCCAGCCCCGACGCGAACACCTCGCTCGCTGCGGGCGCCTTATCGTCCACCGCGGGCCGCAGCACCCGGATTTGCCCACCCGAGGTTTCGGCGACGAACACGTCCCCATTCGGCGCCGTCCGCAAGATGCGCGGACCCGACAGCCCGTCTGCGAACACCGCAACCTCTGTCCCTGTAGGCCCTCGCGGCACCGCTCCGGCCGGGCGCGCGGTCACTGACGGGCTGTTGCTGCGGGACCGTGTCTCATAGGGTGGCCGCAGGTCTGCCGGGCGGATCAGCCGGACCACTCCGGGCGCATCCTTCCGCCAGTCGCCGAAGGCGTCCGGCCCGGTGCGAACCGGCTCCGCACGAGCCGTCGCCAGGACCGCCGTCCCAAGAAGTAGGAATGCTGACGCCGGAATGCCCCGCATGGCTTGCTGCTCCATCTCGCGCGGCCGCACTGAGCACGGCCAAGTTGCCACCCGACATCTGGCGCGGCATGAGGCCGGGGTAAGCCGCACCGGAACGCCCTCACGCAGATACGAACGGGAGGAGCGCGGCTTGGACACCGAGGACAGCACTTCCGCTCCGAAGCCCGACGCTCCTAAGCCTGGTGCTCCCAAGCCCGGCGCTCCCAATCCGCCCGTTCCTCCCGTCCGGAGCACCCATTCCAACTTCACGCCTAAACCGCTGTCCGCATTCCCAACCGGCGACGGAAGTTTCCTTGCCTCGCCGCAGGCGCACGAACCAGAGCTTCTCACAGCTACTCCAAGCGCCACTGCCGTTTCTTGAACACGTCCAGCTTTTCGCGCGTCGGCCGGGCGGCGGGGGGCAACGCCAGCCAAAGCTGCAAACGCTGCAACACCTCCCGCGTGACCAGCGCCAGGTCGAGCGCCACTGCCTCCCCAACCAGCAGGTAGCCCAGCCCTTCCAACTCGCCCGACCCCGCCAGTGTTCCGGACACGTAGGAGGCATCCACCACCAGGAACCGGGCATTGAACCGGATCGGGCTGGATGGCGGAGTGATGGCACGGCATAAGTAATCCACGCCGT
>CAXTOB010000275.1:1619-8196 GCA_964245505.1 uncultured Acetobacteraceae bacterium | reverse complement strand
ACGGCGACGTGCCGCCGCAAGCGTGTTCTCCCGGTCGATCAGCACCCCAGTTAGCCGCCATTATTCATCAGCCCGAAGCGATCCCTAACGAAGACAGTTATGTTTCGCGTGATGGTTGTGCGGGCGTGCGTATTCGCTGCCACCTTGGGAGTGACATGCGGTCGGCTCAATGCGGCGGCGTTAGGGGTTGGTTGAGACAGGTGACGGCGGGGCGCGCTGCCCCGGCTTTCAGCTGATCAATCGCGGCATGCGGCCGAGGACGAAGGCCAGAATGGACTGGCACGGTGCGCAGCTGGGCAGGTGCAGCTGCCGTCAGCGGCGGACACGATGGCCGAACCGCTGGTCAGGCTTACCAGGCTGTTGGCCTGCACGCCGATGACCGCATCGCCGCTGCCGCCGATGATGGGGCGTGGTTTAGAATCCGGTCTTTTTGGGTTACACAGGGCGTGCGGAAATCGCCGGCCTGCGAGGGCCGGATTTTGGCAGGACGGGTGTTCTGTGCGGGAGGCGGCCAGCCCCCCCGGGTCAGGCTCGTTGGGGCTGAAGCGGTCCCAAGCCCAGCAGGGTCAGCCAGTGCAGATGACCTTGGCCGGTCATCAGCTCCCGCGGGCTCTTGCCCTGGCGCTCGGCACGTCGGCTGCGCAGGAAGCGGCGATGGTTCAGGAAGAAGCGCAGCAGGTCCAGGTATGCCCCGCCGAGGTGCCGGCGCAGGGTGAAGTAGGTGCGCAGCCGCGAGTTGAGGGTCTCGACGAGCGAGCTGCTCCGCGGGGTATCGGCCATGGCCCGGCTCACGGCGTCAAACAGAGCGTGGAACTTGCCCCTGATCTGCGCCCGTAGCCGGTTCCATCCCTGCCAGTATGCGGGCGAGGTGCTGGGCAAGCGATGTAGCAGGCACGCCTCGCGCACGAGGGATCCGGAGATGGCGTGGGTTTGCGCGATGTCGGCCAGCTTGCCATCGAGCACGCCGGCGAAGGCGAGCAAGGCGTCGCGCTGGTTCTGCAGCGCAACCCGCACCGGGCGGATGCGTCGCACGTCCACGGGCTCACGCAGCATCAGCTCCTCGACGAGGAAGTCGAACAGCGCCTGGCGGGTGGCCAGGGCCGGGCCGGCGAGCGCCAGAACGTCATGGCGCAGCCACTGGGTGAGCGTCCGGACGTCGCGGGCCAGCTCATGCGCCTGGGCATCGGAGTGCCGGGCCAGCGCCAGCTGAGCGGCGAGTTCGTCGTCAGGACCCCGCTGGCCGGCGTGGCCCATCTTGGCCTGTAGTGTATGGCGCCGCGACGTGGCGCCCTGGGCGAGGCGCGCCAGGGTGTTGGCCAGTCCGTCGGACTGGCGATGAATGTGGAACACGTCGCCGTGGCACGGCGTGTCGCCCCGAGCTGCCCTCTGCCCGGCACGTAGGCCCTGTCCCGCGTCGGCGATCGTGTAGTCGGGCCGCAGCCCCTGCTCGGCGGCATCCAGCAGGTGCACGCCCCAGGTGTCGGCGTCACGGCGCTGCTCTGCCGCCAGGAGATAGCAATACGTCGATGCCGCATCGACGCCGGCCAGCACGGGCGTGGCACCCTGGAAGATCTCGTCGTGCAAGCCCACCCGGATGCCGGACAGGTCCTGGTCGTGATTGAGCGCGCTCGCCTCTCGCGTGGCCGCCTGGAGCACGTCGTGGACGCAGCCGACGCTGACCGGCACGCCCAGCAGATCACGCAGGAACTCCACGACGCCACGATACGAGCCGCGGCAGATCAGCGTCAGCCCGACGATCACCTGGCGCAGCCACGCCTTGGTCACCGCCAGCTCGAACAGCACCTCGCTGTCCGACACGGCAGGCGAGAAGGCGCCGTCGAGCACAGCGCGAGCCTTGTGCGTCTGCTGATAGACGAACTTGCGGCTGACCCCGTGCCGGGCCGCCAGGTCGCTGACCGTCTCCGATCGCGCCAGCGCCTGAATGGCCAGGTCCTTGCGGTCACCCCCGGGTAGCCTCGCCGCTGCGCCAACACACCGATCCATACTCGCACCACCACTGAAAGAATGAGGATGCCATCACCCTCCTGACAGCGCCAACCCAGCTTCACGTGTGACCTGGATTTGAACCACACCCAGAACGCCGCCTGATCACGGCGTCACCCAAATTCCGGCATAGCTCGCAGAAATACGCGCTTATGCCGAACTCGGCGTAAGCGCGGATCCCGAACCTACCCCGCCTCAGCCAGACCGCTACGCCTTCTCCCAAAATCCTTTCGAACGGCATCTTACTTGCGTCGCCGGAACCACGGCCGCTCGGCAGACCGTTCTTCGACCTTGTGGCTATTGAAGCCAACCTCTCGGGCAAGGGTCTCCATAGCGCTGCGGAACAGTCCATGTTCCTGCGCGACTGGCCTGCCTAGGTTCGCAGCGCGCTCCGCCACGCGTCGGATGTCGGGGATCACAATGTCTGGCACCATCCGTAGTCCCTCCACTATCCGCCGCCTTTCCAACCCGCCGGTCATTCCGGCCCGGTTAAGGATTACGATAGGTCGCCTGGGCTGTGCCGGGCCATTCGGTATGGCGAGAAGGCGCAGCGTGTCGCGGATGCAGGCCAAGGTCGGCAGCATAACGAGCACTCGCTGATGCGCCAGGTGCATCAAGTCACGATGCAGCGACAGGCCGGTGAACGGCAGGTCCGTCACGACGAAATTGTAGCGGCGGCGGAGTGCCTCGGAAAGCTGAGCCGCACCGCCCAGCGGGAAATCCAGCTGATCGCTTAGGTTTTCCATCCCGGCTAAGACATGCAGCCGCTCAGCCAGTTGCGGTGCCGCGCGTTCTACGAACAGCTCATCGACCTGCTCCGGCGCTTCAAGCGCAGTGCGCAGGGCAGACCCAGGCTTCGCACCCAGCAGCATGGCACCCACGCCACGGTGGAGATCGGTGTCGAGCAGCACCGTATGCCGCTTTGCTTCCACCCCAAGATACCAACTCAGGTTTGCCGCAACGGTGCTTGCGCCCACTCCGCCGCGCACGCCGGTGACCGTCACGAGGCGGCCACCTGGCACCATATTCTGCACCGAAGCCTTCGCGTTGAGCAGCGGGCCGAAATAGCGTGCAACGATGTCGCGGGTCAGTGGCTTGTGCAAATACTCCGAGGCACCCAAGTCGAGGGTCATCTGCCGATAGAAGTCGATACCCTTCTGGTCGCCGACGACCAAAATGCGCACATTTGGCTCCACGACCTGCCGCAGGTCATTCAGCGCGGCAAAGGGGTTCTCCTCCCCGCTCAGGTCCACGATCAAGGTAAGTGGTGTTGCCATGCTGGCCAGAGTCGCAATGGCGGCCCGGATGCCGGCATGGCGGAACTCAATTTTTCCGGATACAATGTCAGACAGCCCTTCGTGAAGCGCCTGTTCGGTCTGGGTGTCGCTTGTGAATGCGAGTAAGGCCGCACGGTTGAGGCGTACGGCGTTGACCTCGGGCGTGGCAGGCGATGGGTTGTCCAAGGGGGGCATTATTGGGGGTCCTGTTTACAGGTGGTTTTCAGACGTCCTGGGCGGGCCTGGTGCAACCAGAACTACGCTTCCGTCCTGGAGCAAGCTCTAGAACATAAAGCCTGGCGCTTATCCTCTAGCAACATGGCGTTGGTGCGCTACACCGGCTAGTTGCGGCTGACCGCGCCTGTAAATGCGGAATTCCGCGCAAGAAGGTCACGGTAAGACTTCCCAACGCGCCAAGCCCTGCCTAACCATTGCTCTCCAACCTGTTTCTGCTTGCATGAGGCCGGCGTCTGTCTCGTATCGCGATCTGTCATATGCCTGAAGGATAGCACGAGCTACTTGACAACACGATATTGGAAAAGGCCGGCAAGATGTTTGAGAGTACCGGCCCTGTGCTTTGGATGGTAACCAAGCTGAAGTGGCCCGTCGTATTATTGCAGGCCGTGCCCGATGTAACAGAAACGCTCACAGACGGAACTATGCCAGAAACTCCCCATCCGTTCAGGAGAGTGTTCACATATGCCGCGGGGTTAGTGCAGTACGACCAGGCGATGGCCGTGCATCGGGCGGTTCGCGATGCCGACTCTTCAATCGCAGCCTTGGCCCAAAGCAGCAGGCCGCCTTGGACAATGCCTAAAACTACCATCAGGAGTACGCTGCTGATGAGAGCGAACTCAACAGCGACTGTCCCGTGGCACGCGGGAAGTATGGATGTGCGGCGCATGACGCTCATTTCAGTTTGGCTGTTGCCGTCTGCGTGATGACAGGGCTTGCAAGGCCGCTGTAGGCTGGCAAGAGCGGCGCATACGTGTACTGTGCTGAGATCGTGATGTAAGTACCCGGAAGGGTGCCGTTCGGACAAGGTAGGCCGCAAATCTGCGGCATGGCTGTTGCCGGCATGCCAGAAACGCACTTGCAGCTCGGTTGCCACACGTTAACGTTGGATGCTGATAAATTCAGCCTTTGACGCACAATCCCCTGAACTGAAGATGGAGAAACTTGTGGCCCACTTAAAAGGGCAGATTGTATGCCTTGGGCGACCGAATTCGTGAGCAAGCCTTTAGTCCAGAATGCAAGTGAGTAATCGACAACGCCAGCAAGCATGACCATAAGGACCGAGAGTCCCAGTGCGAACTCAATGGTTGCGTTCCCTCGAACATCGTGTGTAAGCCCATTAAGGGTATTGTTCATTGGACGAGAGCGGCGGCGGCCGTGGCATCGCTGTTGAAGCTAAGCGCCCCGTAGCCAGAGCAGTTTGACGCCATGCCGCTTGTCCCGCCTAAGGTAATGCTTGAAGCGACAACTTCGAGACATCCAGAGCTTCCGCCTTGAGCCGTTCCACCGAAGTCGAGCGCACCATTCGGATAGTATACAACCCCGGTCAGGGACGGACTTGTGTTGCCTTTAAACGACGAGGCAGTCACTGAATTCCCCGCAAATAAGATGCCTGGGATCGCGCCGGTGGCGGCACCCGCTGTCGTTGCGGCTGAGAGCGTGAGACTGGCTCCTCCTGTCAGTGTGAGCGAGCCTGAGGTCACGATGGTCACTCCTGTGCCGGACAACGAGCCTTGCGCGCCGACAGATATGGGGCCGTTTACATAGTATATGCCAGGCGCCAAGCTGACTTGACCCTTGATGTCCCAGGAGGACCATTCCCCGGCAGAAAGAGAAGCAGTCCCATTTGGTTTGTCACTGAATGATGGACCATAGCCAGGCAGAAGCCTCTGCAAAGCCGTTTGCACAGGAGCGTAGCTTGCGTAAGGGTCTGCGATGACACCATCGTTTGGGTGCACCGTGCCGCCGGTCTCCGATCCCGTGATCAGGCCATTGGCGTAGAAACCCGATGCCGAGATGTTGGCATTTCCAACCGTTGCAACTGAGGCATTTGAGCGCACGGCGCAGCCTGATAAGGTGGCCGACGCATTGCCGATGGCGGATATCCCCGATCCGACACTATTCAAGGCGAGAAGGCAGGGCTGCGCGCTGGTTTGGGTTTCTGCCCATCCAGTCGCGGCTACAGTGATGGCTGGCGGTAAGCCCATGAGCCTGGCGAAGCTGATCGTTTTTGATAGGGTGACTATCACCTGAAAAGCGGTGCTTTGGCTGCTTCGTAACCCGTTCAATGCCTGGATGGTCACCTGGCCGTCGCTCAGGACCTTCGTGCTCGAATTCCACGAACGGCTCGTGCTGCCTGTCGCACCGTTCATCTCTGCAAGGTTTGCGGCCGTGTTTGCTGCACCCTGTGCGTCGTTGGAGCCCGCGAAGTCTGCCGCCCCAGCATAGGCTGCAAGGTCCACGGTGCGCTGCAGCTCTTGCTTCACCACGCTCCAGCGGCTGATATCGACACCCAGGCCAACGCACATCAGGAGCACAGGAAGGAGCACAGCCATCACTATGAGAACACCACCGCGCCGATCGCGCACCAGCCCAGGAATGGCAGCATGTGTGGTCATGCTCCGCATCCATCGCACGGCTCGGGACGGCAGTGGTGATCTCATGGCGTGTCCGTCAGGTCAGTATGCAGTCATGGGACTGGATTTGTAGCAATTTGTGAATCGGCGCGGGGTCCCGAAGCCGATCGGCGTGGCAAGTCTCTGATCCTACACGGGAAAGAGTGGTTCAAAGAATGCACTGTTTCACACTTGCATAGGTTTTCCGTTCGCTCGCTTGCCAGACTTCCCGTTCGGCTGCTGGATGAGGTTTATCGCTGCATCGGGTGTCATCGGGCGGCCAAGCAGGTAGCCCTGGACAGTCTCGATCCCTTTGCTGCGCAGCATCTCAAACTGACCCTCTGTCTCCACCCCTTCCGCGGTGGCCCCGATGCCAAGCGCGCGCGCCATCTCAATGATCGCACGCACGAACCCGCGGCTGCGTGGATCGGTCTCGATGCCAGCCGTGAAGCTGCGGTCGATCTTCAATCCATCGAACGCATAGTCCCGCAGGTAGGCGATGGAGGCATGACCGACCCCGAAGTCGTCGAGGATGACGTGCACGCCCAATTCCCGCAGCGCCGCTATGATGTTGCGCACACGGGTCGGGTCGCACAGCAGCACGGTTTCGGTGATCTCCAGCTTCAGGCGGCCCGGCGCCACTCCGTGCCGCTCCAGGGTCGCCTG
>CAXTOB010000275.1:0-1609 GCA_964245505.1 uncultured Acetobacteraceae bacterium | reverse complement strand
CTGCACCTCCTCCGCCAAGGTGCCCGCAAGGAAGTTCGCCGCCGACAGGTTGGAGGAAATCTGCAGGTGACTGGGCCAGCTTGCGGCAAGACTACAGGCCTGATCCAGCACCCAACGGTCAAGCTGCACCACCAATCCGGTCGCCTCGGCCATAGGGATGAACTCAGACGGCTGCCTGACACCCCCGTCCGGGTCGGGCCAGCGCACCAGCGCCTCGAACCCGGCAAGCTGGCCAGTTCGGCCTTGGAAGATGGGCTGAACTGCAAGAGTAAACGGCTCATGTCCGGGCGGCAGCAGGGCCTTGCGCAGCAACGCTGTCATCATGTTGCGCCCGGTCGACACGGGTCCATCGCGGGCCTTCAATGCAGCAGCAAACCGTGTGGTCCCGCGCCCGGCCCTTTTAGCATCGTATAAAGCTGCATCCGCCTTGCGGACCAGGATTTCAGGATCGCTCGCACCAGCGGAGCAAATGGCGATGCCGATCGAGGTACGAAGCGGCACGGATTGCTGCTCAATGAGGAAAGGCTCGGCCAACTCGGCATGGATGCGGGTGCCGAGTGCATGCAGGTCAGTGGGGTCCCGTACGTCCTCGACCAGGACGCAGAACTCGTCCCCGCCAAACCGGCTGAGGGCGTCGCGCGCACGGGTCGCAGAGCGCAGCCGTCGTGCCACCTCCTGCAACGCTTCATCTCCGCTTGCATGCCCGAACAGGTCGTTGATGGCCTTGAAGCCGTCCAGGTCAAGAAACAGCAGTCCGACGCGCAACGCAGGCGTGTCTTTGCTTCGCGTCAGGGCGGCGCGCAGCCGCTGGTTGAACCCCGCCCGGTTCTCAAGCCCAGTCAACACATCAGTCACCGCCAGCTTCCGCAGTTCCTGGACCGAGGCATGCAGCTTCAGGGCGCTGCCGACACCGACGGCCAACTGCTGAAATTGCTCCAGCACTTTCTTGCTGACCTTGCGGGGTTTGCGGTCGATGACGCACAGTGCCCCCAAAGGATGACCGCTCGGGCCGGTAATCGGCACACCGGCATAGAAGCGCAGGCCGAACTCACCCGTCACAAGCGGGTTGTCGGCGAAGCGGGGGTCCTTGGTCGCGTCCGGGACGCACAGCGCCTCCGTCGGGCTCAAGATCGCGTGCGCACAGAACGAGACGTCCCGTGGAATTTCCGACACGTCCAGGCCAACGCTGGCCTTAAACCATTGCCGATCCTCGTCGATCAGTGAGATGGCGGCGATCGGGGTCGAGAACAGACCCTTCGCCAACGTGGGAAAGATGTCGAACTCAGCCGTGCGCTTCGTCCCGATGATGTCGAGCGCGATTAGGGCCGCCAGGCGTTCGTTCTCATCGGTGGACACGGATGCTGTTGGCATGTTCTCGCTCCAATGATCATGCCCTAGATACCCCATCAGCAAGAGCGATGGCCCGTTGACTCTTGTCAGTTTTAACTTGCCTGCTTGGGGGAGGTGGTGTGGTTCAAATCCAGGTCACACGTGAAGCTGGGTTGGCGCTGTCAGGAGGGTGATGGCATCCTCATTCTTTCAGTGGTGGTGCGAGTGCGTATTCCAACGATACCAGCCGGTAATTCCGATCCAAACCAGCCACCTGTTC
>CAXTOB010000274.1:0-8206 GCA_964245505.1 uncultured Acetobacteraceae bacterium | reverse complement strand
CAACCGTCAGCGCAGCCATGGCGCTATCCACCCGGAACGGCATGTCGTCGGTGATGACCGCCGCGACCGCCCGGGCCGAGGCGCCGGGCACGCCGCCGCCGGGGCTGGCGACGCGGACCAGGGCCTCGCCGGGTTGGCGCCGGGCCGCAAGGGACCACAGGCTGGCCGCGGCTTCGGCCAGGGCCTCAGGTGATTGGGCCGCCATCTCGGGAGTGGGCAGCGCGGCATGCAGACGGGCGATGAAGGCGCCGGCAGCGGCGGGCAGGGCAGGGGCGATGCGGGCCAAGGCATCGGTTGCGGCGCGCAGCAGCTCGGCGCGCAGCGTGTCCCCGCCGGATGGCCCGGCGTGCACGGCTGCGGTCGGACCAGGGGGCAGGACGTCGGGCATAGGGGCCTCGCTTATAGAAACAATTCAAGAACACGTTCGGACAAACTGAACAGAACCTGAACAAAAATCCTGCGCTGATAAATCAAGCTTAAGCTTACACAAGTCTGGTGCAGTGCTGGTATAGTCGAATCCGCCCGATTCGCCGGGCATTCACCAAGCTCGGAGGCCAGATAATGCAACTTGCCGCAAACCAGGACGGTTCGCCGATTGCCCATCTGCCGCCCGTGACCCACGCGGAGTGCCTGACGCTGCGCAACATCCTGCTGCGTACCAACCCGGCCAGCCAATGGGAGGCCGGGTTCATCGAGAGCATGGCGACGTTGCTGCAGCAGGCGGCGCAAGGCAGTCGCGATGGGACGTTGGCGGCGGGGGATTGACGGCGCTCCAGTTGCCGCCGGGGTTCGCCCTGCTGACCAGCTAAGCGGCTCCAAGCACTGGCGGGGTTCACGGGCAGCGTTCCAACCTGACCTGCTCCGGGCAAAGGGCGTGGCTGCCCCCTCGGAGCCATTCGGCAATGGGCTGCAGCCTGCCCTCCATCAGCATGACGCCGGATGCTCTCTAAGGAGGACTTCGGCTACCTCGTCGGAGGACCGCTTCCTGCTTCCGCCGATCAGAACGGCCTCGGGATCCCCGTCGTCCCGCGTCCCCGGCGGCATCCCATGGTCAAGCAGCGCCCGGGCGCACCCGGCCCAATCGCCGCCCTCGATGGGCGCGTTGCATGACGCCCAAGACAACGTGCCGCAGACATTGTCTCCATAGCCATGCTGCTCCGTCCAACGCGTGCCATTCTGCAGCAGGAACCGCGTCAAGCTGGCGTCGCCCCGGAACACGGCAAGGTTCAATGCCGATGCATCCCAATCGCCGCCACGCACCGCGACCGGACCCAACTGCAAGTCTCTGCTTGCAAACAAAAAAAGCTAGACCGGTTTGCGTCCGGTCTGGATGCGAACCGATCTAGTGATCCACTTTCGAAAGTAGCCGCTGCGTCGGCTCGGGAGAAGATGCGCCTCCCGTCGCACCCCGCGCCAGGCGTCTTGGCGCCTGCTGACCGCACGCTGCTGACGCCGCTTGCAACTCAACGGAAGCAGGATGTTGTCCCGGCTTCGCCCTTCCATCCCAAGCCGGACCTATATCGAGACTGCGTCTGCCAGAGTCCGGTGCTGCCGCCCGATGGCTGGGTTGGGCCAGCTACGGGAACGCCGCGGCTCGTGGGCCATGACGGCCCATCCCGAGGCCAGGGACTCGCGGTCAACGTCGCGCATATGCTGAAGGCGGCGGCTCTGCGCCGATTTCACAAATTCCGCTTTCCTGCTTACCGCTCCTTAAGTCTTGGTCGTCATTATCGGGTCACGCCGGCAAAACGGGGCGTCGTGAACGCGGGTCGCGTCTGGCAGAGCCGGACCGGCTTGATTGGAATAAAATATTATGTCGTTGAACTCGGTTAACACCAACCTCTCTGCTCAGGTCGCGCTTCAGTCGCTGAACAGCACCAGCTCGATGCTGCAGGCGACGCAGAAGCGCATCTCCACCGGATACCGCGTGGCGGACGCCTCGGACGATGGCGGCGCTTACGCAGTGGCGCAGCGCGTGCGGGCCGACGTAGGCGCGCTGACGAGCGTGAACCAGCAGCTTGGCAACGCGAAGGGGCTGGTATCCACCTCCATGACGGCGTTGGGCAAAATCTCGGACAGCGTGAACCAGGCGCAGACCCTGCTGGTCAAGATCGGTGACAACAGCATCACGCAGACCCAGCGCGATCAGTATGTGGCGTCCTATAAATCCATCGTTTCGCAAGTTGCCGACTACACCGACAACTCGAAGTACAATGGACAGTCCTTGCTGGGCAGCGTCGCCGGCGGTGCGGTGGCCGGAACGTCGAAGACTGTGATTGCCAGCGAGACCGGTTCGACCAAGACCCTCAATTCCGAGGACGTGAGCGGGCTGGCCAATACCCTGGCGGGGCTGATCGGCTCCACATTCTCGCGATCCACAGCCGGGGTGGACACCTTCGGGGCAATTACCGCTGGCAACGACCAGACCGCGGCGTCGTTGGCGCTGACTGCAACGACAGGGACGACGTCCTTCGCGGTGGCATTGACTGGCATAGCGAACCAGACCAACCAGATCGGCGCGGACTCGAACACGCTGGACGCGACGATCAGCTTCAACAGCAGCAAGATCGACAGCCTGAACGCCGGGCTGGGCTCGTTGATTGACGCCGATCTGTCAAAGGAGTCGGCAAACCTGCAGGCGTTGCAGATCAAGCAGCAGTTGGGCACCCAGGCGTTGTCAATGGCTAACCAGGCGCCACAGTCCCTAATGAGCCTGTTCAAGTAATAAACGGCTGACTGGGCCTGCCTCGGCAGGTCCACACCCGGCAGCGGAGCGCCGCTGCCGGGTCAATCTTCCCGCATCGTACGAAAACCGTAGAGGCACCGGAATCCGCCATGTCCCACCTCGTACTAGAACTCCATGCCGGAGACGCAATGATCGTCAATGGCGCTTCCCTACGGTTCCGCACGCGCAGCCGGATCGAATTGACGACGCAGGCGCGTTTCTTGTTCGGCAAGCAGATCATGGCGCCGGAGGAGGCGGACAGCCCGGCGCGCCGCATCTATTTTGCACTGCAAACCGCCTACATCGGCGGGGACGGGGAACGTGCGGCAGGGGTGGAGCAGGCGCGCTCCGCCATCCGCGAGTTCCAGGCCGCGACGACCTCTGAACTGGTGCGGGACATCCTGGATCGGGCCTTGGCGCTGGTGGAGTCCGATGAATGCTATGGCGCGCTGAAGCTGGCGCGGCGGATCGTCCGGCACGAAGACGGCGTGCTCGGCCGGATGCCTGCTCGCCGCGCGGCGTGCAACGCCGACCTGGTGCCGGCCTAGGAAGCGGAGATGGCGATGTATCAGGCAGGTGCCCGCGCGTATCAGGTGCAGGCCGCCCGGCGCAGCCTGCGGGAGCAGGAGGCGGACGTGTTCCGCGGGGTAACCGGCGGGCTGCGGGCGGCAAAGGCCGACCCGGTCCTGCAAGGGCGGGCGGTGGCGGACAACGTCCGGCTGTGGCTGATGCTCGGCGACGTGCTGCGCGACCCGGCCAACGGCCTGCCGGCGCCGTTGCGGGCGCAGATCGTCTCGGTCGGGCAGGCGGTGCTGCGGGAGATGAAGCGGCCGGAGCCGGACCTGGACTTCCTGATCCACATCAACGAGGACTTTACCGCCGGACTGTCGGGT
The DNA here is from genome assembly GCA_964245505.1 of uncultured Acetobacteraceae bacterium. Taxonomy (GTDB): domain Bacteria; phylum Pseudomonadota; class Alphaproteobacteria; order Acetobacterales; family Acetobacteraceae; genus DASWOJ01. The sequence continues at coordinate 4,588 of CAXTOB010000274.1, read as the reverse complement.
CCGTCGTGACCGGCTGGCCCAACATCCGCCTGGATCTGAGCATCCCGTAGGGTGGCGGTGCGTCTGCGGCTGGGACCGGCGGAAAACCGGTCGTCGCGTTGCAGCAGACGACGACGGAGCCGACCCGCGGCATCGCCCTCACGGCCAAGCAGCCCGATGTGTAGCCCAACATTCCGCATGACAGTGGCAATTATGGCCGATCCAGGTCGCTGCTGGCGGCCCCGACAGCTTGCCGCGTCTTGTTGACGGTGAACGGGCTCGGGAACGAAACCGGCTACAACGCGCTGGCGGCCAAGACGCTGCTTTCGGATCCCACGAACGCTAAAAGCCTGGCGAGCACGCTGACCGGCACGCGGTAAAGATTTGCAGCAACATCGCCTAACTCAGCTGAGAACGGATTGTCAACACTGTGAAATCCCGAAACCATGGCGTTCATTCCTATACATATTGAGCCCCTGCCGTAGTGTGTGGCATGCCGGGCCGAGGATTCGGCGGGAGCTGGGCCGGGTGCATTGACTGCACGACATCAGGATCGTCACGCCTTCCGACGCGGGCCGCCGCATAGTTCTGCCAACGCGCTGAGTCGTCGAAGCACTCTTTCCGCAAACGGCGATACTGGATATCCGCTGTCAGAGGTGGCGGGCAGAGCACATCGGATCTCGGCGTCGGTGGCGACCATGCGCTTCACAAGCCGCAGCACGAGCGGGAAGCTGCTTGAAGCTTGCCCGGGCCGAGCCGCGTTGCACGCGTCCACGGAACGCTTCCGATGTGGCTCAGGCTGCGACATCCGTCCCAGGCAAACGCATGACCCCGGATGAAAACTCACGCGTAAAGGCTGAGTACGTTCGAACTCGTGCTGTTGGTTGAACTGCCGCTTGAGCCGTTCGCGTTGGCGATCAAGAATTGCTTCGCGAATTGTTCGACAAATTTTGGGTCTTTGAACTTGGTGATATCGACCTTCGAGCTGATCGCGCTTTCCTGAGTGGTAAGTGACTGGAATGCAATCTGCTCCGGAATCCCAAGTGCCGTGGTGACCACGCTTCGGAACGTGGGATCGCCGAGTATCTGGTCCACCGAGGTGATCGTGCTTGCCCGGCTACGAAAATCGAGCGCAGACGATAAACCGGGGGTCGTCTGGTCCAGACTGGTCTGCCATTGTATCTGAGCATACCCGCTGGCGATGCTGTTCAGCGCAGTGGGATTTTTCAGGATCGATAGACCCTTATTAGCGAAATCGTAAGTCTTCGCGACGCTGAGCCAACGTGTATCGGTCAACTGGCTCGCGAGGGAGGTGGTTTTCGTGGTGTCCGACAGCAGCGCCTTCGTGGCCAGCGCTGTGTAGCTGGTCTGGTCGCCAAGCCCGTTCGCGGTAAGCAGCACCTTCAACGCTTGAGGATTGGCCAGCAAGTCCGCGGGCGTCTTAGCTGAAGCTACCGCGGCCCTGAACGCGGCGATGTCACGGGCGACGTCTGGCTGGGCAGCAACAAGGGCGACATTTTTGGTCTGATTGGTTTCAGCGGACTGCAAAGCCTGGATCGGGTCGGTGCCCCCCGTCGTGCTGCCGCCGTATAGGATGCTTAGGAACGCATCCGACGAGCCGCCAGCAGATGGGAACAGATTAAGAGTATTTGCATCGATCGCCATGGACTGAGGCTAGCAGGCAAATCTTTTCCAAGCGATTAATTGCGCCATGGCGTCTATCTCGATCATTGCATAACGTGCCGGCGCCCATTGTGCCTCCCCATATGCTGATCACGTCACCGGTCGTATGAAGCTGTCGCCACAGCTTGGCGCCATTGCGGCAGGTGCCGTTTTGATCGGCGCGTCCGGCGCAGTGAGATTGGGTCTGGTCAGGCCGCGAGGTCGGGCAGGGCGGGGATTATGGGCGGCTTGGCCACGTATCCCGTCCGCCCAACCTGCTTCACTTAACCGTCGCCGCATCATTTTGATGATCATGCGCTGACCCACAGTGAAAAACAACCCGGATCAACTATGCTGCTCGGCTTCCTACCCGCGGTGATCCGGGTCATCGGCGCAGGGTTCCAGCGCCGATTGGCATTGCAAATCCCTGAGCGGCTTGCAACCTGAGGGTCCCAGAGGGAACACCGAACGACAGTTATTCGTCAGAAGGACCTACTGTATGTGGACCAGCTGGCGCAGCGCGACCTGCGGGCACCGGCCGACTAGGCCAGCCAGACCAGCCAGACGCGGCAGAGCCTGCTGCCTGAAGGACAAATGGTCCCTCCGCTTGTCGGACCGGAAACAGAGCCGGTGACCCGCGCCGTCGCAGCACCCCCTTTGCAGCCATGCCCTGTCACATCCTGCCGCGCACTCCCCCCAGGCTTGGGCAACGGGTGCCGCAGTCCGCGCTGCGTCAGGCGGATCAAATACTCCCAACGAAACGGGCGGGTGCTGCAGCCGGACGCAACCCCAGCACCGGATCTCGCAAGTCGCATTGAGGCAGTTGCGGTCAGGCAGGGCGGGCCGATGTAGGGCAGCATGGATCATCCAACGCCTGCCGCCGTTGCTCCCCCCGGCAAGACCCACCGCACCGCCGGGTCGTCCACCCTGTTCTGGCAGCGTGCCGGCTTGCGCGCCGGGCTGGCATTCGGAGTCGCCGCCGGACGGCCCATCGAAGCCGCCGGGCAGCGGATGGACCCGGTGATGTCGGCGCTGATCCGCTTCGTCCGCAAGCTGCCGCAGGGTGGCGCTGGGCCGGGAACGCCGGGGACCGCCGGATTGCGGGCGTTCCGGGCACAGTATGAGGCAGCTCCGGGCTTGATGGGCATGCACCCGGACCCAGAGGTGACGCCGAAGCCGGTGCCGGGCCTGCCAGGGGCGCTCGAGTATATCTACGGTTCGCCGCAGGGGACGTTGCTTTACCTGCATGGCGGCGGCTTCATCATGGGAAGCCCGGCCACGCACGACGCCCTATGCCGCAAATTGGCCCGGCTGGGCGGGGTGCGGGTCGTGAACGCCCCGTATCGTCTGGCGCCGGAGCATCAGTTTCCAGCGGCGCATGACGACGCCTTGGCGGCCTGGGACTGGGTGCGGGCGAACCGGCCCGGCCCGCATCTGGCGGGTGGCGACAGCGCCGGGGCCAACCTGGCAGCTGGACTGCCAGGCGCGGCGCTGACGCTGCTGTTGTATCCCGCCGTGGACATGGTGGATGCCGGCGAGCAGGGAGCAGCGCATTACCCCAGCATCGGCCTGTTCGGCGAAGGCTTCCTGCTGACGGCACGCGGGATGGAGGACTGCGCACGCATGCTGATCCCGGATGGGGTGGGCCGGGCCGATCCCCGCCTGTCGCCTATCCGGGGAGACTTGGCGCGGGTCGCGCCGTCGCTGGTCGTCGTGGCGGGCTTCGATCCCTTGCGGGACCAGGGCCGGGTCTGGGTGTCAGCTCTACGGGCGGCGGCGCGTCCGGCATGGCTGCTGGAGGAGGAAGGGCTGGTGCACGGCTTCGCGGACTTCGCAGGGGTGGTTCCGGCAGCCCGGCGTGCGGTGGAGCGTGCTGCCAGGGAGCTGCGGACGAGGGTGGCGGAGTTGGCAGGTTAGAAACCGGGGTCTCAACGTCCCGCCTTCCGCTGGGCTACAGCGGTCAAGCATATCCGATACGAGCGGTTTTCGGCCATTTTGTCTGTAAAAAGCAATGAAATCGGGAAATCGGCGCGAGGTTGGCAGTCAAGGAAACTACCCGTCATGCGGCCAAGGACGTTTATTATCTGTCCGAGATCATTCTATGTTATGACAGATTTCTAGAGCGTCACAGGGGTGCTGTTGAACAGTTCTGATCTATCGGCAAAGCTAAGCCTAAACCATGTAACTACAATCATTGTTCGAATGTAAACCATTGATAAATATTACATTGATCTCGGAGAGACACCTAGGAAATTTCATTCCGGACACGTGTGACTGCCGTAATCCTCCCTGGAGGAACATCCGGGTGAGAGAAGCCGCAAAAGCAAGCCTCGCCGTTCAACAACAGGCACCGTCGCCGACGCGTGCCAAGTTCACGATGTGCGGCCTTACCCTCGGCCTTGGTGCGCTTCGCGGCCCCATCCGAGACAGGAGAAAAGCCAGGGCTGTTCAACGCTGTTGTTTTGGCATCACTGGGTTCGTCCTGCCACACATGCGGGATGAAGTGAGGCATCTGATCGCAAGAGGGATACCCGAGCCGGCCAATGTCTGACTTCTGCGGCGGCAACTGGGATGGAGGTTGCCGTGGCTGTGTTTTCGCCGTTGCTGGACGTGCTGGCGGACGTCCCTGATCCGCGTCGATCGCAGGGGCAGCTCTACAAGCTGCCCTACGTGTTGCTGTTCGCCATCCTCGCCATCGTGAGCGGCTGCAACTCGTATCGCGGTATAGTCACCTTCATCACCGTCCACCGCCGCAGGCTGAACGCGGCCTTCTCGCTGAAATGGAAGCGGGCGCCCGCGCACACGGCTGTCCGCTATATCCTCCAGAGGCTGGACCCGGCTGCGGTGGAGGTGGCTTTCCGTCGCCATGCCGCGCTGCTGCAGGCGGCGCGTGCCACGCCAGGACAGGGCAGCATCGCCCTGGATGGCAAGACGCTGCGCGGCAGCT
>CAXTOB010000273.1:312-8233 GCA_964245505.1 uncultured Acetobacteraceae bacterium | reverse complement strand
GTGCTGCCCTCACCGTATCGGGGGTGAGGACCATCGGCCCCGGAGGTTCCCCGCTCCGCAGCCAAGACCCCCTCACCCAACCCTCTCCCGGAGGGAGAGGGCTTAGCTTAGAAGATGCCGGGCTTGCCTTCCTGCACCGTGCCCTCGGGCATGGCGACGTGCAGGCGGTGCAGGTCGCCGGCGCGTAGGTCCGGCAGTTCCTCGCAGGCTTGCAGGAAGCGGCTGGCCTCGGCAGGCGTGATCAGGCCTTCGGTCATGGTGCGGAACTTGTTGACGTAGTCCGGCCGATGCCATGGTGTCGCACCCAATGGATGTGCGTTGGCAACCGCCATCTCGTCGGCGATCACGCTGCCGTCCTTCATCCGCAGCTCGATCCGTCCGCCGAAGGCCAGGTCCTCGTGCCGGCGGGCGTGGTAGCGCTCGGTCCACTTCGGGTCCTCGACGGTGCGTATCTTGTGCCACAGCGCCACGGTGTCGGGACGGGAAGCGCGCTCCGGCGCGTAGGAGCGGACGTGGTGCCACTCGTCATCCTGCAGGGCGACGGCGACGATATACATGATCGAGTGGTCCAGCGTTTCGCGCGACGCATGCGGGTCCATCTTCTGCGGGTCGCCGGCGCCGGTGCCGATGACGTTGTGGGTATGGTGGCTGGTCTCGATCACCACCTCCTGCACGTCGTCCCAGTTCTTCACCTGCTTGCCCATGCGGAACGCCAGGTCGATCAACGCCTGGCTCTGGTATTCCGCCGAATGCTGCTTGGTGTAGCTGTCCATGATGGCGCGCTTGCCCTCGCCGGCGCCGGGCAGCAGCACCTGGTAGTGCGCCTCGGGGCCGTTCAGCAGCCAGGCGATCACGCTGTCCTCGCCCTCGTAGATCGGGCTGGGCGCACCCTCCCCGCGCATCACCCGGTCCACCGCCTCAATGGCGAGCTTGCCGGCATGTGCGGGGGCGTAGGCCTTCCAGGAGCTGATCTCGCCCTTGCGGGACTGCCGCGTGGTGAAGCTGACGTGCACGGCCTGCTGCACCGCCTGATAGATCGTTTCCGCTGGCAGGCCCAGCAGGGTGCCGATCCCTGCGGCCTGGGCCGGGCACAGGTGGGCGATGTGGTCAATCTTGTGCTCGTGCAGGCAGATCGCACGCACCAGGTCGATGTGGATTTCGTAACCCGTCGCCAGGCCGCGCAGCAGGTCGGCGCCGGACTTATCCATCGTTTGCGCCACCGCAAGGATGGGGGGGATGTTGTCGCCGGGGTGACTGTAGTCGGCCGCGAGGAAGGTGTCGTGCATGTCCAGTTCGCGCACGGCGGTGCCGTTGGCCCAGGCCGCCCATTCCGGGCTGACGCGCACGTTGTCCGCCATGCCGAACACCGTGGCGCCTCCCGTTCGCCCCGCGCGGACGGGATGGCCCAGCGCCATGTCGCGCGCCGACATGCAGGGGTGGCGGTTGACGCTGGCGATGGCCACGGCAGCGTTGTCGATGACGCGGTTCACGATCATCTCCGCCGTTTCGGCGGGCACCGGCGCCGGGTCGGCGGCGACGGCGGCGATCTTCCAGGCAAGCTGGTCCTCCCGCTTCAGCCGCGACTTCGAGGGGTGGACGCGGACGTCGTGAAGCTGCATGGGCGGTATCCTCGCGGGTTGCTTTGGGCGCGTGTCTTTGGAGTGGCGTCTTGGCGTTGTCCGGCGCTGCTCATAAGGTTGCGACTATGCTTCGGCAATCCCGTGGCGCAGGTTGGCTGCCTTCACCACGCCGCAGAGCCGGCCGCATCAGTTCGGAGGACCATGCCGTGCGTGCTTATTTGTCTCGGGGCTTGTCCGTGGGCTTGCCATTGGCCGCTGCCGGGCTGCTGTCGGGCTGTTATCCGGCGCAGCCAGTGCTGTATTCGCCGGGATCGCAGTATTACCAGCCGCAATACGGGCAGCCGCCATACGGGCAGCCGCAATACGGGTCGCCTCAGTATCCGCCGCCGGGCTATGCCCGCCCGGTGCCTCCCGAGCCAGCTCCGCCGCCGCCTGACACAACCTATGACACCCGGCCGCCGGAACCATTCTCGCCGACCATCGTCGAGCCTACGGCGCCTTCCCCGCCGGCAGCCTCGGACGATGACGCGTTCCTGCTCCCGAAGGCGGATAGCGGCAGCGGTACGGGTACTACAGGCGATACCCCTGCGGCTCCTGCTCCGTCAGGGCCTGCCACCCGGACCGTCGTCCCTAGGAATAGCGTCCCCTTGATGGGCTTCCGTCCGATGCGCGGCCAACAGGGCTCGTAGGTGCGGGGCTGCTATCCCCTGGCCCTGGGTTGATGAACGCCATGCTTGGCCTCATTTCCATGCCGACCCAGGTGCCGAATGCGTTACTATCGCGCCACTACCCGGCGAGCCCTCAATTCCGGTAAAAGGAGGCGTGACCCTTGCCCGACCAGACACCGCCCGTCCGGTGGCAGCCCGACCGATCTCCGGCGGCGCCAGCCTGGCCGGTGCCGCCGATGTTGACCGCCATCGGCCGGGGTATCCTGGGCCGCTGCCCCGCATGCGGACAGACGCGCTGTTTTAGCGGCTACCTGCGCGTCGTCCCGGTCTGCGTCGCCTGCACTGCGCCGCTCGGGAGCCTGCGGGCAGATGACCTGCCGCCTTATCTCACCATCTTCATCGTTGGCCACATCATCATTGGCCTGATGGTGTGGGTCGAACGTGCCTATCGCCTGGACTTCTGGATACAGGCGGCGCTTTGGCTGCCGGTCAGCCTGGTGCTGACGATGGCGTTGCTGCGCCCGGTCAAGGGGGGCGTGCTGGGCCTGATGCTGAAGCTGGGCATGGCGAAGACGGACGACGAGTGACTGCCCCCGCCATCCCCCCCGCGCTGTCCGGCTTGCAGCCTCCCGGCCTGCAGCGGGTCGTGCTGGCTGGGGAGGCACTGACCCGGCTGTCGCCGATCCTGGAAGCCGACCGTGCCCAGGCCGTCGCCGACCTGGAGATGGAGAACCACTTTGCCCTGTGCGGCACCCCGGAGCGGCCTGCCGTACCCGGCCCTTACGTGCTGCACTTGTCGGTGCAGGAGGGCCGCCTGGTGTTCGACGTCCGGACCGTAGCCGACGCGCCCTTGCAGATGCTGGTGCTGTCGCTCGGTCCGTTCCGCGGCCTGATCAAGGACTACCAGATGCTGGTGGACAGCTACATGCTGGCCGTCGAGGAAGGGCGCGGCGAGCGCATCCAGGCGATCGACATGGGGCGCCGCGGGCTGCACAACGAGGGTGCGGCGCTGCTGCAGGAGCGCCTGACCAACAAGGCCAGCATCGACCATGAGACGGCAAGGCGGCTGTTTACGCTGGTTTGCGTGCTGCACCAGCGTATCTAGGACGGCCACGCCATGGAGCCCATGAAACATGAAAATTGACGGCACCCCGTTCCGCACGATCTGGGTGGACGACGACGGCTGGTCGGTCCGCATCATCGACCAGACCCGGCTGCCTTGGTCGCTGGATTTTCTCCGGCTGCAGAACGTGGGGGCGGTCGCGCACGCGATACGCAGCATGCAGGTGCGCGGGGCGCCGCTGATCGGCGCGACGGCGGCGTATGGGATGGCATTGGCGCTGCGGGCAGACCCCGGGACGGAGGCGATGGAGCGTGCGGCGGAGCAGCTTGCCGCCACGCGGCCGACCGCGATCAACCTGCGCTGGGCGCTAGACCGGATGCTGACCCGGCTGCGCAACACTGCCGTTTCCGGCCGCGCTGCCGCCGCCTATGCCGAGGCCGCCGGCATTGCCGACGAGGATGTCGCAACCAACGCCGCCATCGGGCAGCACGGGCTGCCGTTGATCCAGCAGGCGGCGGCTGCCAAAGCCAGGCCGGGCGAGCGGGTGAACGTCTTGACCCACTGCAACGCCGGCTGGCTGGCGACGGTGGACTGGGGCACTGCCTTGGCGCCGGTCTATGCCGCTCATGAAGCCGGCATTCCCCTGCATGTCTGGGTGGATGAGACCCGGCCGCGCAACCAGGGCGCTGCGCTGACTGCCTGGGAGTTGGGCAAGCACGGTGTGCCGCATACCGTGATTTCGGACAACGCCGGCGGGCACCTGATGCAGCACGGCCGGGTGGACCTCGCCATCGTCGGCACGGACCGGGTGACGCGCACCGGGGATGTGGCCAACAAGATTGGCACCTACTTGAAGGCCCTGGCCGCTTGGGACAATCTGGTGCCGTTCTGGGTGGCCTCCCCCAGCAGCACCATAGACTGGACCGTGTCGGACGGGGTGGCGGAGATACCGATCGAGGAGCGAGACGCCTCGGAGGTCACGACGGTGACCGGGCGCGGCCTGGACGGCAAGGTCACTACCGTGCGCGTAACGCCCACCAGCAGCCCCGCCGCCAACCCGGCCTTCGATGTGACACCGGCCCGGCTGGTGACGGGCCTGATTACCGAGCGGGGGCGGTGCGATTCTACCGGGGCCGGATTGGCCGGGATGTTTCCGGAACACGTTTAGGTTCTGCCGCCAGTTGGGCAGCGTGCCATCTTTCGGTTGAAACCACGGCAGAGTGCGGCGTTTGCAACGACGCGAGCCATTGCGGACGGCTTTTGCCGATGGCCACTGTATGGAGTGCAGCCGGGGCTGGCGTAACCATCAGAAGTCCACGGCACGTATTCCCGGCATCCGTGGCTGCGTCGGTGTCGTGTGGACCGGGTTCCTGTTGCGGCGGACGCGTCGGTTTTTTCGCTGTACGCCTGTTGCAGCCGCGTTGCGGTAGTCGTTTCATCAGCGATCCGCGCGAATGTGATTACCTCATGGTTGACCAGGCAGTTGAGCCGGTCCCGCAACCATGCCATCCCAAGCCGGATGAACTTGCGCCCGCTCGTGCTGCTGTTGTTGCTGGGCGCCTGTACGGGGCGGCCGCAACCCGGCAGCGTCGCCCCTGGGCCATCGGCCGGCCTTGCGACCGACGCCCATGCGCCGGGTTTTGCCCGGCATCCGCCAGAGCCATTCTCCCGCCAGAACACCATCGCCATTGCACTGCGGGAATGGCGGGCCTTCGGCATGAACGTCAATGATGAGCCGCCGGACCAACAGAACCGCCCGCGTGACCAACGGCCGGACCACCAGCCCGGCATGTGGCAGCGCGTCGGCGAGTATTGGTGGTTGGGACAGAATGCCGGCGCCATCGAGGACGATTGGACCAGCAAGTACAATGAATATGGCACGCCCTACGCCGGGGACGCACCGGCTTGGTCGGCAGCGTTCATTTCCTACATCATGCGGTCGGCTGGGGCGGCGGACCGCTTCACCTATTCGCCGCTCCATGCCGACTACATCAACGCCGCTGCCAGGGGTGAAGGCGCGCTGCGGGTGGAGCGTCCGGACAGCTATCCGCCGCAGCCCGGCGACCTGATCTGCGTCGGCCGCGGCCCGTCGCGCAACATCCGCTTCGAGAACTTGCCGGCGCCGAGCTTCTATGGCCATTGCGACCTGGTGACGGAGGCAGCGCCGGGGCAGCTCGTGGTGATCGGCGGCAACGTGGATGCGAGCGTTACGATGAAGCATGTGCCTACGGGGCCAACCGGGCTGCTGGCCGAGCCTGGAGGACCGACGTATGACCCTCGCTATCCGTGGTTTGTCGTGGTGCGGGTGCTTTACGACGGAACGGTGTAGCGGCTTACCTTGGATGATCTGCTCCCTCTTCCTTCGGGAGAGGGTTGGGGTGAGCGAGAAAGGCAAGCGCCGCGCAATCGCTCGAAGGCTGCTTGCTGAGTGGCTGATACGTGCGCCGCTCCGCAGCCAAGCCCCCCTCACCCCGACCCTCTCCCGAAGGAAGAGGGAGCAGGAGGTTACCGTTGGTGCCAGGGAAGGCCTTCGGCCTTCCAGCCTGACACGGTCCCGCGGTGGCCTTCCCCGTCGGGGTTGCCCTCGAAGCCTTCGGCGATGTTGGCCACCTTCGTGAAGCCGGCTGCCTGCGCCGCATTGGCAGCCGCCATGCTGCGGGCCCCGCTGCGGCACAGGAACAGGATGCGGTGCTCTGGCGTCAGCCCGGCCTGGTGCAGCGCGCCGACGAAGTCCGGATGCGGCTGCATCGACGGATACACCTGCCAGGGAATCAGCACCGGCTTCTTGCCGGCGTCGTCCAGGTCGGGCAGGCCGACGAAGTTCCACTCTGCGTCGGTGCGCACGTCCACCAGTTGCGCCTCCGGGTCAGATTGGAGCGCTTCCCAAGCCTGGGTCGGACGGATGTTCTCGATCATGGGTGGCCCCTGTTGTTGCTCGGATGTTACCCGGTTCGGATCAGCACAGCTTAGCTGAAAGCCACGCCGAGTTGGTTGCCCGTCATGCGGTTGATGAGGACATAGTAGGCTGCGATGTGGTCCCGCATCCGCAGGTTTGCCACGGCATAGGCGCGGGCTCCGGCGCGCAGCCACGCCGTGCGGGCATCGTCCGCCAATAAGCCGAGTATCGTGTCCGTCAGTGCCGCCGGGTCCAGGAATGGGGTTAGCAGCCCGGTTTCTCCGTGCCGCACGAACTCCTGGACGGGCGCCGTGTCGCTGGCGACGATGGCGCAGCCGCAGGCCAGCGCCTCCCGCAGAGACCAGGACGCCACGAACGGATAGGTCAGGTAAACATGCGCGTCCGAGCGCTGCAGGAGCCTGACGTAGGTTTCGTAATCCAGCCGGCCAGGGAAGTGGACGCGGCCGGCATCCAGTGCCGGGCCGACCTCGCCCATCAGCCATTCGCGGTAGGTGGTGTTCAACACCCGGGCGCCGTAGCTGACGCCGTCCGCGCCTACCAGGATCACCTTGACATCCGGCCGTTCCCGCAGCAGTGCCGGCAAGGCGCGCATCAGGATGTGGAAGCCGCGATACGGCTCGAGGTCGCGGGCAACGTAGGTGACGAGCTTCTCACCCGGCAGCACTTCGAAGCCGGGCAGCGTGAACGGCGCGGTGCGGACGGCCGGGTCGGGACGGCAGATGTCGAGGTTCACGCCCTCCGGCAGGACGGTGATGCCTGGCTGTGCCCAGGCGGGGTAGGAGCCATGCTGGAACCGCGTCGGCGTTTGGCCGTGGCCGGGGTTGGTCAGGGCCAGCAGGTTGATCGCGTTCTTGGCGCGGATGCGGGATAGGCTCTCGACAGGTGACGGGAATTCTGGATCGAAGTTAACGTCGTAGCCGTGCAAGTTGTAGAAGAACTCGAAGTAGCCCAGCAGCGGCACGCCGGGAAAGATGTCCTGGAGGTTCAGCAACTCACCCCAGCCTTGGTGGCCGATGATGATGTCCGGCTGGAACCCAAGCGTACGTAGGCTCGCGGCGATACCGGCAACCAATCCGGCACGGATCATCCCGGCCTCGAACTCCTGCGCATCCCGGTGGGTATCGGGCGGGGGTGCGGGCATCCGGTAGATCGCCTTGCGGATGCCTGGGATCAGGTTGCCGTTTTCCTCCGTGATGAAGATGACGTCATGGGCGCGTTGGTCCACCAGGTGCCGGACCAGGTGGAGGAACTGGCCTGGGAAGTTCTGGTGGACGAACAGGAACCGCACGGCGCGCCTTGCCGCCGCGGGCGGGTCAGCGGCGCCGGGTGGTGGCTGGCTTGCGCTTGGCCGGTGCCTTCGGGCCGGATTTTACTGGGGGCGTGGGATCAGGCTGCGCCGGCTCTGCGGTTGGCTCTTTCTTCGGTTGGGACCGCTTTGCCGGTGTGGGCATGGCCGCGGGGGCCGTCGCCTTGAGACGCCGGGGTTTTGCAGCCAACACTGCCGGCGCCGGCGCGGAGACGGCGGACTCGGGCGGCTTCTTGCCGGGCTTGGCGGCGCGGACGGGCTGCCGGACTTCGGCCGACGCGGCGCCGGTCGGCACCAGCTTGATTTGAAAGGCTTCGAGCGGCGACAGGCTCGGCGCCTCTACTGCGCTGCCGTCGCTGACCCCGCCGATCCGGGTCCCGTCCACGA
>CAXTOB010000273.1:0-302 GCA_964245505.1 uncultured Acetobacteraceae bacterium | reverse complement strand
CCACGAAGGTCGCGGACACGACCGCGGTGTGGGCCGATGCAGCATCGCCGCGCAGGCGGACGCGCAGGCCCAGGATCGGCAGCGACATGCCGCGGCTGCCGCAGAACTGCCCGCCCTCCGCCCAAGGGGACAGCCAGCCGCGGCCCAGCACCGCCTGGTATTCGATGTCGGCAAGGCCGATGCCGCTGCTCGGCGCCAGGCCGAAGCCCTCGATCCAGCGTTTGCTGCCGGGCTCCCCCATCCAGTCGCCCAGCCGTCCGCCGACGTCGCCGCGGCCATAGATGTGGGCGGCAACCTCGATC
>CAXTOB010000272.1:0-8271 GCA_964245505.1 uncultured Acetobacteraceae bacterium | reverse complement strand
CTCTTCCAAAGGGCTAGGGGGAAGCAAGTTAGAACATGTTGAGGGCTAGGCGTGCCTCTTCGGTCATACGGCTGGGGTCCCATGGCGGGTCCCAAACGGTGTCAACATGGCAAGATGAGACGCCGGGAACTGCCATAACCGCGTCCTGCACCTGGATCGGCAGTTCCTGGGCGCTTGGACAGCCTGGCGCGGTCAAGGTCATCTCCACCTTGACGCCGTTCGCGTCATCCATTTCGACTGCGTAGATCAGGCCTAACTCGTAGATATTCACCGGGATTTCCGGGTCATACACCGTGGCAATGGCCGCGAGGATCGCGTCCTCGGTCGGCTTGGCCATAACCTCGCCGTCTGGCGTCCAGGTGCCGACATTGGCGGAGGCAGCAGTCGGAAGGTCACTCACTGGTCGTCTCCTTGTCACCATCCAGCGCCGCCACCAGGGCGTGCCAGGGGAGTGTCACGCACTTCACGCGCGACGGGAATTCATGGACTGCGGATAGTGGGCGCAGCCGCTGCAGGGCTTCCTCACACTGTTCGCATAAGCCGGTCCTGGCCATCTCGGCTACCTGGTCGGCCATGGCCCTGATGTGGTTCGCGGGCTGACCCTGCACGGCCTCGCACATTAGGTCTGCGCTGGCGATGGTGATCTCGCAGCCTCGGGCTTCGAACCCGGCTTCGGCCACTGCGTCGCCGTCCCGCCGCACGAAGACCTGCACGCGGTCGCCGCACATTGGGTTGTCGCCCTTGGCAGAGGCGTCGAACGCCGGCGGACGCTTGCCGTGGGTCGGTGAGCGGCCGTGGGTACGGATTTCAGCGCTGTAGAGGTCTCGCAGATCATCGAACACTAGGCGAAGAACTCCCGGACCCGGTGCAGGGTGTCGGCCAACACGTCGATCTCGCCCAGGGTGGTGTAGATGCCGGTGCTGGCGCGGGCGCTGCTGTCGACGCCCAGACGACGCATCAACGGCTCGGCGCAGTGATTGCCCGCCCGCACGGCTATCCCCTGGCGGTCCAGCAGCGTGGCGATGTCGTGGGCGTGGGCGCCCTCCATCGTGAAGCTGAACACGCCGCCGCGGTCCTGTGCCGAGCCCAGCACGCGTAGGCCTGGTATTTCGGACAGCCGGGCCAGGGCGTGGTCGGTCAGTGCGGCCTCATGCGCCTGCATGGCGTCGAAGCCGATGCGCTCCACCCACTCGATGGCGGCGCCGAGGCCGATGGCCTCGATGATGGGCGGGGTGCCGGCCTCGAACTTGTGCGGAATTTCTGCCCAGGTGCTGCGCTCGAATGAGACGGAGGCGATCATATCACCGCCGCCCATGAAGGGAGGCATGCGTTCCAGCAGCTCCCGCCGTGCCCACAACACGCCAAGACCGGTCGGGCCATATAGCTTGTGCGCGGTGAAGGTGTAGAAATCGGCGCCGATGGCCTGGACGTCCACAGTGCGGTGGACGACGGCCTGGCTGCCGTCGAACATCACCTGGGCGCCGTATTCGTGCGCCAGTGCCGCGACGCGGGCGGCGGGGACAACGGTGCCCAGCACGTTGCTCATGTGCACAATGGAGACCAGGCCGACCTTGCGGTCCTGCAGCAGGGTTTCCAGCCCGGCCATATCCAGCTCACCGGCGTCGGTGATCGGCGCCACGCGCAACTCGATGCCGTGCGCGTCCCGCAGCATCTGCCACGGCACCAGGTTGGCGTGGTGCTCCATCTCGCTGATAACTACGGCTTGGCCGGGCTGGAGCACACCGCGGCCGTAGCTATGGGCGACCAGGTTGATGGCCTCGGTCGAGTTCTTGGTGAAGACGATCTCGTCGCGGCTGGGGGCGTTCAAGAGTCGGGCTATGGCGTCGCGGGTGCCCTCGTAGGCGTCGGTCGTCCGTTCGCTCATCCAGTGCAGGCCGCGGTGGACGTTGGCGTACTGCGTTTCCATGGCCTGGACCATCGCGTCTATGACGAAACGAGGCTTTTGTGCCGATGCGGCGCTGTCCAGGAACACCAACGGCTTGCCGCGGACCTGCTGGCTGAGGATCGGGAACTCGGCGCGGATGCGCTCGACGTCGAAGGTTGTCTTGCTGAACGCGTTCATGCTGGCCGGCGCTCCCACCACTGCTCAATTGCCCGTTCCAGCATGGCGCGGGCGCCGTCGTGCTGGATCGGATCCATTGCCTCGGACAGGAAGGAGCGTACCAGGATGGCGCGGGCCTCCGGCTCGGGGATGCCGCGGCTACGCAAATAGAACAGTTGGTCGGCGTCCAGCTCACCCACCGTTGCGCCGTGGCTGCACTTCACGTCGTCGGCGTAGATTTCCAGCTGCGGCTTGCAGTTGATCTCGGCGTGTGGTGACAGCAGCAGCGCCTGGTTCATCTGGTAGCCGTCGGTCTTCTGCGCGACGCGCGCAACCTCGATGCGTCCCTGGAACACGCCGCGTGAGTGGTCCGACAGCACGTTCTTGACCGTCTGGCGCGAGGCGCAGCCCGGCGCATCGTGCGCGACAATCGTCGTGATGTCACCGTGCTGGTGCTCGCCAAGCAGTTGGGCGCCGTTCAGGTGCACGGCACCTCCCTCGCCTAACAGTCGAGCATGGATCTCTGTCCGCGCCAGCTTGGCCCCAAGCGTCAGCACGAAGGCGTCATAAACGCCCTTGGCGCCAATCTCCGCAAAGGTGGTGTTGACGTGGTAGGCTTCGGCGGACTCCTGCTGCAGGCGGACGTGAACCAGTGAGGCGTCTTCGGCCACTACGGCCTCGGTGACGGCGTTGTGCAGGTAGGCGCCCTCACCGCGCACGACCTCGATGACGGTCAGCTTGGCGCCGGGCTCCAGGTGGATGCTGTGGCGCGGATGGAATGCGACGGGACGATGGCCGTCCACGGCCACCGATACCAGTTCGACGGTGCCTGCATCCACTCCGGCGGCTACGTGCAACTGCACACCGTCCTCGGCCAGCATGGTGTTCAGCGCCACCATCGGAGCTTCCAGCTTTGGCAGGCGGCCGAATGTCGGGTGATCGGCGAAGCTGGTGACCGTCACGCCTTCGGGCAGGACGGACAGGCCCGGCTGGTAACGGCCATCAACCATGACGAGACGTGGACCGGGGATGCCTTCGCCCAGGTCCGGGCTGAATGACATCTCATTCAGCGGCTCCTGGAACGCGGTTTCCGCCAGGCCGCGCAGGCTGGTGTAGCGCCATGCCTCACCCTTGGTGCCGGGCAGGCCGTCCGTGGTGAAGCGTTCAGCCGCCGCATCGCGCAGGGCGAGGTCGCCGGGCAGCCGCTCACGAAGGCCGTGGTAGCGCTGCAGGAAGGCGTCGGCACCGTTGCGGAGCGACTGGTTCATGCCGCCCCCTTCATGCCGGCAGCCTCGCCGACGATTTCGCTGTAGCCATTCGCCTCTAGCTCGCGGGCCAGTTCCGGCCCGCCGGAGCGGATGATGCGTCCGGCGGACAGCACGTGGACGCGGTCCGGCACCAAGTGGTCGAGCAGGCGCTGGTGATGGGTGATGACGAGGGCTGAGAACTCGGGGGAGCGCAGGGCATTCACCCCGTTCGCCACGATCTTCAATGCGTCGATGTCGAGGCCGCTGTCGGTCTCGTCCAGGATGGCGAGCTTGGGGCGTAGGATGGCCATTTGCAGCACCTCGTTGCGCTTCTTCTCGCCGCCGCTAAAGCCGACGTTGACGTTGCGCTTGAGCATGTCGTCCGGCATACCGAGGCGCTTGCTCTCGGCCCGGGCTAGGCGCAGGAAGCTGACGGCGTCCAGCTCGTCCTCGCCGCGGGCGCGACGGATCGCGTTGAGCGCGGTGCGGAGAAAGTTGGCGTTGTTGACGCCGGGCAGCTCGATGGGCGCCTGGAATGCCAGGAACAGGCCGGCGGCGGCGCGGGCCTCCGGCTCCATTTCGAGGAGGTCCTGCCCCTCGAAGGTGGCGGTGCCGCCGGTGACCTGGTAGCCCTCATGGCCCGATAGGACGTAGCCGAGCGTGCTCTTGCCCGAACCGTTCGGCCCCATGATGGCGTGGACCTGCCCAGCAGGGACTTCCAGGCTGATGCCGCGCAGGATCTCCTTTTCCTCGATCCGCGCGGCCAGGTTTTGAATGGACAGCATCAGCCGACAGACCCCTCAAGCGACACGGCAAGCAGCTTCTGCGCCTCGACCGCGAATTCCATAGGCAACTCCTTCAGGACGTCCTTGCAGAAGCCGTTGACGATCAGGCCAACCGCATCCTCCTCCGACAGGCCGCGGCTGCGGCAGTAGAAGAGCTGGTCCTCGGCGATCTTGGAGGTGGTCGCCTCGTGCTCGACCTTGGCGGTGGGATTGCGGCTTTCGATGTAGGGCACGGTGTGCGCGCCGCACTGGTCGCCGATCAGTAGGCTGTCGCACTGGGTAAAGTTCCGTGCGCCGGACGCCCGCGGCAGGATGCGGACCAGGCCGCGGTAGGTATTGTCCGACCGGCCGGCGCTGATGCCCTTGGAGACGATGGTGCTGCGGGTGTTCTTGCCGATGTGGATCATCTTGGTGCCGGTGTCCGCCTGCTGGCGGTTGTTGGTCACGGCGACCGAGTAGAACTCGCCGACGCTGCCCTCACCCTGCAGGATGCAGGACGGATACTTCCAGGTGATGGCCGACCCCGTCTCGACCTGGGTCCAGCTCACCTTGCTGCGGGCGCCGCGGCAGGCCGCGCGCTTGGTGACGAAGTTATAGATGCCGCCCTTGCCCTCGGCGTCGCCGGGGAACCAGTTCTGCACGGTGCTGTACTTGATCTGCGCGTCGTCCATCGCAACCAGCTCGACTACGGCGGCATGGAGCTGATTGTCATCGCGCTGCGGCGCGGTGCAGCCTTCGAGGTAGCTGACATAGGCGCCCTCGTCGGCGATGATCAGCGTCCGCTCGAACTGCCCGGTGTTCTTGGCATTGATGCGGAAGTACGTGGATAGCTCCATCGGGCAGCGCACGCCCTTGGGGATGTAAACGAAGCTGCCATCGGTGAACACGGCGCAGTTCAGGGCGGCGTAGTAGTTGTCCGACACCGGCACGACGGTGCCGAGATACTTGCGGACGAGCTCGGGATGCTCGCGCACGGCCTCGCTGATCGGGCAGAAGATCACGCCGGACTTGGACAGGGTGTCGCGGAAGGTGGTGGCGACAGACACGCTGTCGAACACGGCGTCAACGGCGATGTTGGGGTTGCCGTTGCCGGGGTTGGCGGCGCCCTCGCCTGCACCTTCAACGCCGGCCAGGATCGCGCGCTCCTTCAGCGGGATGCCCAGCTTCTCGTACATCGCGAGCAGCTCGGGGTCCACGTCGGCCAGCGACTTCGGCGCCGGGCGCTTCGGGGCAGCGTAGTAGTGGATGTCTTGGAAGTCTATCTTGGGATAACCGACCTTGGCCCAGTTCGGCTCCTCCATCGCCTGCCACGCGGCGAAAGCGTTGAGGCGCCACTCCAGCAGCCACTCCGGCTCCTCCTTCTTGGCGGAGATCATGCGGATGGTGTCGGTGGTCAGGCCCTTGGGGGCGATCTCCATTTCGATGTCCGTCTCGAAGCCCCACTTGTAGCCGGACTGGGTGATGGACTCGACGGTATCGAGGGTTTCGGCGACTGCTGGCATCGGTATGGACCTATTCGGCAGGAGAGATGGACAGGGCGGGCGCCGAGATGGCGCGGGCACGAGGCGTGACTGCGGCCATGTCGGCGAGGGTGATGGCGGACAGCGCCTCGCGGATGGCGATGTTGACGACGTCCCAGCGGCCACGGACCGGACACGTGCACTCGGCCTCGCAGCCAACACTAGAACCTTCGACACAGGCGGTTAGCGCAATGGGGCCGTCAATGGCGGTAACGACCGCAGCAACGGATACCTCTGAAAGCGGCTGCGCCAGCCGGTAGCCGCCGCGGGCGCCGCGCTGGCTGGTGACGAGACCCGCCGCGGCCAGCGCCTTCAGCACCTTTGCCACGGTCGGCTCGGGAACGCCTGTGACGGCGGCAATGCCGGGGCTGGTCTGGCACGGCACGTCCTGGGACAGCCGCACCAGCACGACGACGGCGTAATCCGCTAGTTTCGACAAGCGCAACATGATCGGACCCATAAGCGGACCTGAACGGTCCTGATTGATCCCAAATGAGGAAGACGGGGGGGTTCGTCAAGGCTGCCTCAACGGTTGGATGACTCTCCGGCGGCGATGATGCCGGAATAAACCACCGGGCCGGTTGGCTGACCGGTGGGGGAGCCGCCGGCTGGCTCCTGACTGAGCAGGAGCTGCGTGCCCGGCCGGACTGCGGCATGCAGGTGGGCGGCCCCAGCGCCGGGCAAGACGCCCAGGCTGACCGGGACCCCAGCGTCCGGCGCCAACGCCCATAGTTCCAGCACCCGGCCGCTGGCGATCGCCGCCGTCGGGGTCGGCCCCGGGCCGACGATGACGGCGTTGCCATCAGCATCAATGCGGACGAGGAAGGCTGCGCCGGGTGTCCCGGTTGGAGACAATGCCGCCAGCAGGCCTGGGCCTGCGGATGGTGCCGGGCGCATCATGAGGGCTGCGGATATCATGGCTGCCAGGGTGGCTGCGGCGGCGAGGTTTCGCCAAAGCCGCAGGCTTGCCCTGGTCCGTCGTGCGGAGCTGTCATCCTGGCCACGGATTGGGGCGGCCTCGATCCCTGTAGCCAGGGCAAGGCGCCGCCATAGCTCCGACGGGGGCGCCACGGGCGGCACAAGGGTTGCGAGGTGGCCAAGCCTAACCTCCCACGCCGCTAGTCCGGCAGCGACGGCCGGGTCGGCGAGGACCAGCGCCTCGACTGCGCGGGCCTGGTCCTGGCGCAGCATGCCCAGCACGTATTCGGCAATGTCCAGCTCGGCATCGGCGGCGGGCTCGGCATCCTGGCCGCCAATGCCGCTCATGCTCGCGTGCCGGCCAGATCGGCGTCAGCCTGGGCGCAGCGCATCAGCGGCATCGCACGCGGGGTTTCGCGGCCGGGTGGCATTGCGGCGAGTCCGGAGAGTTTCTCTTGCCAGCCGGCAGCGGCAAGGCACGCCGGACCGCGCTGCGGCCAGCGCGCCGGGGGCGTCACTCGGGCAATAGCACGCGGTCCACGACATGGACGACGCCGTTGCTTTGAACGACGTTGGGCGTCGTCACGTGGGCAATGCGGCCCTTGGCGTCGGTGAGGGTGACGACGCCGCCGGGCGCGGTGGCGGTCAGGCTCTCGCCCTCGACGGTCCTAAGCATCGCCCTGCCGGCCTCCATCATTCGCATCAGCGCCACGGCGTCCAGCTTGCCGGGGACGACGTGCAGGGTCAGCACCTTGGTCAGCATGGCCTTGTTCCCAGGCTCGAGCAGCGTATCCACGGTGCCGGGCGGCAGCGCGGCGAAGGCGGCGTTGACGGGTGCGAACACCGTGAAGGGGCCAGGACCTTTCAGCGTCTCATCCAGCCCGGCGGCCTGCACAGCAGTGACCAGGGTGGTGTGGTCCTGCGAGTTCACGGCATTATCCATGATATTCTTGCTGGCGGACATCGGCGCGCCGCCAACCCTGATCTCGGCATTTGCAGGTGTGGCAAAGCTCAGCAGCAGCGGTCCCGCAATCAGCGCCCGAGGAATGGCGGACGCGTGGACATACCTGTTCATGCGCTGTGTCATGCGCGTTCCCCTTATGGGGCCGTGAATCCTGGGGCGGCGGGATAGCCGTCCGTAGTCCGGCATCGAACTTACCGGCCAAGCCGCCAGTTGGATGCAGTTGCGCACAGAAAGGTGAGGGCGGCACCGGATGAAGCCTCGCCCGGCGGCTTGCGGTCAGGCCGGGTTGCACCCCGGGCGCACACGGGGCAAGGCTGGGCGCCATGCAGCATCCCGCCCCCCCGGCCGGCCCTTCTCGGGCTTCACCTCAAACCCACTCCACGGCTCATCAAACCGCAGCAGATAGTACGTCGCAAACCCCGGCGGCACGCCACCCTCGTTCGCCGTCGACTCGAACCGGATCGTCCGCGTCCCCGCGTCTGCCTCCATCGCCGCACCCTCGACCGGCACCTCCATCAGCAGCCCGCGCGCCGCCTTCTTCGCCAGCGCCGGGTCATCCGCAAAGCTCGTCTCCAGCACGCAGCACCGCTCCGTCGGCACCAGCTCCGCCGTCGCCCGGTACCGGGTTAGCGTCATCCGGAACCCCGCCGGGGACATCCGCGCCTCCTCGGGCCGGTACGACGCTCCACGCGCGCCCGGCTCCGTGCTCACCTCACCAGAAAACGGCAGAAACACCGCCTGCCAATAGTCCCCCAGCCAAGCGCTCAGCTGGTGG
>CAXTOB010000271.1:1363-8275 GCA_964245505.1 uncultured Acetobacteraceae bacterium | reverse complement strand
GTCTATGTGCCCGCCGCCGGCGAACTCCCAGACCACCAGCGGATTCCATGCCAGGATCAGCACCCGCTCCGCCGGCTGCCGCGCCAGCCGCAGCAGCGCCAGGGCCGCACCGATGCCAAGCAGGTCGAATGCCAGCATCACGGCCTTCATGCCCCAGATCGTCGGCCAGGCCACGCCAACCAGGGCGAACAGCGCCTGGGCGACCGGCGGGTAAATAGTCGGGGCATAATAAGCCCGGTTGATGTGCGGATAGATCGCGCTCGCAGCCGTCCCCTCGTCCCGCAGCCCCAACAGCTCCGGCGCAGCCGGCAGGTAAAGATACGGGTTGATCCCAGCCGCCTGCACCCTGCCATCCCAGACATAGCGGTAGATATCGGTGGACAACAGCGGCGGGCTGGTAAAGGTCAGCAGCCGCATCGCCACCGCCAGCACGAGCACCACGGGCAGGGCAGACCCTGAAACCCGGCCAACCCGCCAAACCGCCCCGGCATAAAGCACGCCAGCCGCACATGCGAAGCCGATGTAACGGGCGGTGTGGTCCAAATCCATCCCGCCAGCGTCCCCAGGCAGGCGCTGTCCCAGCCCTCCCGCAACCATGACAAGGATGCCAACGCCAAGCACCGGCAAAACCAGGTCCCGCCGTGTCACAACGCCAAGCCCGGCCCAGCCGCCCAGACGCCGCACGCCCAGATGCCGCACGCCCAGACGCAGCACGCCCGGCTACCACAGCCATCAGGCAACGCCGTTCCAGCCGGGACAGTCATCCCGCACGCCCAAACGCAGCCTACCCGCAGCACCTCCGCATCCACGCCGCCCGCTGGCCAGACGCCAGCCATGCCGCCCCCCAGCCAAGGATCGGCCACAGCTCCCTTGCCCGCGCCGCCGACATCCAGAATGGGCTAGGCCAGCGCGCGGTCTATCGCCGCACGCAGCCGCTTGGACCCCGGCGGAGTGGCGCTGCCGAACCAGGCGGCCAGCCGGCCATCCGCCCCGACCAGATACTTGTAAAAATTCCAGCGCGGCCGCGCCAGCAACCCGCCCTGCTGACCGAGCCAACGAAACAGCGGGTCCGCTGCCGCCCCCCGGACCTGGACCTTGGCCGCCATCGGAAAGTCCACGCCATAGTTCACCGCGCAGAACTGCCCGATCTCCTCCGCCGTGCCCGGCTCCTGTCCGCCAAAATCATTGGACGGCACCCCCAGCACCGTCAGCCCGCGCCCGCGATGCTCCGCCCACAGCGCCTGCAACCCCGCATACTGCGGCGTAAACCCGCATCGGGATGCAGTATTGACCACCAGCAACGGCCGCCCGGCATAGGCACGCAACGGCAACGCCGCACCGGACAGGCTCTTCAGGGTGAAATCAAAGGCCGTGCCCGGCGACGCTTCGGTCATGCCGCCGCTATACCATACCCCACGACGGGCACCACCCAGGACCGCAGCCACATGAGCGCCGCCCGGAACCCTGCCACCCTCAAACGCCTTAATCCCCACGCAAAGGGAGCAACTGAATGCCGCAGCGCTGGCCGGACCGGCTTTGGATCGTGCGTCACGGCGAAAGCGCCGGCAACGTCGCCCGCGACGCGGCACAGGCAGCCCGCCTGCCCCGCATAGACATCGGCCACCGCGACGTGGACGTGCCGCTCAGCAACTTGGGCACCGCCCAGGCGGACGCGCTCGGACGCTGGTTCGCCACCATGCCAGCCAGCGCCCGCCCCGACGTTCTGCTGATGTCCCCCTACCTCCGCGCCCGCCAGACTGCCGACGGCATCATCGGCGCCGGCGGCCTGGCCCCCGACGCTTCCCGGCCCATCGCCGACGAGCGCCTGCGGGAAAAGGAGTTCGGCATCCTCGACCGCCTCACCCGCTACGGCATCGAGGAGGAACATCCGCAGCAGGCGGAACTGCGCAAGATCATGGGCAAATTCTATCACCGCCCCCCCGGCGGCGAGAGTTGGTGCGACGTCATCCTCCGCTTGCGCTCGGCCCTGGACACCATCAGCCTGCATCACGGCGGCCGGCGCGTGCTGGTCGTCGGCCACCAGGTCGTTGTCCTGTGCATGCGCTACCTACTCGACGGCATGGACGAGGCCGGTATCCTGGCAGTGGACCGCCAGGGCGACGTGGCGAACTGCGGGGTCACCGAGTATGCCTACGACCCACAAGAAAACCCCGACGGCATGATCCTGCGGCAATTCAACTTCACCGCCCCGATGGAGCAGGATGGAACCCCCGTCACCGCCGAGCCCGACCAGCAGGTCGCTGCCCGATGACCCCCGTCACGTTGGACCTGCTGCGCGCTAACCCCCTGCCCAGCCACGAGGACACCCAGGACAAGGACGGCCGCGGCCGAGTGCTGGTAGTAGGCGGCAGCCTAGAAGTGCCCGGCGGCGCCCTGCTGGCCGCCGTAGGCGCACTGCGGGCAGGCGCCGGCAAGCTGCAAGTCGCGACCTGCCGGACGATCGCCCCGCACCTCGGCCTGGCACTACCAGAAGCCCTGGTGCTCGGACTGCCGGAAACCGAAGCAGGCGGCATCGGCGCCGAATCGGCGGAGCGGGTGATCGCTCGTGCCGACCGGGTGGACGCCCTGCTCGTCGGACCCGGCATGATGGACCCCGATGCGACCCAGGCCCTAGTCGCCGCGATCCTGGCCAGCACGTCCTGCACCGCCATCGTGCTCGACGCCGGTGCGCTGCACGGGCTGGAGCACCAGGCCGAAGCCCTGCGCCGTCACGCCGGCCGCGTCGTGCTGACCCCGCATGCCGGCGAGATGGCGCATCTGCTGGGCGTCGGACGTGAGGCCGTCGAGGCGGAGCCGCTCGTCCATGCCCGGCGCGCCGCGGCCATGCTGCACAGCGTCATCGTCATGAAGGGCGGTGAAACCACGGTGGTAACGCCGCAAGGCGAGGCATGGCACTTCACCGGCGGGACGGTAGGGCTTGCCACCTCCGGCAGCGGCGACACGCTCGCCGGCGTCGTCGCCGGGCTGCTGGCGCGCGGCGCCGCGCCCCTATGGGCGGCGGTCTGGGGCGTCTATCTGCATGGTACCGCCGGCTGCGTCCTGATGAAGCGGCACGGCGGCGTCGGCTTCCTGGCTCGCGAGCTGCTGGCAGAAATACCGGCGCTAATGGCGGAGCTGGAATCAGAGATCGGGGCGGACTCGGCGCCGCGCTCGGCGGCCTGACTGCGGCCTCAACGCCAAGCCGCCATTTTTAAGCTAGACACGGCCGTCCCCATGGTTCCATCACGCTAGACCAAAGCCGCCGCCCAAGGTCCGGTGGCAACGTCCGGCGCATGAAGCAGTGCCCGGGAGACTTCAACCCACAAGGCGATCAGCCCAGAGGTGCCCCAATGACGAAGACCCCGAAAACCACCAAGGCCGCGGAACCCAAGGCCGCGGAGTCCGAAGCGCCGCCAAAGGGCACTAAAGTCGAGAAGCCTAAGGCCGGCAGCAAGCCAAACGCCCTCCAGCAGCCGTTGCAGCCCTCCCCGGAGCTGGCGGCGGTCGTCGGCGAAGGCACCATGGCGCGCGGAGAGGTCGTCAGCAAAGTCTGGGAATACATCAAGGGACACAAGCTGCAGAGCCCCGACGACGGCCGGGTGATCGTGGCCGACGAAAAGCTCCGCAAGGTGTTCGGCAAGGATCAGGCGACGATGTTCGAAATGAACAAGCTGCTGGCGCAGCACCTGAAGTAAAGGCAGGTCAGGTATTGCGGCGCATTCAAGATGAAAAAAGAGCAATGGCTAAGCCTCGGGCTGCAGCCCGAGGCGCGGGACATCTACGAATCAGGGCAGCTCCGCACCATCGAGGCGTCAGGCACGAGCATTGTCGGCATTCCTAGGCGAGAGTCCGGGCATCATCTGCTCGGCGAGGCATCCTCACGGGAGGAGGCAGTCGTAATCGCGACCATCCTGCGAATCTGCGCCCCCGACTAACGCCGGCTATTTCGCGGCGTCTCAACCCCTCAGCGACCGGGCAGTCCCGACGCAGCGCTGGTGATCCTCGTATCACCGCGCTGCGGAGTTTCCCAAGGTCCGGATAATACCAGGCGCCCTTCGCTTTGACGGTTTCCCGTCATTGCGAGAGGCGCCGCGACGCGGCACTCCAGGGCAGCAGGAACCACGCTGGAGACCCTGGATCACCGCGCAGCAAGCAGCTGACAATGGCGGCTTCGGCCAGGTAAAAATCACCACGATGCGCCGTTGACAAGCTGGTGACACCCAGCCGCCGCTCGTCGGCGGACCTGCCCCCGCCCGGTGCAGCCAATCCGGCCCCAGCCTATTCCGCCGGGCGCGCCGCCAACGCCGCACTGATCGCCCGGGCCTGCGCGTAGCGGAGCGGACGCAGCACGCCGATGGCCAGCGCCACCACGACGAAGTTCATCACCGCCGCCACCAGGAACACGGCATACCAACTGCCGGTCGTGGTCTGGATAAGGTTGGCGAACGGCACGAGAAACGCCGAAGTGCCCTTAGCGGTGTAAAGCAAACTGGTGTTGACCGTCGCATATTTCGGCCCGAAGGCGTCGGTGCAGGTGCTGGGAAACAGGCTGAAAATCTCACCCCAGGTAAAGAAGATCAGCGCGGCAGAGATCACGAACAACCAGGGGCTGGAGCCCACATAGGCCAGAACCAGATAGGAGATGCCGCCAAGGGTGAACGCGATCACCATCGTCGTCTCCCGCCCGATCTGGTCGGAGACCCAACCGAAGAACGGCCGCGCAAAGCCGTTCATGACGTTGTCCACCACCAGCGCCACCGCGAGGGTGGAGGCGCCCAGGAATAGCACGGTCTTGCTGATGCCGAAATCCTCGGCGATCAGCGCCAACTGCGCCGTCGCCATCAGCCCGCTGGCGGAGACCATCACGAACATGATGTAAAGCAGCCAGAAAATCGGCGACTGCAGCATCTCAGTCGGTGAGTAGCTGCGCAGCGACTGCGGCACCTTGCGGCTCGGCGGCGCTGGCAGCACCTCGCTGGCGTCCGGCGCCCGCAGCAGCCAGGACACCGCGAACAGGATCATCCCCTGGGCAATGCCGAACACCAGGAAGGTATGCTGGTAGCCGCTGCTCTCGATCATCGCCTTGATCGGGACGACCGTGACCGCCGCCCCGGCGCCAAAGCCCGCAGCCGTCAGCCCGACCGCCAGACCGCGACGGTCCGGGAACCACTTCACCGCATTGCCGACGCAGGTCGCATAGATGAAGCCGCCGCCGACGCCCCCAACCACCGCGCCGAGATAGAGCATCCAGAGTGACTCGGCATAGGCGTTGAGAACCCAGGCGACACCCACCAGGATGCCGCCGCCGGCCACCGTGACCTTTGGTCCTCTCCGGCCGCCCAGCATATCCACCAGCGCGCCGCCCACGGGGGTCAGCCAGGTTTCAAGCGCTATGAAGATGGTGAACCAGACCTGGATCTCGGCCACCGACCAGCCGCGCGCCTGCTTGATCGGCTGGACGAACAAGGTCCAACCATATTGCAGGTTGGCGATCAGCATCATGCACACGACGCCGAAGACGAGCTGCCACCAACGGAACGACGACGCCGGCCGGACGGTCTCTGACTGCATTTGCCCTCCATCAACCGCTGCTGCTGCGCGTTTCCGAAGGACGCTTTATCGCGGCAAATGTTTCTTGGCTAGAATCGTTTCATCGTGAAGTGTAGTCTAACATAACAAAGTCTGGCATTCCACGCGAATGCATGGACCCGTTGCAACCCTCAGCCACATGGGAAAGCAACGCAACCGCTACTCCCGCACCACATAGGTATGGAACCGAACCGTCCCATCCGGCCCAGCCTCCCGGTAAACCCCCTGTATCTCGGTGCTCAGCCCCGGAAACTGGTTCTCACCCTGCTCGAACGCCAGCAGATAGTCGATCATCGGCTGCGCCCGCCCCCCCAGCCGCTCGCCGGGCACCATCGTCGCTATGCCCGGCGGATACACCAGCATCAGCGTCGCGGCGATCCGCCCCGCCACCTGGCTGATCGGCAAGTAATCCACCCGGTTCCGCACCAGCATCCGCGCGGCCTCGTGCGGCGCCATCGCCAGCTCCGGCAGGTGCGCCGCCTGGAACTGCTGCCGCTGCAGCCGGCTGATGCCGGCATCGCGGTAGAACGCATGCATCTGCCCGCACAGGTCGCGCACCCCCATGCCATGATACCGGGCGGAGCGCCGGCGGACAAAGTTGGGGATCACATCCTGCAGCCGCGCATTCTCGTCATGCAGCCGCTTGAACGTCACAAGCCAGCTCAGCAAGGTGCCCGCCTTGCTGCTTTCAATCCCCGGCGTCAGCAAGAACAGGATGCTGTGCAGGTCGTTCTTCTCGGGAACGATGCGGTTCTCCCGCAGATACTCCGCCAGCACCGGCGCCGGAACCCCATGCGGCACGTAGCCGCCATTCACCCGGTCGAACCCCGGCATCAGCAGCGTCAGCTTGTTCGGGTCCGTCATCGCAAACCCGGCCGGCACCTCATGGAACCCGTGCCAATCATCGCTGCCCGTCATCGTCCAGAACCGCGCGTCGCTGGCCAGGTCGTCGGTCGGCACATCCTCCCACGGCGTCGGCCGCGCCTCGGTCTCCGCCGGCGGCCGCCAGTCCACCTGATGCGGAACGAAGGGGTCGAAAAACCACCGCCGGTCCGGGTCGGCATCCCCGGCATACTCCCGCGCCACCAGGCGCAGCTTCTTCCGCAGCTCGATCCCCAACCGGATGGTATCGTCCCACAGCACCTCGCCGGCCCGGCCCTTCATCATATGCGCCCCCACGTCGAGCGACGCGAACAGCGGATAGAACGGCGACGTGCTGGCGTGCATCAGCACGCTCTCATTCAGCCTCCGGTGCTCGACCCGGCGCTGCTGACCCTTGATGTGGGTATCCTTCACATGGATCTGCGACGCCTGGCTAAAGCT
>CAXTOB010000271.1:0-1353 GCA_964245505.1 uncultured Acetobacteraceae bacterium | reverse complement strand
CCCCCAGCCCCTTCGAGTTGCCCAACCCCATCGCAAACCGGTTGCGGAACAGCGGATGGAACTTCATGAAGCCCGCCCAGGCCACGTCGAACACGATGTAGTCGCACAGGTGGCCGATCCGCTCCAGGATCAACGTCGCGTCGTAGATGGTCCCGTCATAGGTGCACTGCTCGATGACCGCGACACGGAACGGCCGCGGCCGCTGCCAGGCGTCGGGGTCCTCGACCAGCGGGTTGGTGCGTATCGCCTCACGCAGCCGCGTCTCGTCCAGGGCGGCATAGTCCAGCGGCCCAACCATCCCATAGGTGTTGCGGTCGGTCGGCAGATAAACCGGCACGCCGCCACTGAGCAGCAGCGCGCCATGATGGGCCGCCTTATGGTTGTTGCGGTCGAACAGCACCAAGTCGCCCTCCGCCACCAGCGCGCCCAGCACCATCTTGTTGCTGGCCGAAGTGCCGTTCAGCACGAAGTAGGTCCGCTCCGCCCCGAAGATGCGCGCCGCGGCCTTCTGCGCCGCCAGCGCCGGCCCCTCATGCGTCAGCAGGTCGCCCAGCTCCAAGACGGAGTTGTCCAGGTCATCGCGGAAGATCGCGGGGCCAAGGTGCTCGACAAAGATGCGCCCAATGGCGCTGCGGCTATAGAAGATGCCGCCGTTATGCCCCGGGCAGGTCCAAAGCTGGTTGCCCTGCTCGGCATAGTCCACCAACGCGCCAAAGAACGGCGTCTTCAGCGTCGCCGCATAGTTCCGCAGCCGGCTCGCGAGGTTGCGCGCGATGAACTCCGGCGTTTCCTCCGACAGAAAGATGGTCCCGTCCACATGGTTCAGCACGTCCACCGGGATATCCTCCAGCCGCTTGCGCCGCAGCAGGATCATCACCGGCATCTCCAGCCCGCGCTTGCGCACCAGCGAGATCAGCCCGGCCGGCTTGCCCAGCCAGCCCCGCTTGCCCCAATCCACCACCATGCAGCCGATCGCCGCGTCGGTCTGGATCGCCAGCTCCGCATCGTCCGTGCTGCGGGCCACCAGGACCTGGAACCCCAGCCGCTCGATCTCGGCAACGATGGCCTGCAGCCGCATCCAGTCGAGGTCGGCGGTATTGAACGAGGGCGCGCAGATCAGGAACTTGAACCGCCGCTCGTATTCCATGTGGTGCGCCTTGCTGATGTGGGTGAAATGGACGTGCGGCACCCAAGCGGCACAGCGCCCGCCGGTAGAGGAATGGGCGCCGCCTGGCAAGGCAACGCAGCCACCAGCCAAGATGACACTTGCAAGTCACCCCTCGTCCTTCTCCCTCTCCCTCCGGGAGAGGGCCGGGGTGAGGGAAAGGGCAAGCACGGACCCCAACCCATGTG
>CAXTOB010000270.1:0-8289 GCA_964245505.1 uncultured Acetobacteraceae bacterium | reverse complement strand
CTTCACGCATTGCTGACCCACCTGGTGTTCCTGCTGGCGCTGGCCGGGCTGTCGGCCGGGCTGGTACGGGGGATGATCGGGGTGGGTGTCATGGACCAGCCGGATGCGGGCCAGGCCGGGGCGCGGAAGGCGCATGTCCGGCCGGTGCCGAAGGGCGGCGGCGTGGGCGTGGTTGCGGCCTTCCTAGTGGGCACGCTGATTCTGTATCGTTATGCCGAGTTCTCCCGGATCGCCGATCCGTCGTTCCGCGGGGTGATCCTGGCGGCGGCGGGGATTGCTGCCGTGGCGTTCCTCGATGACGTGCGGGACTGGCCGTTTGCAGTGAAGCTCGGGGCGCAGGTGCTGGCGGCGGCGGTCGCGGTCGGCAGCGGGGTGGTGCTCGGAACGCTGAACCTGCCGGGGATCGGCCCGGCGCCGCTGGGTTGGGCCGGGGGACCGCTGACCCTGGCGTGGATCCTGTTTGCGACCAATGCCGTGAATTTCATGGACGGGCTGAATGGCCTGGCGTCCGGGGTCTGCGCCATCGCGAGCGTGATCCTGGCGGCAATCGCGGCGGCGTATGGCGGATGGTTCGTTTACTTTGCGTCGTTATTGCTGGCAGCGGGGCTGGCCGGGTTCCTGCCGTTCAACTTCCCTCGTGCGCGCATCTTCATGGGGGATGTGGGCAGCCAGTTCTGCGGCTTCGTGCTGGCGGTACTGGGCGTGGCTGCTGGGCGGCTGCAGGGCGCGGACCTGTCGGTGCTGCTGGTGCCGATGCTGCTGTCCGGGATGCTGTTCGACGTGGCGTTCACCCTGGTTCGCCGTCTGGTGGCCGGGGACCGGCTGACGCAGGCGCATCGCGGCCACCTGTATCAGGTGGCGCACCGGTCGGGGGTGCCGGCGGTGACGGTGACTCTGGCGCAGTGGGGCTTCGTCGTCTGGGGCGGGCTGTGCTGCGCCATGTTCCTCATGTCCGCCGGAGGGTGGAAGCCGGCGGCGGTGCTGCTGGTGCTGCCGCCGCAACTGGCCTGGACCGCCTGGGTCGTGCGCCAGGCGCGCCAGGCTGGGCTGGAGCGCTGGTAGCAGGCCCCGCACCGGTGATCCGTGCTTGCGGGGAACCCGGCAGCAGCGGCTAAGTTGTGCCATAGCAGAGACTCGGCTCCACAAGGGAATGGTTCGATGATGCGTCGCCTGTCCGCCGCACTGTTGATTGCCGCCGCGGCATACGGACCCACTTGGGCGCAGTCTAATCCTTCCTTCAACGTCGCC
Organism: uncultured Acetobacteraceae bacterium; assembly: GCA_964245505.1. Classification (GTDB taxonomy): domain Bacteria; phylum Pseudomonadota; class Alphaproteobacteria; order Acetobacterales; family Acetobacteraceae; genus DASWOJ01. The sequence continues at coordinate 7,041 of CAXTOB010000270.1, read as the reverse complement.
AATCGTGCCGACAGCAACATCGTCGAGCTTTATGCCAGCCCGGTCGGAGTGACGAACTGGGGGCGCAACCGGCTGGTGGGGGTCGCAGTGCCGCCGAGACAGCGCTATGCCATACGGCTGCCGGCGGACGGCAACTGCGTATATGACGTGCGGGTGGTTTACTCGAGCGGCGAGCCGGAAGAACGGCGCGGCATCAATACCTGCGCCCTTGATGATCTGACCTTTCCCGCCGCTGCGGGCGCAGGCCGAGCGCCGCGACCCGATGCCCGCGGCGGCGGCCGAGGCAACCGGCAAGCGGAGACCGACGACCCTTCGTTCCGACTGGTCAACACCGGGCGCACCGAGATCAACGAAGTATATGCCAGCCTCGTTGGCGATGACGATTGGGGGGCAGACCGGTTGGGCGACGACACCGTTTCGCCCGGTGAGACCCGGGTGATCCGATTGCCGGCGGGACAGTGCAGCTGGGACCTGCGGATCGTTTATGCCAGCGGCAAGGCCACCGAGAAGCGGCGCTTGAACCTGTGCGGGATCACTGACTTGCGGGTGCCCTGACGGCACGCTTTCCACTCCTCCGCATGCGGGGTTCCGTGGTGTAATCCGCCGGGCATGCGGCGCAACGCCGCGGCAGGGGGGATGAGATGGGGACGACGCTTGCCGCAGCCGCGGCGCCTGCCCCGGCGGCGGCGCGACGCAACTACACCCGCCGTTACTGGCCGTTCATCGTGCCGGCTGGTGTCGTCGTCACCGCCGTCATCTTGTTTCCCTGGGCGTTCACGCTGTTCATGTCGGTGCATGACTGGCACATCGCCGGCGGCATCAGCTTCAACGGCCTTGCAAACTATGGCCGGATGCTGGGGGATGAGCGGTTCGGCATGGCCGTACTGCGGACGTTGTATTTCACCGGGTTGTCCGTGCTGCTGCCGATGGTGCTGGGGATTGCCGCCGCGGTCACCTTCCATCGCGAGTTCCTGGGACGCGGGTTGGCGCGGACCCTGTTCATCCTGCCGATGATGGCGACGCCGGTCGCGATCTCGCTGGTGTGGACGATGATGTTCCATCCGCAGCTCGGGGTGCTGAACTACCTGCTGACCAGCGTGGGGCTGCCGCCGAGCGAGTGGGTGTATTCGCCGGGCACGGTCATCCCGACGCTGGTGCTGGTCGAAACCTGGCAGTGGACGCCGCTGGTGATGCTGATCGTGCTCGGCGGGCTGGCGAGCTTGCCGCAGGACCCGTATGAGGCCGCGGACCTGGATGGCGCCAGCGCCTGGCAGGCGTTCTGGCACGTCACGCTGCCGCTGGTTTGGCCGTTCATCCTGGCGGCGGCGGTTATCCGCGGCATCGATGCGCTGAAGGCGTTCGACACCATCTTCGTCATCAGCAACGGCGGGCCGGGGACGGCGAGCGAGACGCTGAACATCCTGCTGTATCTGGAGGCGTTCAGCTTCTACGACATGGGCTATGCCTCCGCGGTAGTCGTTGTGTTCTTTGCGCTGATCCTGCTCATTACCATGCTGATGCTGTGGACCCGGCGCAGAGCGACGCTATGACCGCCGGTTCCGTCCGTGTTGCCAGTGCGGGCCGGTTACGGCAGGGAAATCCACGGATCGGAGTAATATGCTGGCGGCTGTGGGATTGTCGCGGCGCTTCGCTCCCGACAGTGCCGAGCCCGGTGAGCGCGCGCCGGTGAGCAAGGTTGGCTCACGCAGCTTGGGACGGCGCCTCGGCCTGTATGCGTCGGTGCTCGCTTTGGTATCTCCGGCAGTGCTGGTGTTTCTGTGGATGCTGTCGTTGGCGCTCAAGAACGAGGTGGACAACACTGCCTTTCCGCCGGTGTTCATCCCGAATCCGCCGACGCTGGACAACTTCGTGCAGGTGTTCGAGCGCAACGACTTCTTGCTGTATGCCTGGAACTCGGTCGTGGTTTCGTTTGGGGCGACGGGCATTGCCCTGCTGATCGGGGTTCCCGCGGGCTATGGCATCGCCAAAGCGCGGGCGGCACGGGCGGCGCTGCTGATCCTTGTCGCACGGATTACGCCGGGGCTGGCCTATCTGATCCCATTGTTCCTGCTGTTCCAATGGCTTGGACTGACGGGCACGCTGACGGCGCTGGTGATTGCACACCTGGTCATTACCGTGCCGATTGTAGCCTGGGTAATGATCGGCTTCTTTGAAGGGTTGCCAGCCGAACTGGAAGAGGCCGCGCTGGTGGATGGCGCCACGATCTGGCAAGCCTTTCGCCACGTGGCGCTGCCGTTGGCACGGCCGGGCATCACGGTGGCGACCATCCTCGCGTTCATTTTCAGCTGGAACAACTTTATCTTCGGTGTCGTGCTGGCTGGACGCACCACGCGCACCCTACCAGTTGCCGTTTATAGCGTGCTGACCTTTGAACAGGTGAGCTGGAGACCACTCGCGGCGGCGGCCCTGCTCGTTACTGCGCCGGTGCTGCTGCTGACCCTGCTGATGCAACGTCAAATCGTGGCAGGACTAACTGCCGGCGCAGTCAAGAGCGACTGACGACCGGTCATACCTACCAGACGCCCGTCAAATAGACGGAACGAGAAACGCCGGGCATCTTTGATTCAGCAACTATTGGACCGGCCGATGTCGAGCGGGGTCGGGAAGCCAGCGCCATAGCGCTCGACCTCCCGAGCCCTGATCGCAAGAGTATAACCCAGCAACAAGCCTACTCGGGTTGCGACTATCCCGCGTTTACAACTTTCAAGGGTGCTTCGGCCTTGGCGTTGCTTGCTGCGGCAGGGCGTTTCGCGGCCACCGTCGCCTCCGACATGATCGAGCGCAGGTCGCGCAGGAATGCCTGCCCCTTGATCGTGCGCTGCACGAGGACGCTGCGGCGATCCATCGGGTCAACCTTGCGTCGCGCAAGGTCCAACTCACCCAGGCGGTCCAGGGCGCGGGTAATGGCAGGCTTCGACACGTTCAAGTCGGCTGCTAGCCCGCGAACGGTATGAGCGCCGTCTTGAAGGTAGCAGGTGAGGAAAACGCCCAACTGCCGTGCCGACAAATCAGGCCCGTCCCGCCGGACAAGTGCCACAATGGTATCGCGCAAGACGCCGACGAAATGGTCTGGGGTTGGAGGTGCTGCCACAGTTGGTATTCCTTTCAAGGAAGTTGTTGTCTCGCCCTAGGCTCGGATCGCACACTGATTAGGCATAATATGTGAGCCGCGGGCAAGGTTCGTTACCGGAACAGAGTCGAGTTGGTGATGCCACAATTCGTTAACAGGGTCTGACGGTTAGATTTTCCTCCGTATTGTTCCCAAATCCGTTACCGGATCGAGATTTTGTTATCTATGACCTGCTCGGCATCAGCGATTGCAGACTGGCGAACAGGGCACGCAGACCAAGGGCTTCGCCACCCTCGGGCCGTCCGGGCCTGGCGGCATCGTTCCAGGCGTAGGTGTCCAGGTGGACCCAGGCCGTGCCTGGGGCCACGAAACGCTGCAAGAACAGGGCCGCGGTGATGGCGCCGGCCATGGGCTTGCTTGACACGTTGTTGATGTCGGCGACCGTGCTGGCCAACCAGGGATCGTAACCGGGCCACAATGGGAGGCGCCACAACGGGTCATGCACCGCCGTCCCCGATGCGAGCATCGAAGCTGCGAGCGCGTCCCCGGCGGCGTCATGTGCGGTAAACATTGCCGGCAGATCGGGCCCGAGAGCGACACGCGCAGCGCCGGTCAGCGTGGCGGCATCCAGCAGCAGGGCCGGATGCAGGTCGGACATTTCCGCCAACAGGTCGCACAGCACCAGCCGACCCTCAGCGTCGGTGTTGCCGACCTCCACCGTCAACCCGCGCCGGGTGCGCAGCACGTCCAGCGGGCGCATGGCGTCACCGGACACCATGTTCTCGACGCAGCCGATCCGCACCTGCAGCCGCAGCGGCAGGTCGGCGTTCATCACCATCCGCGCGAGGCCGAGCATCAGGGCGGCGCCGCCCATGTCCTTCTTCATGCGGAGCATCCCGGACGACGGCTTCAGGTCGTATCCGCCGCTGTCGAAGCACACGCCCTTCCCGCACAGGGCCACCAACGGCGCGTCCGCCCCGGCGCCGCTGCCGCTCCATGCAAAGCCGGCGACGGCCGGCGCACGCGTGCTGCCGCGGCCCACGGCGGCCACGGTGGGATAATCCGACTGCAGCGCCTCTCCGGCGACGTGCAGCGGTTCGGCGCCGAATGCCCGCCCGAGGTCTAAGGTGGCGGCCGCAAGCTCGGCCGGGCCGAGCGCGTTTGCCGGGGTATTGACCAGGTCGCGCACCATCCAGGACGCACGGGCGGCGCGCAGGGCATCAGGGTGGTCGGCGGCGCCGGCCAGCAGCGCTGGGCCGCGCTTCGGCTGGGTGTAGGCAGTGTAATGATATGCTCCCAGGCAGAAGCCCAACACTGCGCTGTCCCGGTCGAAATCGCCGGGCTGTAAGGCCCATGCGGTGCCTTCGGGCAGGGCCATCGGCAACGCGCCATGCGGCCAGGGCGAGCGGTCGGCGCCGAGCCCGAGCACGGCGCCCATAAGCCCATCCCCGCCGGGAACCAAAAGAAGTTGCCCGGACGCACCGGTGAACCTGGACGCGGTGAGAAAGGCCGCAGCGGTTGAAGGCAGCGCTGCCAGCGCAGCCTCCAGTCCATCCGGCCGGACCGACCAGAGCGGCATGGCCGGCTCTCCTTCCTGCGCCAGGCAGGTCAGCGGACGATCATACACGCGAATCGAACCATGCCGGAACCGTCCCTTCATCTAGGGCTAACCTGGGGTCCGCAGCACAACCCCCGCAAGGGGAAAACCGTTTGTTGACCGGCACAACGGACCTCCAACTCAACCCTTGTCTTGCATTCGTACGGTTTAGGCCCAACCATCCCACGCATGCAGGGACTTCCCTCCAGGGTCAAAGCCGTGCTTGGGCCGACCAACACCGGCAAGACCCACCTTGCGATCGAGCGTATGCTTGCGCATCACTCGGGCATCATCGGGTTCCCGCTGCGGTTGCTGGCGCGCGAGAACTATGACCGGATGGTCAGGGCCAAGGGCGTGCGCAACGTTGCGCTGATCACCGGGGAGGAAAAGATCATCCCCGCGGGCGCCCGCTGGTATTCCTGCACCGTCGAGGCGATGCCGCTGGACCGGGCGGCCGAGTTCGTCGCGGTGGACGAGATCCAGCTTTGCGCCGACCCCGACCGCGGCCACATCTTCACCGAACGGCTGCTGTATGCCCGCGGCTTGGTGGAGACCATGTTCCTGGGCGCCGAGACCATTCGGCCGCTGCTGCAGCGGCTGGTGCCGCATGCGGAGATCGAGACCCGGCCCCGGCTCTCGCAACTGACATATGCCGGGCCGGCCAAGTTGGTCCGCCTGCCGCCGCGCAGTGCGGTCGTGGCGTTCAGCGCTGGTGAGGTTTATGCCATTGCCGAGCTGATCCGCCGGCGCCGGGGTGGGTGCGCGGTGGTGATGGGACGGCTGTCGCCGCGGACGCGAAATGCGCAGGTGCAGCTTTATCAAAACAAGGAGGTGGATTTCCTGGTTGCGACCGATGCCATCGGCATGGGGCTGAACATGGATGTGGACCATGTGGCCTTTGCGCGGTTGTCGAAGTTCGACGGCCACCGGCCGCGGCGCCTGACGGCGGCGGAGGTGGCGCAGATCGCCGGACGGGCTGGGCGCGGGATGCGCGACGGCACGTTCGGCACAACGGCGACGTGCCCGCCGCTGGACGAGGACCTGGTCCGGGCCGTGGAGGGCCACGACTTCGATCCGCTGGAGCAGCTTTACTGGCGTAACTCGCAGCTTGATTTCGGCAGCGTGGATGGCCTGCTTGCGAGCTTGCAGCAGGGGCCGCCACGGGCTGGCCTGGCGCGCGGACCCGATGCGACGGACCTGCAAACGCTGGAGGCATTGTCCCGCGAGGTTGAGATACGCGGCATGGCGCGCGGACGCAGCCGGGTGCGGCTGCTGTGGGAGGCCTGCCAGATCCCCGACTTCCGCAAGCTGGCCGACGACACGCACATGCGGTTGTGCGCCCGTGTGTATGGACATTTGGTCAATGACGGCTCGGTGCCAAGCGACTGGCTGGAGGCCGGCATCGCGGCGCTTTGCCGGGCAGACGGCGACATTGACACCCTGATGGCCCGGCTGTCCGGCGTCCGCATCTGGGCCTACATCGCTGCCCGCAGCGACTGGGTGCGCGACGCGCCGGCCTGGCAGGCGCGGGCGCGCGAGGCCGAGGACCTGTTGTCCGATGCCCTGCATGAGCGGCTGACCACCCGCTTCGTGGATCGCCGGGCCGCCCACTTGCTGCGCCGGCTGGAGGAGAAGGATGGGGATGAGTTGCTGTCCGCCGTCACCGCCCGCGGCGAGGTTGTGGTGGAGGGCCACCCGGTCGGCCATGTCGGCGGCTTCCACTTCCTGCCGGACCCGCTGGCGGAGGGACAGGAGCGGCGGATGGTGCTGCGGGCGGCGCGGCGGGCGCTGCTGAACTGGATGCCGCGGCGCATTGCCGAGCTTGAGGCTGCACCTGATGCCGCCCTGGCCTGGACGGCGGACCATAAGGTGACTTGGGACGGCGTGGCAGTGGCGCGGCTGCGTCCCGGCGCTGGGATGCTGCGCCCGCATGTGGAGGTCCGGGATAGCGAGTATCTGGACGGCCCCGGCCGCGAGCGGATACGCCGCCGCCTGCACGCTTGGCTGTCGCAGGTGATCGCCGCCGACCTCGCGCCGCTGTTTGCAGCCGAGGCTGCGGCGGAGGGCGATGCCGCCCTGCGCGGGCCGGTGCACCGCATCATCGAGGCCGGCGGCGTCGTGCCAGGCGCTACCGAGGACAGCATCCCCGCCGCGTTGCGCGGCCCGCTCAAGGCACTCGGTGTCCGCGCTGGACGATTTGCCCTGTTCCTGCCGGCGGTGCTGAAGCCTCGGGCAGTGGCGACGCGGGCGGCGCTATGGGCGCTGCAGACCGGGGTGCCGACGCCCCAGCTGCCGGCGCCTGGGCTGGTGTCGCTATCTGCCCCGTCCGAGTGGCCGCCGGGCTTTGCGGCGG
>CAXTOB010000269.1:0-8299 GCA_964245505.1 uncultured Acetobacteraceae bacterium | reverse complement strand
ACCGCGCCGGTCTCGCAGGCATCAAAGAGCTACTCAGAATGCTCGCTGTCTCATAGCGTTGAACAGCCCTGTTGGTTGACGTGATCACGGGCAACTTGATTCAACATCTGGGTGACGCCCGAGATCGAACTCGCCAAGTTGACGGTTGCTGAGAAGGACGCGCTAATCCTGTCTCTGCTGCCGCTTGTCGGTCAGTTGGAAGCGGCGCTGGCACGGATCGCCGAGTTGGAGGCGTGGCTGGCGCTGCTGGAGAAGCCGCCCAAGACGCCGAACAATTCCTCGCTGCCGCCGTCCAAGGGGCAAAAATCCAACGATCAGGCGACCGGCGGGAAACCGCCGCGCAAGAGCCGCCCCGGCTTTGGCCGCGCGCTCGATCCCAACCCCGACCGCGTCCTCGACCTCCGGCTCGACGCCTGCCCGCATTGCGCCACCGCCTGGTCGGACGCGCCGCAAACGCCGCAACAAGTCTACGACCGCATTGAACTGCCGCCCATCAAGCCGGACGTCACCCGTGTGCGCCTGTTCGGCGGGCGCTGCGCTTGTTGCGGCGAACGCGCCATCGCCGCCGCGCCGGAAGGTCTCGCGCCCGGCTCGCCGTTTGGCAAGTCCATCGAAGCCATTTCGGTTTATCTGCACTACACCCAGGCGATCGGCATCGAACGGCTGCGCCTGGTGTTCGGCGAGGTGTTCGGCCTGCCGATAAGCGAGGGGGCGATCTGCAACATCCTCGCCCGCGCGCAGGCGCCGCTGCAAGCTGCCGCGTCGGCGATCGCGACGCGGGTCACGGCCTCGGACGTGGTGGCGTCGGACGAGACCTCGGTGCGGGTGATGAAGAAGACCTGCTGGGAATGGGTGTTTGTGACCGGCGCCTGCGTGCTGCACATCATCCGGCCCAGCCGCGGCGCCGGCGTGGTGCGCGCGCTGTTTGGCGACGTGCGGCCGCGGGTATGGATCTCCGACAGCCTGGGCAGCCAGCGCGGCCACGCCGACATCTGGCAGGTCTGCCTCGCTCATCTGCTCCGCGACGCCCAATACGCGGCCGACTGCGGCGACGAGAGCTTCGCAACAGCGTTCAAACGGTTGCTGCTGCGCGCGATCGCCATCGGCCAGCGACGCGATCGTCTGCGCGATAGCACGCTGGCGCAATATCGCGCTGACCTGGACCGCAGGCTCGACCGGGTGTTGTTGCTGCCGCGCCGGGGTGAGGCCGCCGAGAAGCTGCGTCATCGCATCGCCCGCGACCGCGAGCATCTGTTCATGTTCGTCACCGACCGCGACGTGCCCGCCACCAACAACGCCTGCGAGCGCGCGCTACGCCCGAGCGTGATCTTCCGCAAGGTGACAAACGGCTTCCGCTCCGAATGGGGCGCGCAAACCTACGCCGCCTTTCGCTCCGTGGTCAGCACCGCCAAGGCAAATGGCCGCTCCGTCCTCGGCGACCTTCGGAACGTGCTGGCAACCACGTCAGACCGCGAAACTGCAGCGCCAGTGGGGTGAGCAATTACCAAGGTAGCCAGTTGCATTAGGGATGGTGCTGCCGGATGCTATCGCTCTCCAGCCTCAACTCGCTGATCTTCGCATGCAGCGTCTTCACGTCGATCACTGGCGCTTCCTCCTTGGCCGCAGGGCCGGACCCGAACACCCCGGCTGCCCCCTCAAGCAGCTGCGCCTTCCATGCCGTGATCTGGTTGGGATGAACGTCATATAACTGCGCCAACTCAGCCAGCGTCTTCTCGCCCTTGATGGCTGCCAGCGCCACCTTCGCCTTGAAAGCCGGATTGTGGTTCCGGCGTGCTCGCTTGGTCATTCTTGCTCCTGATCCGCGGCATCCTCGCCGCGCTCAGGCAGAAAATCCACTTAACGACCTGTCTGAATTCTCCCGGCCACCTCTGTCGTCCGGGAGCTTGGCCCACGGGCGGAAGTGAGCTCGTTGTCTCTTCAGCGCCGCGTCCGGCGATTCTAAGCAGGCTTCCTCGGCTCATGCACCGATGGCGGCGCCCCTGCCGCCGTCGAAGCCGCCTTCATGCGCCCACGCCGGACCGCCAGCGGCGATGACGCCGAACGCTCCCAGGAGCCTGGCACCTGCGGTTGTAACGCGGCGACTTGGCCGGCATGGCGACGTCCACTGCTTCCTGCCCCAGGCTTCGCTTTCCAGTCGAGGTGGTCGGCCCGCTCAATTGTCACTCCAGGCCGCAGGCTGCCCATAGACTGCCGCACCATGCTGCAACCTGTCCACAGGTGTAGATCAGCGCCGACCGATGACCCCTTCCCGAAACGCTTCAAGTGGTTGATCTACAAAGTAGAAAGCCGTGGTGGGTGGGGTCACAACCGGCGCCGGCGGTGACCCCACCCTAAGTCCACTTTACTAAGTCAATTCAATACACTAAGCAGTGAGTTGGGCGGGGTCACGGGTGCGAGCCGGTTCACATGCCGGGCGACCCGCAGCCGGGTTTCGTCCGCGAAGGGCGGCGGGAAGCGGCCCTCCAGGGTCAAGGTCACCTCGGCCGCATCCTGGCCGGGGCGGGTCCCGGTTCCGGCGAAGATCAGGTCGTCCATGGCGTCGCCGCGCAGCGCGCCGGCCCGGCCCTCGCCCATGGCCCAGCGCAGCGCCTCGGCCAAGTTGCTCTTGCCACAGCCGTTGGGACCGACCAGGCCGGTGAGGCCGGGCAGGACGTCGAGGGTCGCCGGGTCGGCGAAGCTCTTGAAGGCGGTGAGGCGGAGCTGGGCGAGGTACGCGGACATGGCCCTACGCAGATCCGGCAAGGCGGCGCAGGAGGCTGGAGCGCGGGGGTGTGCGGACGGGTCGGGGCATTGCCAAGCAGCATCGGCGGGCGGTCCGGCGTCGGCAACCCATAGAATTGCGCTACGCGCGATAACTGCATTTATCGCGCCTAGGTAGGGCGGGGAGGGGCGGACATCACCTGTGTCGCGTGTCGCGGTGCCAAGATCGCTGGAATCTCCGGCCAGAACGGCCTCCAGGCCGCGAAAGTGTCCTGGATCACCATAGGAAGTGCCCTGGATCACCATAAAAGTGTCCTGGTTCGCCATACGACGAACGGTGGAGCACCTGCACCAGGCCGTGCATCGGCCCGCAAGCGGGAGAGCTAGCGAGCAGGACCTCCTACGCCGGGCGGCGCGCCAGTCCGGTTAGCACTGGCTGGTCGGGATCGCCGGAAGCATCGCAGCCGCGGGACGGCACGCGCCGGGATCCCTCCTCTGTTCGCAGCTTGCTGCTGCAAGCGGAGCGCCTTGGCACGGGCAAGCGGCCCTTCCCATGCACCCTCGCTGTTGCCGCTTACAGCGAACCAGGAGATTTGTCTTGCGATCTAGGGGATTTATGGCGATCTACGGATCACGTAAGCGACTGAAATTGTGCTGGTTGGCGTATGACGATCTAGGGACACGCGACAGAGGTGTCAGATCTCGTTTATTCGTTCAGCAGACTCGATAAACCGTTCAGCAGCGCCGGATGACCCGCTAAACTGTTGTGCTATCGCCCACGCGTCGCCGTCCTATTTGCTCAATGGGACGGCCTGCAGCGCCTTGCGCCGCGACGTCGCACCCTGGGCGATGCGCCGCAGGATGTCGGCCAGCCCCGCGCAGCGGTGATGGATGTGAAACTCGTCGCCATGGCACGGCGTCTCACCCCAGGCCGCCTTCTGCCCGGCGCGCAGGCCCTGCCCGGCATCGGCGATGGTGTACTCGGGCCGCAGCCCCTGAACAGCAGCGTCGAGCAGGTGCACGCCCCAGGTGTCGGCGTCGCGGCGGTCCTCTGCGGCGAGAAGATAACAGTAGGTCGACGCCGCATCGACGCCGGCCAGCACGGGCGTGGCGCCCTGGAAGAGCTCGTCGTGCAAGCCCACGCGTATGCCCGATAGGTCTTGGTCGCGGTTGATCGCGCTCGCCTGCCGTGTCACAGCCTGGAGCACGTCGTGAACGCAGCCGACACGCAGCCGACGCTGACGGCCACGCCTAGCAGGTCGCGCAGGAACTCGACCAGGCCGCGATACGAGGCGCGGCAGATCAGCACCAGCCCGACGATGAGCTGGCGCAGCCAGGTCTCGGTCACCGCCAGCTCGAACAGCGCCTCCTCGCCGTCCGGCGCGGCGGGCGAGAAGGCCTCGTCGAGCGCCTCGCGAGCCTTGTGCGTTTGCCGGTAGACGAACTTGCGGCTGACCCCGTGCCGGGCGGCCAGGTCGCTGACCGCCTCCGACCGCGCCAGCGCCTGAATGGCTAGCTCCTAGCGGTCACCCTCGGGCAGCCTCGCCGCCGCCCCAACGCCTCGATCCATGCTCGCACCACCGATGAAAGCCCGAGGGTGCCATCACCCATCCCGGCAGCGCCAACCCGGCTGCACATGTGACCCGGTTTCGAACCACGCCTGATATGGGTCATCGCCGACCCGCTTGCAGAGCATCTCACAAAGGTCCGAGTCGCCATGTTGTTTTGAAGGGTCGCGACCAAGATTCCCCTTGCGGTGTGATATCTTGTAGGAGTGAACCCTGAGTCGCCCACAGCCGGGGCGTGATATATTGTAGGCCGGAGCGTGATATGTTGAAGGGACGGGCCGGTCGGGCGACGACGCCAAAACAATGACTTACGAAACTTATCCCGAGTTATTTTGAAGAACATACTATTAGAGTCTGCAAGTAATCTCTTCTAGTAGCTGGTCCTTCAAAATATCACAGAGACAACGACGCTGGTTCCGATCCAAACTTCGATGCATGGGAACGGTGCATCAGCTCATTGCAGACAGAGGCAGACAAGCGGCACTCGACTTCGGACATGATCGAGGCGAGGTCGAGGCCGCGTCGGCATACATGACCGACGAGGATACCGCCATTGGATTCCTATACTCCGGGTGGTGCCAAGCCGCCCTTCCCCACAGGCGCCTTCCTGACGCCGACGGCTGGCAAATCCAGTCTGAGCACACGACACTCATCGTGGAACCCGGAATGCGGCCAGGTGACGCTGGTAAGCCCATCCCGGTCGGCGTTCCCTATGGCTCACGAGCCCGCCTCATCTTGATTTTCCTCCAGTCCCAGGCCATCAGGAGCCGCAGCCGCGAGATAGAACTCGGGGGCAGCCTGCGGTCTTGGCTGGGACGACTGGGCATTCCCGCTGGCGGCCCAAACGTGCGCGCCGTTAGGGAACAATCCGAGCGACTGGCCCTGTGTAGGCTGACTTTCAGGGTGAAATCCGCTGGCGCGACGGGACTGATGAACCAAAGCATTGTGGATACCGCGCTATTTCTCGACGAGCCCGAGGACGGGTCCATCGTCAAGAGCCAATTCACAGAGAAGGTCACGTTATCGGCAGGTTTCTACGAGCAGCTTCAACGCCATCCAGTGCCGCTCGAGGAAGCTGCCATCCGGGCTGTGAGCAACAACAGCCAAGCCCTCGACGCTTACGCCTGGCTTGCCTACCGGCTCCATTCCCTAGCATCGCCAAAGCCCGTTACCTGGCGCGCGCTCATGAGCCAGTTCGGCGCGGGGTTCTCGCGCCTCGACAACTTCCGTGCCCGGTTCCTGCCTAACCTGAAGCTCGCCCTGGCCGTCTATCCCGAAGCCCGTGTGGACATCACCGACAAGGGCGTCGTGCTCCATCCGTCCAAACCCCCAGTAGCGAAATCCTTGGTGCGGCTGGCCTAAGGCGACCCTCCCCCTTCAAAAGATCACGGACCGCCTGCGTCGCAATCCTTCAAAAGATCACGCCATTCCGTGAACGGTGCGGTTCAACCCATGAGTAGGCCGGTCAACCAGGGATGATCTGGCACTGGCAAAGGCTCACCGTGCTGGACTCGTCGAACGTCTCGCCCACCTGGAACTGGTCGTCGTCGAACGAATGGATTCAGTTGCCTGGAAAGGTGCCAGGGCTGTTCAACGCTGTAGGCTTGGCATCACTGGGTTCGTCCTGCCACACAAGCGGGATGAAGTGAGGCATCTGATCGCAAAAGGGATACCCGAGGCGGCCAATGTCTGACCTTTGCGGCGGCACCTGGGCTGTAGGTTGCCGTGGCTTTGTTTTCGCCGTTGCTGGACGTGCTGGCAGACGTTCCTGATCCGCGTCGGGCGCAAGGGCAGGTTTACAAGCTGCCCCACGTGCTGCTGCTGTTCTCCATTCTGGCCATCGTGACCGGCTGCAACTCCTATCGTGGCGTTGTCACCTTCATCGACGTCCACCGCCACTGGCTGAACGCGGCCTTTTCGCTGACATGGAAGCGAGCGCCCGCGCACACCGCTGTCCGCTATGTCCTCCAGGGGCTGGACTCGGCTGCGGTGGAAGTGGCTTTCCGTCGTCATGCCGCGCTGCTGCAAGCTGCGGACGAAACCCAGGGACTGGGCAGCATTGCCCTGGACGGCAAGACGCTGCGCAGCAGTTTTGACAAGTTCAACGATCGTGCCGTCGCGCAAGTCCTCAGCGCATTCGCCACCGACACCGCGCTGGTGCTGGCCCACGTCGACGTCACCGAGAAGTCCAACGAGATCCCGGCGGCGCAGGCGCTGCGGGCCGAACTCGACGTCGCTGGTAGCACCATCGTCACGCTCGACGCGCTGCACTGCCAAAAAAACTAGGCTGGCAAAGTCGGCTGGCAGGTTTGCTGTTCCAGTTCGGCCAGATAAGCCTCCGGGTTGCGGCGGAACCGGGTGCGCAGCGTCCGTGTGTATCGGCGCTGGTCGAGGCGGTGGCGCAGTTCGCTCCATGCCTGCCGGTCGACGCGGCCCAGTTCGCCGCCCGCTGGGCGGGCGTATGCGGGTCGCGGTGGCGGCGATCAGGCGCACCTCGCCGCGCAGCACGGCAGCCGGCGAGGCGGCTTTGCGCCCTGTCGCGCGCCGCTCGTGGTAGCGCTGGGAGCCGAACAGCTGTTCCAGGCCGTTGTTGGTCCGCGGCAGGCCTGGCACGGCGTAGCAGTGGAACAGCCCGGGGCGGTAGCTGCGGGCGACCTTGGCGAAGTGGTCGATGGCAGGCGCCAGCGCGCCAGCCAAATCTCGGTGCCGGCGCATGGCCCCGACCAGCCCGTTGAAGCGGCACCGGACAGTGGTGGCGTCCTCACCCCCTTCGTTGCCCAGCACCCGCGCTGCCACATGCACCCAGGCGTAGGCGCGCTCCACATCCGGCCACAGCGGCGCCGTGCGCTCCAGACCGCGGTCGATCAGCTGGCGCAGCTGCGCGAGTGGTGCCGAAAGCCCCCTTTTGCGTCCACCCGGTCCAAGCTGGCCGCCACCGCGTCCAGCCGCGCCTTGAGCTTCAGCCCCAGCGCGGCAAGCGGCGCGCGGCCGTCGTCGGTGATGGCGCTGCGCACCGCGGCGCAGGTGCCGCGCACCGCAATAGATTGCGCATCGTCGCACCCCTTGGCCGCCCGCTCGATCGGGCGCACCCCGCGCACCTGCTTCTTCAGCTCCTTCTTGGCATGGCGGTCCGCCTCATAGACCGGGTTCGCCGCCTCGCGCAGGAAGTGGAACTGACACAGCTGGTGCGGCACCCCAGGCAGCGCCGCCGCCACCGCGCGCCGGATCGAGGTTTGGCCATCGCTGATCACGCCCTCGACCGGCACGCCAATCGCGTCTGCCACCTCGCGCAGCAGCGGTGCGAGGTCGCCCGCGGTGCCCGACAACAGGCTGCGCGCCAGCAGCACCTCGCCCGACAGGCACTCGCGCACCACCGACAGCACCTCGTGGCCCACGTCCGGCTGCATGCCGTCCAGCGCCAGGATGGCCCGCCCTTGCCCAGCCAGCACCGTCCGCAGCCGCGTGCTGTCGGTCAGCGACGTCGCCAGCAGTTCGTCGTAGCGGTCCAGCAGGTTGGTCACGCTGCGCTCGGCGATCTCCACCCCGCGCCCGCGCAGGGCGGCGTGGATCTCCGGCACGCTGCGGTGGCCGTGGTGGCGCAGCGTGCCCACCAGCGCCACCACGTCCAGCCCGAACTCGTGCTGCGCCAGCGCCATGGCGCCCTCAGCTTCGGGCCGGTAGGGCACGTGCCGGCGGGCGCAGCCCTCGCGCTCGCACCGGCGGACCTTCAAGCGCAGCCGCACAGGCCCGGACAGCAGCACCAACGTGCGGCGGTTCTCGTAGCGGACCCGCATCGCCCCGCCACACGCCAGGCAAAGCCTGCGCGCCGGGACCAGCACACGCTCCCGATCTGGCCGCGGCCGCGCCGATGTCCTGCCCATTCCTCATCTCCTGCAAAACGGCAGAACCGTAGTGCAAGGCCCTTGTAGCAGCCAACTTTGCCGGCCTAGAAAAAAGGGAGGACCATCATGCGAGAGATCGACCGCCGCACCGGCTTCAGCCGCCGCGGC
>CAXTOB010000268.1:8004-8303 GCA_964245505.1 uncultured Acetobacteraceae bacterium | reverse complement strand
GACCATCCCATCCCGAACCATCCCATCCTGGGCCATCACCCTGCTCGCAATGGCGGTCGTAGCCGCCGCCTGGGTCGCCGCGACCAACGGCGGCTTCGTCCGCGACCTCTTCCTGCCCAGCCCGGCCGACCTATGGTCCGGCCTGCAGGAACTATTCGACGAAGGCTACAAGGGCCGCAGCCTGGGCGAGCACATCGGCATGAGCCTGATGCGCGTCGGCGCCGGATTCGTGACCGGGGCGGTCGTCGGCACGTTGCTCGGGCTAGGCATGGGCACGGTCCGCTGGCTCGACGCCGCCG
>CAXTOB010000268.1:6341-7994 GCA_964245505.1 uncultured Acetobacteraceae bacterium | reverse complement strand
GCCGCGGCCCCGTTCATCGAGTTCCTGCGCCCGCTGCCGCAGCTCGCCTACCTGGTGCTGCTGATCGTCTGGCTCGGCATCGGCGAGAGCAGCAAGATCACCATGCTGTTCCTGGCGGCTCTGCCGGTCTCCGCCGTCGCCGCCCGCGACGGCGTGCGCAACGTGCCGCCGGAACGCATCCGCGCCGCCCAGGCGCTAGGCGCCTCGCCGTGGCAAATTTTTGTGCATGTGATCGCGCCCAGTGCATTGCCGGAAATCCTGACCGGCGCCCGGCTGGCCGCCGGCATCGTCTATGGCACGCTGATCGCCGCCGAGATCATCGCCGGGTCGAACGGCATCGGCTGGATGATCCTGGACGCCGGGCGGTTCCTGCGGTCGGACTACGTGTTCGCCGGCATCCTGATCATCGGGGTGGCCGGCCTGGCGATAGACCGCATCCTGCTCCTGATCGAGCGGCGTGTCGTGCATTGGGCTGGGCGCTAACCGGAGAGAAACAGCATGGGTTTAGTAACGACGCGGCGCACGGCGCTGGTTGGTATGGGCGCGCTGGGCTTTGCCGGGCGGGCACGTGCGGCCATGCCCGACAAGGTGAACCTGGGCTTCTTCACCGAAACCAAGCCGACCATGATCGCCAAGGGCCTGGGCTGGTTCGATGAGGGCGTAGGCTCCAAGATCAACTGGACCGAGATGGGCAGCGGCGCCGAGATCAACACCGCCATCGTCGCCGGAAGCTGCGACATCGGCCTGGCCACCGGCTCCGTCGCCACCGCCGCCGGCATTTCCCAGGGCCTGCCGTTCCAGTTGATCGGCATGGTGGACAACATCGGCCCGGCGGAAGAAATGGTCGTCCGCACCAGCGCCGGCCTCAAGACCCCCGCCGACTTCAAGGGCAAGAAGCTGGCAACCCCCTTCGGCTCCACCAGCCACTTCCGCCTGCTGGGTTTCCTCAAGACCAACGGCATGACCCAGCGCGACGTGACGGTGCTGGACATGAAGCCCGCCGCGATCCAGGCAGCCTGGTCCAAGGGCGACATCGACGGCGCCTACGTCTGGTCTCCCGCCAAGAGCAAGCTGCTCGACGCCGGCGGCAGCCTGTACAAGACCTCCGAGGCGCTGGAAAAGGCGGGATACGTGATCGCCGACCTGATCGTCGTCCGCACTGCCTTCGCGCAGTCCTACCCGGATGCAGTGGTGGGCTTCCTGAAATCCTACGGTCGCGCGCTGGACATGTGGCGGCAGAAGCCGGACGAGGCCGCGGAGATCGTCGGCAAGCAGGCCGGCGTCAGCACGGCGACCGCCAAGTCCGACATGGAGGAGTACGACTTCGTGCCGTTGGCCGACCAGGCCAGCGCGCGCTGGCTGGGCACTAAGGAAACGCCGGGCAAGTTCGCGGAAACGCTGAAAAGCACGGCCGACTTCCTGGTGGAGCAGCGGAGCATTCGCACTGCGCCGGGCCTGGACGCGTTCCAGAAGGCGATCAACACGGACTTCATCGTCAAGGCGACCGCGTGAAATTACAGGCCGTAACCGCGAACCCGACCCCCGAACCCGTCGTCGCAAGCCGTTTGCGGCGCGGCAACCCGGGTGCCGCGAGGGCCAACGTACAGTCTCTTCATCGTCAAGGCGACGGCGTGAGATTACAGGCCGTCATCG
>CAXTOB010000268.1:4283-6331 GCA_964245505.1 uncultured Acetobacteraceae bacterium | reverse complement strand
GCCGCGAGGGCCAACACAAGGTCCCGCCGGCCCCTGGACCGCCGCGCCACCACGCCCGTCGCAGTGACGGCGCGATAGCATGGACATGCCGCCGGCCACCATGACCCGGCCCGACTTCGTCAGCTTCGCCGGCGTTTCCGTCCGCTACGGCCAAGGGCCGTCCGCGGTCCACGCGCTCGAACATGCAGACCTAGCCTTCCCCGAAGGCAGCTTCATCTGCATCGTCGGCCCCTCCGGCTGCGGCAAGACCACCCTGATGCAAACCCTAGCCGGGTTCCTGGAGCCAACGACAGGCACCGTCAGCCTCGACGGCCGCCAAGTGGACGGCCCAGGACCAGACCGCGGCGTGGTGTTCCAGCAGGCCGCGCTGTTCCCCTGGATGACCGTCGCCGCCAACGCCGGCTTCGGCCCACGGATGCGCCGCGACCCCGGCACCGCCAAGCGGGTCGAGGCCTGGCTCCGCACCGTCGGCCTATGGGAGTTCCGCGACCGCTACCCCTACGAGCTTTCGGGCGGGATGCAGCAACGCCTAGCCATCGCCCGCGCCCTCTGCAACGAGCCGAAGGTCCTGCTGATGGACGAACCCTTCGGCGCCCTGGACGCGCTAACACGAGAACGCATGCAGGAAGAATTGCACGCGGTCTGGCGCCGCACAGGCATGACGGTCGTCTTCATCACCCACAGCGTCGAAGAGGCGGTTTACCTAGGCACCGAGGTTGTGGTGATGTCCCCCCGCCCCGGCCGCATCGTCGAGCGCATCCCGGTGCCCTTCGCCCGCGACATGGCCGACGCTGGGATACGGGTGGTCAAAAGCAACCCGGACTTCGTCGCGATGCGCGAGCGCGTCTTGTCGCTGATCTGGGCGATGAGCGAGGATTAGAGTGAGCAAATGGCGTTGTCGGCGAAGGGTGGAACGTGCAGCACTTCTGCCACCAGGCGCCAAAGGGACGCAAAATGCTTCACTGAAACCAGCATATCAAAAGGTGAAAGCCGCCTTGAATTGGGGCTATCAACGGTAGATGCGTCGAATTGGCGAAGTGTCGCTTAGTTTTCAAGTCTGTTCCAAGTATTGTTCAGTTTCGCGCGCACGTCAATTCTGACGCTGGCGGGCTGCGTGGACCCTGGTGGAAGCGCTAACCTGAATGGCTTCCCAAGCACGGTGTCACTCCTTTCTGTAAATTCGGTCGTCAGACCGCCTGAAGCTTTGTGGTCCCGTCATGTTGATAAAAGTACCGTTGTCTTCTCCGTTATAGATCAGCACCATGGGGGAAAGCTCGCATAGGCCGTGCTCAGCCTGGAGAGAACGGACCTCAAAACCTACGGATGCGGTTCCTGCACTGCTCGATGGGGGAGCACCGCAATCTACCCGGTAGACCAGGTCGTGGCGGGCTAGGTAGGCTGGGTCTGGCTCTACTTTCGCCTGGCTGATGATGGTTTCATAACGGCCCACAATATTACCAAACGCATCGAGATGTGAGAATCGGATCGTTGCATCATACTCATAGGTCTTTTTGCAGCATCCATTGCAATGAGTCACGCGATCGTCGCCAGTACTAGCACTTGTGTAGTGTACGATGGCACCAAAGACCTCTTCTTGCTCGCCTGACGAGTGCCATGTGCCAATCAAGTTTTTGGTAATCAGGGTCTTGCGATAGTTTGCGCCGGGACATCCACCGTGAAAATTGTTGAAGTAGGTTTGGGCGTGCGGAGCCGGCGCACCTAGGATGCAAAAAGCTGTGGTGGTCGCACGCGCGAGAGCTGACCAGCGTCGGGTAGATGCTGCGGCGGTCGCCGTGTGTAGCTTAGCTTTCAGCATGAACGTGATCACCGCATGATTGTCAAATTGGAAAAAGGCGAGGCTTGCCGTTGCGCTGATTGCTGGATGCCCGTTAGAGTGATCCCCGGTTTGAGTCGCTGTTGATTATGGTCGTCGCTGGGGGAGGCGGGACGAACTGCTTGCCGTCGGGCAACTTTCTGCAAGAGAGAGCATATAGCGAGGGGGCCAGTGAGCAACCAGCCTTATAACCAGTTTCGCCGTCCTTGACTTG
>CAXTOB010000268.1:0-4183 GCA_964245505.1 uncultured Acetobacteraceae bacterium | reverse complement strand
TTCGCCGTCCTTGACTTGGCCAGGATACGGGGACCCACCGGCGGTAGCAGGGCTGAGTGCTGCCAGGCTGGTAGAAAGGCAACCGCAAGCAATCAGCGCAATGATAGGTTTCATGGTTTGTTCCTTTCCTGGATTGCCGTTACTGGCTTGGCCTGCCGGTCAAAATTCCCCGTAGCTTATCGGGAGAGTTGTAAAGCGGGGTAGTACGTGCGCCGCCCTGGGCGAGGTTGGGGTCGTTGGGATTGTATGGGGGCTGGTAGCGATAACCGGGAGGGGCCGAACCATCGGAGCGGACGTCACGGCAATAGCGTTCGGAGCCGGCGCCGAAACATTGTTGCTCGGCGTTGGCCGTTTGAGCAGTCGCGATCAGTGCGAGCATCCCGATGGCGACGTGCAGGCAGGTTCTTGACACGCTACGATCTCCTTTGTGCATGGTTGGCCTTAACAACAAGCGTCAGCCTGGCGCAGGTGTCTGAAGGTGTCGTCCCGAGATTTAGGGACACGGCAGAAAATCTTGTTATGTTCGCAACTGATGGGGCGGAGAGGAGGCCAGGCCGTGCACCGGGTTACAGTCGAGTGGGACGAGCTGGTGGGGGATTTATATTCGGCCGCAATCGCCCCTGACGTAGCGGCTCGGCTGCCCGAAGGGATCGCACGGCTGGTGGGCGGTGCGTCGGCCGTGCTCTGGACGTTGGACACGCGCCAGGGCGGGATTGTTGACAGGATGCTGACCAACGTGCCGAGAGAGGCTATGACCCTTTATGCCGCCCACTACCATGCCCACGACCCCTGGGTGGCGCATGTCCGGCACATGCCGCCTAATACTGCTATCCGTGGTTCTAGCCTTGTTGATGACGCCACCCTGGCCCGCAGCGTGTATTACAACGAACTCGGCAAACAGGTAGGCACGTTCCATATTGCCGGTGCCATGCTGCCGTTGGGTCAGGCAGCGGGGCAGACGCTAGGCATGCTGGCGGTGCATCGGGCACGTAACCGGAGCGAATTCGCCGACGACGAGCTGAGGCGGCTGGCCCAGCTTCTGCCGCATGTCCGGCGAGCGCTACAATTGCGGTCACAGGTGACAGAGGCGGCAGCTGCGGTCGAATCTGCGGCTGTCGGCGCGGTGCTGGAAGCATTTGGCACCGCGGCCGCCGTGCTGGACGGGCACGGGCGGGTGCAGCTGGTAAACACACAAGCGGAAAAAATGGACTCAGCTGGCGTGGGACTAAGCCTGCGGCAGACATCAAACCGCATGTTTGCCGTTCCGCTGCCGACTGAGACCCGGCAGCTCCACGCGACTGTCGCCGATGCCGCCCGTGGTGGGACGGGCGGCGTTTTGCTGCTGCACCTAGGGGCTGGGGCTGTGCTTGCCATGGTGTCGCCGCTGCCGCCGAGCTTATGCGATCGGATGGGCCAGCCGAGGGGTCGGGTGCTGCTCCTGCTGCGCCCGCTGTATGAGGAAAATGGCAGAGTGCTGCAACGGCGCGGGATGATGCTGTTCGGGTTAACGCGGGCTGAGGTGGAGGTGGCAGTGGCGCTTTGTGGGGGGATGAGCCCACAGGAGATCGCGGACGCGCGGCAGGTCCGAATCAGCACGGTGCGCACGCTGCTACAGCGGGCGCAGGACAAGTTAGGTGCCGGCAACTTGCGCGATTTGGTGCGGTTGCTTGCGCTAATGCAGGGATAGCTGGGCTGCACAGGAGCCTTGTTAAAGCATCGCAAGGTATACCAACAAACCGAAGCGATCTTGGTTAGAAATTTCGGAAGCGTAGACCTGACGGGCGCTACGGAACATGACAAAAACTTCATGGCGTCTGGTAAAACCGACGTGCCAGGACCGATGCTTGATGTGAGGCGTTCTCAAAGAATGTAAGGAGACCCCCGATGACCCCCAATTCCCTGCACTCCCGTGACATCGCCTCCCTGGTCCATCAGCAGACCAACCTGGACCACCACGCCCGCGACGGCGCCGTCATCATCCAGCGCGGCGAGGGCTGCCGGGTATGGGACAGTGAGGGCCGCGAATACATCGAGGCGATGGCCGGCCTGTGGTGCGCCAGCCTCGGCTTCAGCGAACGCCGCCTGGCCGACGCCGCGCACAAGCAGATGCTGGAGCTGCCGTACTACCACACCTTCTTCCAAAAAGGTCACACCCCGGCCGTCGAGCTGGCGGAAAAGCTGCTCTCCGTCGCCCCCGCCGGCATGCACCGCGTCCTGTTCCAGTGCAGCGGGTCCGAGGCTAACGACGCCGCCATCAAGCTGGCCTGGCTCTACTGGGGCATCCAAGAACAGCCGCAGCGCACCAAGATGATCGGCCGCGTCCGCGGCTACCACGGCAACACCGTCGCCAGCGTCAGCCTGTCGGGCCAGCCGCACATGCACGCCGGCTTCAACCTGCCGCTGCCAGGTTTCCTGCACACCGACAACCCGAACTACTACCGCTTCTCGCAAGACGGCGAAACCGAGGAGGCGTTCAGCCAGCGCATGGCGGACAGCCTGGAGTCCCTCATCGTCGCCGAAGGCCCGGAAACCATCGCCGCCTTCTTCGCCGAGCCGGTGCAGGGCGGCGGCGGCGCCATCACCCCGCCACGCGGCTACTTCGAGCGCATCCAGGCGGTGCTACGGAAATACGACATCCTGTTCATCGCCGACGAGGTCATCTGCGGCTTCGGCCGCACCGGCAACATGTGGGGCTGCGACACCTACGGCCTGCAGCCGGACATGGTGAGCTGCGCCAAGCAGCTCTCCTCCGCCTACCAACCCATCAGCGCCCTGATGGTCGGCGCCCGAGTGCACGAGGCGATGCTGGAGGCCAGCCGGCGCCATGGCAGCTTCGGCCACGGCTACACCTATGGCGGCCATCCCGTCGCCTGCGCCGTCGCCCTGGAAACCCTGCGCATCTACGAGGAGCGCGACATCGTCGGCCACGTCCGGTCCGTATCCCCCGCGTTCCTGGAAGGGCTGGCGGCCTACGCGGACCACCCCCTGGTCGGCGACGTGCGCGGCGTCGGCCTAATCGCCGGCGTCGAGCTGGTGGCAGACAAGGCAACCCGCGCCCCATTCCCGGCCAGCGCGGGCATAGGCCTACGGGTCCAGGCGGGATGCGAGGCCGCCGGCCTGATCGTGCGCGCCATCGGCGACCGCATCGCCTTCACCCCGCCGCTCATCATCGACGAGGCGGAGATCGCCGCGATGTGCAGCCGGTTCGGGCAGGGGCTGGACGCCGCGTGGCGCGGGATGCAGGCGGCATCGAGCCTGGCCGCGGAGTAGGGGCAGGCAGCTTTGGCCATCCCGTTCAAGGCAGGACGCTTCGCAGGCAAAACCAGCCGCCACCCGTGATGACCTTATCCCGTCAATGCAAGGCGTGCAGCGCCGCGGCACTCCAGGGCGGCACCGGCAGCCCTATCAGCCGCTGGATTGCCACGCCGCAAGCGGCTCGTGATGATGGTGCGCTTGCAGATGAGAGCGACGGGCCACGGGTAGGAAATGGCGCTCCGCCAGCCCGGTTGGCCGCGCGCTGCCCCCTCTGCGCAGCCTAAACGTGTCCTGGTTCGCGCAGCCCGTCAGCTAACCAATGCCGGTTGCAGCAAAGGCCTTCCTGATTCCGAGGCGGCCCGAATAAACCCAGGCCCAATCCGGTCATCACCACGGCAACCCCGAGTTGCCGGGCTTGAGGCGCCGGACCCCGCCAAATCGGCCTGACGGCGTCCTCCATTTGGAGGCATCCATGACACCTATCCGTTTTGCAGCCGCACTCGCGGCAACGCTCGCACTGAGCCGCCCCACCCTGGCCGAAAGCAACAGCCCCGCCGCGGTGGAAACGCCGCCAGCGGCGCACATCATCCGCGGGGGCGGCACCGACGCCGGTGGCGGCAGCAACGCCTATCCCGCCTTCGCTGCCGCCGGCTCAACGACTGTGATCGCCGGCACCGCCCTCCTCCTGCCCGAGAATGGCAGCGAAGGCCCGGTCCAGACCGCAGCCTCCCTACCGCCTGCGGCAATGGCGGGCACCGCCCCCTACACCCAGGCGCAATCAATGGCGCGCGCCCTGGCCGGACCCGAGGACCGCACCCGCCTCGCCGCGCGCCGTCCCGCGCCCCATGGCTAACGCAGCCACCCACCCAGCAGGCGGGACGCCCCCGCGGTCCCATCGCCCCGCCTGCCGCAAAAAATCATCGCCCCC
>CAXTOB010000267.1:0-8413 GCA_964245505.1 uncultured Acetobacteraceae bacterium | reverse complement strand
CCCGGGCCGCACGGACTGCAACGGCTCCCTCTCCCTTCGGGAGAGGGTTGGGGTGAGGGGGTCTTGGCTGCGGAGCGGGGTGCTGCGGCAGTGTTGGGGACACGGCTATTCGCGGCCGAGGTCAGCGCTTGCCCGCCCCCTCACCCCGGCCCTCTCCCGGAGGGAGAGGGAGAAGGAGGCGGCTCCTTGGCGGCTTGGCGGGCGTGGGCTGCTCGTGTGCGCGCTGCTGCTGCTGGCTGTTGTGCCGGTCCAGGCGCAAACAGCGCCGCAAAGCCTGCTCGACACCATCATCGCCCGGGGCGCCGTACGTATCGGCATGACCGGCGACTACCGTCCTTTCTCCGTCAAGGACGGCGCCGGCGCCTTCACCGGCCTGGACGTGGACATGGCGGAAAGCCTGGCCCGCGGGCTCGGCGTCAGGCTGGAGATCGTGCCGACCGCCTGGCCCACCCTGATGGCCGACCTGCAGGATGGGAAGTATGACATCGGCATGGGCGGCATCACCGTCACCCTGGACCGGGCCAAAAGCGCGATGTTCTCGGCGCCGGTCATGCGGACCGGCAAGACGCCCATCGCGCTCTGCACAAACCAGGCCCGGTTCGGCACGCTGGCCGAGATCGACAAGCCCGGCACCCGCGTCATCACCAATCCCGGCGGCACCAACGAACGCTTTGCCCGGGCCAACGTGCATCAGGCGGAGATCGTGGTGTTTTCCAATAACGCCGCCATCTTCGACGAGCTGGTGGCCGGGCACGCCGACGTGATGATGACCGATGCCGTCGAAACTAGGCTGCAGGCCCGCCTGCACCCCGAGCTTTGTGCGATCCATCCGGACCAGCCGTTCGACTTCTCGGAGCTGGCCTACCTGCTGCCGCGCGACCCCGTGCTCAAGGCTTGGGTGGACCAGTGGCTGCACATCAGCGCGGAAACGGGGGAGCAGGCGCGGATTACGGCGAAGTGGCTGAAGTGACCGATGCTGGCGATGACAACCCTCGACCTGCCCTCCTCCTACTGGAAAATGGTCAATGAATGGAAAATCCATTGTTGCCAGCCCGCTGACTGATGGTGAGAAGAAGGCCGCGTGCCTGGCACGACTTCGCAGCCGCGTCGAACAACTTGCCCTTGGTCGAATTGGTCAAGTCAACTCGCCCTTACGCTTCTTTGCGGATAAGGTCCGGCTGGCGGACGAGTCGAGATTTGCAGTTGGCCATGACGATCTGGCACGGCTTGCGGTTATTCCGGCGCACATTTGGGTAAGGAATTGGCTGAGCGACCACGCCCAACTTCCCCGCTGCGGGGACCGTGGCGCACAGCATGATCCATTTGCAGAAGTGATGCATCATCCAGGAGCCATCCCATAAGCGTCCCGTCCATGGCGCTGGCCCTGCAGGGCGGCGGCACCCACGGCGCCTTCACCTGGGGCGTGCTGGACCGGCTGCTGCAGGAGGTCGGCGCCGGGCGCCTGCGGTTCTCCGCCATCAGCGGAACCAGCGCCGGGGGGTTCAACGCGGCGCTGACGGTGAGCGGACTGGTCCTTGGCGGCCCGGAGCTGGCCCGGCGCAAGCTGGCGGCGTTCTGGACCGACCTCGCCCGGCGGGGGATGCTGGCGGGCAACGCCCTGATCTTCGGCGAGCCCAGCCCGTTCGGTGGGTTCAACCTGGACTGGTCGCCGGCGGCGATTGCGGCAGAAGCTGTGGGGCTGGTGATCTCGCCTTATACGAACCCGTTCTACACCGACGCGCTGGCGCCGCTGGTCGAGCAGGCGTTTTCCGCGGCCGACGTGGAGGCGCTGAACGACGCCGCCGGGCCGCGATTGTTCGTGACGGCGACGGATGTGGCCGGCAATACCCGCGCCATCTTTACGCAGCCCGGGTTGTCCACCGCCGCCCTGCGGGCTTCGGCCTGCCTGCCGAGCGAGTTCAAGGCGGTGACGATTGACGGCGTGGCCTACTGGGATGGCGGCTACCTGGGCAATCCGGCGCTGTCGCCGCTGATCCCGTATGCGCAGGATCTGCTGCTGGTGCTGGTCAACCCGGTCCGGCGCACGGACGCTCCGCCGCGGAGCGCCCGGGCCATCCTGAACCGGGTGAACGAGGTGACGTTCAACGCCTCGGTCGTGCTGGAGGTGAACGCCATCGAGGCGGTCAACCGTCTGCTGGCGGAGATGAAGACGGCCGGAACGCCGTATGACGGCCGTTATAAGCCCATACGGTTCCACGCCATCCGCAATGACGCGTTCGAGGCGTTGCTGGGCTTCGTATCGAAGGGCAGCACGTCGGCGGCACTGCTGTCAGCTTTGTTCGACGCCGGGTATCGGGCGGCGGAGGACTGGGTGGGGGCGCATCTTGGCGACGTTGGGGTGCGGCCGTCGTTTGATGTGAAGGGGGAGTTGATGGACCGGGTCCTAAACACGAGGGCCCGCTAAAAAGCCAAGCAAAGGGACGCAGCCGGGACCGGATGCCCAGAGCGGGACTTCTCGGCAATGAGCGCATGGCAGGACAGAGCAATAGCTGCGGCACCGTATGATGCGGCGCATTTTCAGGTTTGCCAGTCCTCGACCAGCGATCCATCCACCTGCGAGAACTCGCCCACATTGTGGGTGACCAGCACCCGGCCGCGCGCCAACGCCTGCCCAGCAATCAGCACGTCGTAGGGACCTAATGGGTGTTCCTGCCGCAGCCGACGCCGCCCTGATCTTGCCGGACTGCCACGCAACCTCCTTTAAACTCCAGCACGACGGGGGGTAATCCGTCGGGCAAAGCCAAGTTCTGCGCCTGCCTTGCGCTTCGGTAGGCGCCATAGAACAGTTTGTGAGCAGCCACGGCCGGAATATCGAAATCCTCCGGAACGTGCCGTCGTACGCCAGCCAGCACGCCTGCGTTTCCGCTCAACAGTCCGATGACCGCATTGGTGCCGAGCAAGAACCTTACCCAACGAAGTTTAGGTCCGACCGGCTCTACTGCGCCGCCGCTTCCGTGGCAGCATCGGCGAAGTCGGCTTCACATGGCCCGGCCATAGGATGGTGTCTCAGTTTGAAAGTCGTCCTACGACCCAACTCGGGCGGTCGTGGACTGATAAACCACGCATGACAGCAGACAGCGCGAGAACAGCATAGCGAGTTGTAGCCTACTACCCGTTCGGAAGGGGCTCGCCCTATTTACTCCCAGCGGAACGGGATGCCGGCCTTAACCCAGATTTAGAACTTTGCAGCCATAACTTGAAGGTAAGCGGTCAACTCGGTGTCGGACCGAACATTGGTGGGCGTCCTAGAAATGATCATCCGCACCCGCATCTACCTGGGCTTTGCCGTCATCATCGGACTGAGTCTTGGTTTGACAGGGTTCAGCGTATTCGAGCTTACCGGGATTGGCACCCAAGCCCGGGTCATGGATGGTACTTCGGCGAACCTTGCTCGCGTCCTCGAAATGGAATGGGAGATCGAGGCTGTCCGTAGGACCGAGGTACGGTATCGGTTACTTCCCGACGATGCCACCCGGTCGGAGCTGAAGGATCACACCAACCGCGCGCGCGTGCTTCTGACAGAGGCCGTTGCCACTACCGTGTCAGAGGACCGGCGCCGCATCTATGAGAGCGTCAAACCGGTCTTGGAGGCTCACGACGAGAACTTTGACCGGTTCGCGCAGCAGCTCGCGACTGTGACGGCTGAAAAGGCAAAGCTGTTCGGCCTCGGCGACGAACTCTCCGCCGCCACGAGCCGGTTGTTTGAGGCTGCCAATGCCTCGGGCAGACAGGAGGTAGAGAAGCCTGCGTCTCTGGTTACGGCAGCGGTCGGTTTAGTCCGGATCGCCAACTGGCGCTTCCTTGCTCTCGGGGACCGCGGTGGCGTCGCGAACTTTCAAGCGAACGTCGGGAAAGCCAAGGGCGCCCTGAAAGACTTCGAGCAGGTTGCAAGCCCTGCGGAAGCATCGCTGATCGAGTCAATTAGCTCCACACTCGCCGGATACGCGTCCGCGTTTGCCGCGCTCTCCGAGGCTCAATTAAAGAGCATTGAGATTTACGACACTGGAATGAGGCCGCTTTCCATCGATATGCAGGCTAAGCTGGCGCCGGCTGTCGTTGCTTTAAAGATCAATTACACCGAAGGCAGCAAAGCGACTATCGCCATCGTGTCGAGTACATCTCTTTCACAGGAACTGCTTGCTGGCGCAGGGCTCGTGCTTGGTGCAATCCTTGCATTTTTCATCGGGAGAGGAATTTCACGCCCGATCGGCTTGATCACGGTCGCCATGCGCCGTCTGGCGCAGAAGGAGATTGGGGTCGAAATTCCCGGCGTGGGCCGCAGCGACGAACTCGGCACGATGGCCGGTGCGGTGCAGGTTTTCAAGGACAATGCCTTGCAAGCCGTCGCCTTGGAACAGGAGCAGGCAGAGGCACAGGGGCGGCGTGCGGCGGAGGATGAGGGGGTGCGCCTCGACTCGGAACGAGCCGCCGCGACTGAAGCCGCAGAGCTGGTGGTCGGTTCGATCGGCATGGGGCTGCAGCGCCTCGCCGCGGGTGACTTGACGTTCCGCTTGGATGCAGTCTTGCCGGACGCCTATGAGGGCCTGCGCAGCGACCTGAACACCGCGATGACCGAGTTGCAGGGCCTTGTGCAGAGCATCGTCAGCAACACGTCGGGCCTGCAGTCGGGAACGAGCGAGATCAGTCAGGCCTCGGACGATCTGAGCCGACGCACCGAGCAGCAGGCGGCGAGCCTGGAGCAGACGGCAGCCGCTCTGGACCAGATCACTGCGACCGTGCGCACGACCGCCGAAGGCGCCAAGCACGCTCACGATGTCGTCTCGAAAACACGCGCCGACGCCGAGCAATCGGGGGCGGTCATGCTCCAGGCCGTCGCGGCTATGGGCAGCATCGAGCAGTCCTCGCAGGAGATCGGGCAGATCATCGGCGTCATCGACGAGATTGCGTTCCAAACCAACCTACTGGCGCTCAATGCCGGGGTTGAGGCAGCGCGAGCAGGCGATGCCGGGCGCGGCTTTGCCGTGGTGGCGTCCGAAGTGCGGGCCTTGGCGCAGCGCTCGGCGCAGGCCGCCAAGGAGATCAAGGCGCTGATTTCGACATCGGCGCAGCAGGTCGGGATCGGCGTCAAGCTGGTGGGTGAGACCGGTCAAGCCTTGGTCCGGATTGTTTCCCAGGTCACGGAGGTTACTTCGGCCGTCTCGGAAATCGCGGCATCGGCGAAGGAGCAGGCGTCGGGATTGGCCGAGGTGAACACCGCCATCAACCAGATGGACCAGGTGACGCAGCAGAACGCTGCCATGGTCGAGCAAAGCACGGCTGCCAGCCACTCACTGGCTCTCGAAACCGCCAAACTGGTCCGGCTCACCGAACGGTTCCAGATCGGCGCGGCACTCGCGGCCACTGCGACGAATGTGCAGCCGCTGCACCGGCCGGCAAGGCTGGCTTTGCGTGCAACCTCAGCCATCGCGCTCAAGGTGGTAGGCGGGGGCCGTGGCGCCACCCGTGCCAAACCGACAGTGGCCCCGGATGCGGCCGTGGAAGGCTGGACCGAGTTCTAGACCTCCGGGCTTGTGACGTATTCAGCGGGATTGATTGATAGCAGTCGTGATATCATCAACGTCCGCTTCAAAGCCTTTTGCAATCGAAAGCCGATGGGCCGCTTGCCACTACGAGTTGACATTCAAGCTGAGACACTGCCGACCATAGCGTCGGGCCAAGTCCAGTCCCGCGCGACCGGCTCAGGATCGCAGAGCGGCCATGCCGACGAATGCGGACCTTGCCTGCGTCATTTCGGAACGCCGTGGTAACCGCACCGCTTGCGAGAGTCCGGACCAGAATACCTTGGCGGTCTCCGTCATTGTCTCAATGCCGTATGGCATGGAGATATATCACCCGATACCGTTACGCACTCTCACCCAGGAGGTCCTATCGCGGCCGCGCTTTCAGCAAAATGTGGCTGCGTCGCGCGGTTGGCGCTGCTCCGCCTTTGCGATGCTGGCTATGACCCGACCCCCGGCTGTCCCGCTTGATTGATATGCGTCCAGCCTGGATGCATATCGGTCTAACTTTTTTGCGACCGGAGATTTGCAAGGCCCAGGCGCTGTCGCTGAAGGTCCGAGCCGGACTGCGATCTACTCTACGCCCCAGGCCCTGGCCACTCCGCCGCTCCGCGATCCAGCGCATCCGCGCACCGCGCCAGCCATGCCCGCACCCCAGCCGGCCCGCCGAATATGTCCGGCACCCGCAGCCCGGCACCGCCGACCGCCCGGGCCGCGCGCATCCCGTCCTCGTCGGTCACGTCGTCGCCGATGAACACCGGCCGGCGGCCGGCGAAGGGCGAGTCCTGCATCAGGGCCTCGACCGCGCTGCCCTTGTCCACACCGCGCGGACGCACCTCCCAGGCCATGGATGCCTCCATGAGACCGAAGCGCCCGGCTTGGGGTGCTATCAACGCCAGCGCGGCCTCGCGCAGCAGCGGACCCATCTCCGGCACTGCCCGGTAGTGGAAGACGAAGCCACGCTGCTTTTGCTCCAGCAGCGTGCCGGGGTGCGCCTGGACCAGGCGCGCAGCCTCCATCACCCACTCCACTGGCGGGTCCGGCAGCTCGGCGCGGACGACGGGGTCGCCGGGCGCGTGGCGTATCGCACCGCCATGCTCGCCGGCGATGGCGTAGGGGATGCCGGGCAGGAGCGCGTCAATCTGCTCGATGGGGCGGCCGGTAACGACTGCGAGCGCGCCGCCCAGGTGGTTGCGCAGGCGCTGCAAGGTGTCGGCCAGGCCATCCGGCACCCATACGGCGTCCGGCGTCGGCGCGATGTCCAGCAGGGTGCCATCCATATCCAGCAGCAGAGCCGTGCTGCCCGGCGGTGGCAGTTCTAGCGACATGCCACCACGCGGACGTCGTAGATCGGGTGCTGCATTTGGTTCAGTGCCGGCGCGTTTGCCAGCATCCAGCCGCGGAAGCCGGTTCCGGTGGGGCGGCTGTCCTGGATATCCAGGAACGCGGCGGAGTCGGCGGGCTGGTCCGGCGGCCGGACGAAGCAACCGCGGACGGTGATGGTCAGGGAGCCCGACGTGCCGCTGGCGCCGGTCTTGATGGTCAGGGTGCTGGGCTGTGCGCGGACCTTGTCCAGCACCCTTAGCTCCGCGGTACTCCGGGGCAGCCATGCGCCGGAGCCGGCGGGCGCCTTGTCGGCGCCCTGCGCCCATGCGGGCGGCGCGGCCAGCAGCAGAAAGGCGAGCATCAGCCTCATGCGCGCCGGGCGAGCTTCGGGCTGCGCAGGCCGGCCACCAGGCCGGTCAGGATGTCGCGCATGGCTGCCTCGTCCACGCCCATCAGCAGCGCGTCCTCGAAGGCGTCCTGCAGCACCTGCGCGGCCTCACGATGGTTCTCCTCCAGCGTGCGCAGCTTTTCGCGGCAGGAGATTGGGGCGCCGTCGGCGCCGGGCCAGGTGGCGGGCGCGGTCACTTTGGGGCGGCGTCCGGCGGTGTGGCGTCCGGCGGGACAGCTTGGCGGTCAAGGGACTTCTGCGTCGCCTCGGCGAGGCTGCCGACGTTGAAGATGAACTTGCCCAGCAGGTCTTCCAAGTTGGTGGCGGATTGGGTGATGCCGACCGTCTGCCCGTCCGTCAGCACCTTCTCCGATCCGCCGGGGGTCAGCGTCAGGAACGAGCCGCCCAGCAGCCCACCGGTGCTGACCGTGGCGCTGCTGTCGGTCGGCAGCTTGATATCGTCTTGTATGGTAAAGGTCAGGGTGGCCTGGAACGTATGCGGGTCTATCGTGCTGCTGGTGACGGCGCCGACCTTGACGCCGGCGATCTTCACGTCGGCGCCGGGACCGAGTGTGCCCACGTTGTCGAAGCGCGCGTTCAGCCGGGTGCCGGTCGTGCCGGTGCGGCCGGTGTTGCCCGCAGCGTAGGCGATGAAACCCGCTGCTGCCAGCAACACCACTGCGCCCGCTGCCAACTCGCCAAGGCCATGCCGTTTGCCCGCCATGCCGCTAGCTCCCCGGCGTCCAGGATTCGTAATCGCCCGTTGCGGGCGAGCGGTGGCCGCCGCGGTAGTCGTGGCCTGGCGGACGGTAGCTCGCGGCCGTGCCGGTCAGGTTTTCCTGATGCGGCTTTTGCCAGAACTTGCGGGCGCTGAGCGGGATCGGCTCGTCGGTCGTGTAGTGGAGCCAGGCGTGCCATTCCGGCGGGACCTTGGTGGCCTCCGGTTCTCCCTTGTACATCACCCAGCGGCGGGCGCGCTTTCCGGCGCGGGCGCGCTTTTCCTCGTAGTAGAGGTTGCCGGCCTCGTCGCTGCCGATGGAGCGGCCGCGAAGCCAGGTGAACAGCCGGGTGCCGATGGTCATGGCCGCTCATATAGGGAAAGCGGCGGCGGCGGTCCATCCTGGGGTGAGGCGGGCCTGGAGGTGAGGCGGGTCTGGAG
>CAXTOB010000266.1:0-8417 GCA_964245505.1 uncultured Acetobacteraceae bacterium | reverse complement strand
GTCGAGTTGCCCTGACGACCCCACCGTTTTGGGCAAAGCCATACGCTCGCACTGGAAGATCGAGAACACCTCGCACTACACCCGCGATGTCACCTTGGGCGAAGACCGCTCACGTATCCGAACCAACCCCGGCGTGTTCGCCCGCCTGCATAGCTTCGCCTTCAACATCCTCAAGGCAAACCGGACCGACACGCTCAGCCAAGATCGCTACCGCGCCGGTCTCGCAGGTATCACAAAGCTACTCAGAATGCTCGCTGTGTCATAGCGTTGAACAGCCCTGATCAGGGACCGCATCGCGCTGGCGATGGTCGAGGTGGCCGAGGCGGACGGGCGCCTGTGTAGCCCGGCGGCACCATCATCGAGCCAACGTCCGGCAACACCGGCATTGGCCTGGCCATGGTCGCGACCGTGAAGGGCTATAAGCTGGTACTCGTCATGCCCGAGAGCATGTCCGTCGAACGCCGCCGGCTGATGTAGGCTTATGGCGCCGCTCTCGACCTCACGCCCCGGGAAGGCGGCATGGAGGCCGCCATTGCCCGGGCCGAGGAGTTGCAGGCGGAAACGCCGGGCGCCTGGATCCCGCAGCAGTTCGAGAACACGGCCAACGTAGATATTCACGTGCGCACACCGCCGAGGAGATTGCCGCCTACTTCCCGGACGAGCTGGACGCCATCATCACCGGCGTGGGTACCGGCGGGTACATCACCGCATGCGCCGAGGTGCTAAAGCCGCGCTGGCCGGACTTGAAGGTGTATGCAGTGGAGCCGGCGGCATCGCCCGTCATCTCCAGCGGAAAGCCGGCGCCGCACCCCATCCAGGGTATCGGGGCGGGGTTCGTGCCGCTGAACCTGCATACCCAGTCGCTGGACGGGGTGGTGCAGGTGAGGCGGAGGAGGCGCGCGAGTAGGCCCGCCGGTCCGCCCGGCAGGAAGGATTGCTGGTCGGCATCTCCTCGGGCGCGACGCTCGCGGCCATCGCCAAGAAGCTGCCGGAGCTGAAGCCGAGTGCGGTGGTCCTGGGCTTCAACTACGACACGGGGGAGCGCCACCTGTCCATGCCGGATTTCCTGCCGGCGTGATCGTCACGGCAGGATGGGCCTCCGACAAACGGGTTGTCAGGGGCGCCAGCCCCAAAGCGGCCAGTCAGTCCTCGCCGCGTGCCGGCTCCACTACAAGCCGGTGCCGACACATGCGGGACATGGCCCGCAGCCGGCATTTCGGCGGGCTGGCATCCATCCGCCAACAATTGTTCAAATCACGTAGTCAAAGCCTTCGTATGACAACTGCTGCAGCACCTGATCGACGCTGCCCTCCGATCCGGCCCGGTGTGGCGCTCGCACCGGGCGCGCCGGAACCCCGGCCACCGTCGTGCCCGGCGCAACCGACACCAGCACAACGGCACCAGCCGCAACCCGGGCCTGCTCGCCCACTTCGATGTTGCCCAGCACCTTCGCGCCCGCGCCGATGATGGCGCCGCGCCGCACCTTCGGATGCCGGTCGCCGGCAACCTTGCCGGTGGCACCTAGCGTCACGTTCTGCAGCAGAGAAACGTCATCCTCGATCACCGCGGTCGCGCCCACCACCAGCCCGGTGGCGTGATCGATGAAGATGCCCTTGCCGATCCGTGCCGCCGGGTGGATGTCGGTTTGGAACACCTCCGAACTCCGGCTCTGCAGGTATAACGCGAAGTCGCGCTCCCCATGCGACCACAGCCAATGCGTCAGGCGATGCGTCTGGATCGCGTGAAAACCCTTGAGATACAGGAAAGGTTCGATCAGCCGGGTTGTCGCCGGGTCGCGTTCCAGCACGGCGGCGATATCGGCCTGGATCCCCAGCCCGATGCCGTGATTCGCTTGCGCCGCACGATGGAATGCCTGGAGCACCACCTGCTCGACGATGACATCGTTCTTCAGCCGCGACGAGATGCGTTGGAACACCGCGCCGTCGAAGCTGTGCTGATTGAGTACTGACCCTGCGATGAGCGGTGCCAACGCTGGAGAGGATCCCAGCGCCTGCTCAGCCTCGCGGCGCAGCTGCCACCACAGCGCATCTGCAAACCCAGCTTGGTCTGGGGATGCTGAAAGCAGGCGCCATAGCTTGGGCCGAACGCCGGTATCACGCTCCACGTTGCTCATCGTCGCGCTGCCGGCGAGTACGGTCGGACAGTTCGGGGGTGACCCATCATGGAAACCATATGCCGCGTCTCATGAAAACCGGCGCCTTACTACAACATTCTTTATGGCCGCGATGGGGACGTATCTTTCCTTTTATCGGGTCCAGGGAGCATAGGCTTATGCAACTATCCCAGTGTGATGGCCTGGGCGCCCCTTGACGATCTCCGGCTGCCAAAATGGCGCTGTTGCGAGCAGTTGAGAATGCGTCCGTGACACAGGCGAGCGCGATTGGTCCTGTCACATTCCGCGCCAGCCGGCGTCCACCCTCGAACAGGTCTCGCTCACCCGCACGTTACCGGGCCGGCGACAAGCTTCTGGCCTTCCGTCCTCTGATCATGGCGAGCCAACCACCGTGACAGCCTCACCTCGTACGCCGGCCAGTTCGTAACACGGTAGCGGGTGCACAGGATGCGATGACGGCAGGCGGCATTGTGCTTGAACGGCATGGAAGGAGGGCAGCTACACAGCCGACTTACCGGCCGGCACCTCCATGCACCAACACCCTCGCGTGGCGCAGCTCCGGCCATTCTGGGCATGGGCGGCCGGACGCCAGAGGCGGACACATAGGCGCAGAGTTTGAACCACTCTCACGTCCGCTTTCGACAGAATGACTCGGTTGCCGCCCTTGCTCTTCCAAGCCGCAGATTGTTTTTTCCGCCGACCGGTTTGATCTCTTTGTGACTTCCTCAATAGTCGGCTGTGAACAACGCGCCTTCGAGGACAGTGCCATGCCGCAACAGACAAACCCTGCCCGCAGAAGTCTCTGGGCACGGGTCGCCGTCTTGTCCGCAGTTGCGCCCTTATCGCGCGGTCTGGCGGCTCCTGCCCGCGTCGCGGCGACCGGACGCAAAACCAAGATCAAAGTCGTTTGGAACCAGACCGCCCTCTGCACGTCCGCCGTGCCGATCACCGCCGGCTGCGGGATCTTCGACACCCACAACCTCGACGTGGAGCAGATCAACTTTGGCGGCTCGAGGGATTTGCTGTTGGAAGCGACCGGCAACGGCCATGCCGATGCCGGGATCGGCATGACCTGACAACCTTATCGTTCCAACGCCAAATAAGAAGGGCTGAAGATGTCCGCCATTCTCGAAGAAGTTCTCTCCGCCAACAACGACTATGCCAGCCACTTCGGCGACAAGGGCAATCTGCCGCTGCCGCCGGGCCGGCGCTTCGCCATCCTCACCTGCATGGACGCACGGCTCGACCCCGCCAAGTACGCCGGTCTCGCCGAGGGGGACGCGCATGTGGTCCGCAATGCCGGCGGCCGTGCCAGCGACGACGCGATCCGTTCACTGGTGATTTCCTACAAGCTGCTCGGCACGCGCGAATGGTTCGTCATTCATCATACCAATTGCGGCATGGAGTTGTTTTCGGACGAGGTCATCGCCGAACTGCTTGACAAGAGCCTGGAAACCGCAAGCCTGGACGACAAGGGTTGGCACGACCACGGCAAGGGCCCAGGTTCGGTGCATGGTCATTTCATCAAATGGCACACCATCGCCGATCAACCGGCGAGCGTGACAGCCGATGTCGCGCGTATTCGCTCGCACCCGCTTGTCCCAAAGACGATCCCGATTTACGGCTACATCTACGACGTCAAAACCGGGAGACTGCACGAGGTGAAGGCGGCGACGGCGGCCGGTTCCCCAGTGGCCGCCGACATGGCTGTTTGAAGTGGCCGGTGGGCGCGCTCACGCATGAGCCATAGGGCGACATGGCGTTCGTGGCGCTGGATGGACGCGTGTGCCCTGGGCGCCGTGCTCGTCGGGCTATCGCTGATCGTCGGCGCCAATCTGCCCAACGATGCCGGCGACCGTTTGGTCACCGTTTCCTACGACCCGACGCGCGAACTCTATGAGGCGATCAATCCACAGTTCGTCGCCGCATACGAGAAGGAAACCGGGCGGCTTCTCACCATCGTCCAGTCCCATGGCGGCTCCTCGCGTCAGGCGCACAAGGTCATCGAGGGCGAGCAGACGGCCGATGTCGTCACGCTCGGCCTGTTCTCCGACATCGATACGCTCCGCAAACGCGGGTTGATCGCGGCGGACTGGGCCGACCGCCTGCCCAACCGTTCGTTGCCCTACACCTCGACGATTGTGTTCGTCGTGCGCCGGGACAATCCGCGCGGGATCAAGGATTGGCCGGACCTGGTATCGCCCGCCATTGAAGTGGTCACGCCCGATCCGCGAACGTCCGGCAACGGCAAACTCGCGGCGCTGGCGGCCTGGGCGGCGACGACCATGCGCGGCGGGGACGGGGCCGAAGCGTCCGCGTATCTGCGCGCGCTCTACCAGCACGCGCCGAAGCTCGACGAAGGCGCGCGCCTATCTGCGACGCGGTTCGCCACGCAGGAGATCGGCGACGTTCACCTCACGTGGGAGAACAAAGCCCTGCGTGAAGTCGCCGCATCGAAGGGCCGGCTGCAAGTCGTCTATCCGCCCGTCAGCATCCTCGCCGAACCCAATGTCGCCTGGGTGGACAACGCGGTCGCCAACACCGGCAAGCTCGGGCCGGCCAAGACTTATCTGAACTTCCTGTTCGGCAAGGCCGGGCAGGAAACGATTGCCCGGTTCGGCTACCGTCCGCTCAACGCGGAGAGCGCGCGCAAGGCCGGCGTGAGCTTCCCCGATCTCAAGCTCATTCCCGTCACCGCCATCGCACGGGACTGGGAGGAGGCCGCGGAAAAGTTCTTCGCCGAGAACGGCGTCATCGACGTGATCGTCGGGACCCGGCCGAAGTGAGCACCGGCATCGCCTACGACAGGCATACCCTGCGCCGGGACGTCGTCGCCGGACTGACCGTCGCCGCCATCTCATTGCCGCAGGGCATGGCCTACGCGCTGCTTGCGGGGGTCGATCCGCGTTATGGCCTCTATTCCGCGATCCTGGTCACCACGGTGGCGTCGATCTTCGGGTCGTCGTCCCACCTCATCAATGGTCCGACGAGCGCCATTTCGCTGGTTGTGTTTTCAGCGCTGTCGATATTCGACGGTGATCAGCGCATCGAGGCGGCCGAGGCGATGTTCCTGCTCGGCGCAATGGTCGGCACGGTGCAGATCCTCGTCGCGGTATTCCGCCTGGGCGATCTCACGCGCTACATCTCGGAGTCCGTCATCCTCGGCTTCATGGCGGCAGCGGCCGCGCTGCTCGCCATTGGCCAGGTCAGCAACGCGCTCGGAGTCCGCGATCAAGGTAGCGGCGCGCAGCACGTACTCGTCCGGCTTTGGATGACGGTGACGGCGGGCGACCCGGTCAATCTCAAAGCCGTGACCGTCACGCTAGCGACGATCGTGCTGGCGATCTCGTTCCGCCAAATCGTACGGCGGTTCCGCCTGCCGCAATTCGACATGCTGCTGGTTCTCGTGCTCGTCGGTGTGTTCACCTACTACGCCGGCTGGACGGTCCCAGGCATTGGCGGGAAGACCGCGATCGGCGTTGCCGGATTTGTTCCGAGCAGCCTGCCCACGCCGCATATCCCGGTCGTGAAACTGCGTTGGGCGCTCGACTTGGCCTACGATAGCGTGGCGATCGCCTTCCTAGGGCTGCTCGAGGCGTTGGCGATTGCCAAGTCGATCGCCAATACCACCCGCCAGCCACTCGATTACAACCGCCAGTGCCTCGCCGAAGGACTCGCCAACCTCGCCGGCGGGTTTTTTCAATGCCTGCCCGGATCGGGGTCGCTGTCGCGCTCGGCAATCAACTTCCAGGCGGGCGCGGCGACACGGATGTCCGGCATTCTCACCGCCGCCTTTGTGGCCGTGGCCGTGCTGTTTCTGGCACCGCTTGCGCGATACGTGCCAAAGCCGGCGCTGGCGGCGCTCCTGCTGCTGACAGCGGCGCGGCTGATCGACGTCAAGCGCCTCGCCTACACCATCCGCGCCACCCGGATGGATGCCAGCGTGCTGATCGCAACCGCGCTCGCCGCGCTGGCGTTCGGGCTCGATCAAGCCATTCTCATCGGGGTTGTATTATCGATTCTGCTGTTTGTTCCGCGTGCGGCCAAGCTGAAGGCGACGGAACTGGTCATTGATGCCGAGGACGTGGTGCGGGGCAGACTTCCAGCCGATCCGCCGAATGCGGGGTTCCTGATATACGACCTTGAAGGCGAATTGTTCTTCGGCGCGGCGCCGGAACTCGACCGCACATTCGCGCGGATCGAGCGGCAGGCGCATGACGAAGGCGTTCGCCACGTTGTTTTGCGCCTCAAGCGCGTTCGCAATCCCGATGTCGTCAGCCTCGAACATTTCGAGTTTTTTCTCAAGCAATCCTCAATGGACGGAATCACCGTCTGGCTTGCCGGCCTGCAACCCGATTTGTTCCAGTCGTTCCAGCGTCTCGGCTTTCCGGATTGGCTGCCCGACGAGCGCCTGTTTCCGCAAGGCGCTGACGACGATTCCGCGACGCTCGCGGCGATCCGCCACGTCCGCGCCCTGCTTTCAGGACGGAAAGCCCAAGCTGAGGACCGGCTCTACTACTTGGTGTGAGATGGGCCGGAGCATTCATTCAAGTGTCCGTTGCCGGTTTGGCGTACTGGTTGTCGCGCAGTTTCGCGCGGCGCCAGCGTTGACTTGCCACCCCTACGCAACTGCCCGGCGGCCGGTTGAGGCGCTCCGGCCAGTGCTGAAATGTCGTGCGCTCTTCCATCCCGTCGGGGGCAGCGCCGTGCTCGCGCTGTCATGGTACGCTGCGCGGCGGCGCACGGCGCCGGTGCGGGAACAGGGTCAGGGCGGGCCGGCCATAGCGGGGATCATCGCCCATCGCCGGAGCGCCCGCCGGCGGCACGCTTATAATTCCATTACGCGCGATAGCCGTGCCTGCCGATTGAACCCGGCCTTAGCAGTCCATGTTCCTACCCTCCTCCAGCCAACTTCATGGGATGGTGCGCCAGGACCGGGGATTGCGGCTCAACGCTGTGCAGTGAGGGCAGCAAGAAGGCTTCAGCGACTTACTTTCCTAGAACCGCGTCAGCTTTCGGTTGCACACGCCGCAGCACGGCGCCGACCTGTGTGGCGGCCCATTGCCCGCCCTGGACGGTGCGCACACCGCGTGCGTTCTTGAGTTCGTCGTGTCAGGCTGTGGCCTGCTTCGTGGCTTCGTAGCGGGCCAGCGCTTCGCCATTCGGTGGATACAGGCCCAAAAGCGGTACCCCCCGCTCGACCTCGGCCATGATCCAGGCTTCCAGCCGCTCCTGTTCCTCGCCGGTCTCCAGCACCGCGCCGAGCAGCGCTTGCGGGATGACCACGGCGCCGTCCTCGTCCGCTACGATCACATCGCCGGGGAACACCGCCACCCCGCCGCATGCCACCGGCTCCTGCCAGCCGGCGAAGGTCAGTCCCGACACGGAGGGCGGCGCCGCGGTGCCCTGACACCAGACCGGCAAGCCCACGCCGGCCACCCCGGCGATATCGCGCACCACGCCGTCCGTCACCATGGCGGCGACGCCGCGCACCTTCATGCGGGCGCACAGGATATCGCCCAGAACTCCGGCATCCAGCGTCCCCATCGCATCCATCACCACGACGCTCCCCGCCGGCATTTCCTCATCGCGCCGCGGGTCGATTTGCCCGACGCCAGCGAGGCTGGTGTTGCCAGGTCCTCGCGGGCGGGCAGGAAGCGCATGGTGAACGCACGCCCGGCAACCCGGGGCTGCCCAGGCCGCAGCGGCTTCGTGCCCCGCAGCCAGATGTTGCGTA
This sequence comes from uncultured Acetobacteraceae bacterium, assembly GCA_964245505.1. Lineage (GTDB taxonomy): Bacteria > Pseudomonadota > Alphaproteobacteria > Acetobacterales > Acetobacteraceae > DASWOJ01. The sequence goes on along the minus strand of CAXTOB010000266.1, from coordinate 546 downwards.
ACCCGTGTTTCAGCAGGACCATCGTGATGGTGGCCGTGCTGATGGCGTGCAGCTTTGACAGGTTCTCGCCGGGTGCGGTCATGCAATGTGTCCTTTTACGGCCGGAGGCGCCGATTGCGCCATGGCACGGGTGAACCCGGCGGTGCGCGACACCAAGGCCGTCGTGGTGAACAGTGTGACGAGACAGGCGCACGGCACCAGCATCGGGGTGAGTGCGCTATGGGTGATGCCGCCCACCCAGGGCATGGCATTCTGTGCGATGAAGCCGCCGATGTTGCCGACGGAGTTGATCGCAGCGATTCCGACCGCCGCGGCCACGCCCTGCAGCAGGCGCGACGGCAGTGACCAGAAACAGGGAATGAGGATGTAGATGCACGGCGCGCCGACCGTCAGCGCTGCCAGGCGCAGCACGTTCGAGTTGGCGCAGGCCGCGGCCAGAAAACACCCGGTGCCGATCAAGCTCGCCAACAGTGCCGCGTTGATGACCCGGCCCTCAAGACTCCCCTCATTTTCAGATCGCACCGAACATCTCGCGGAAAGCCGGCT
>CAXTOB010000265.1:0-8425 GCA_964245505.1 uncultured Acetobacteraceae bacterium | reverse complement strand
CCCGCTCCATCAGCGTCTTGCGCCCGCCGCCCTCCCGGCGCACCCAGCCGCCCTCCAGCGGTTCGCCCTCGTCCAGCTCGCGCAGGCCGCGTCCAATGGTGCTGGGCGCGATCCCCGTCGCCCGCGGCACTGCAGCGATCCCGCCATGGCCCGCCGCACGCACCTCGCTGGCCGCAAACAGCCGGCGGCCCCGCTCATCCAGGTGCAGCGACAACAACGCAAAACGTGAGCGGATCGGGGCAGGGTCAAGCATGGCGCCAAACTACGGCACCATGACCCCCACGGGAATCCCAAGCATCAAATCGATCCTGTTGGTTTTTTACAGGCACTAAGGAGCGCCAAGCCAGCTTGACGTGTGACCCAGATTTGAACCACGCCAGAAAATCTAGTCGTCGTAGATCGCCCCATCTCGCCGTGCATCCGCATGGCTGGGCAATTTTTCGGAAACGCGGCCTTCGCGACCAGCACAGTCGCTGCGGGGACCAGTGCGATCTCGGGCAGACGTAAAGAAACGGTGGCTTCTCCCTTGGCTGACCTCGCAGCAAATAGGGCCGACGCCCCTACCCCAAAACTTACCTCAGCAGAAACGAAACCTTACAGAAATGCCTGCTCCCAAACTAGAGCTTAAGACCATGTTCACAGACTTGGCGTATTCCCAACACCGATGACGCACAGAACTTGATCACGTGTGGCGAGTTGGAAGAGGAAGTAAAATGCCAGGAGGCTCCGCCAAGCTGAAATTCGTGGGGCCGCTAAACCTGCGAACAGCCGCCGAGACATGCGACGTGCTAAGCAAAGCGCTTGCGTGTCATACGGCCGTCTCGATCGACTGCAAGGCCGCTACCGAAATTGATCTCAGCTTTATCCAGCTGCTCGTTGCTGCCCGCAGCAGCGCGCAGCAGGCGGGCCGATCCGTGAGCCTCGCCGAAAGCCCGAATGGTCCCTTGCTCGCAGTGCTGAGCCGCGCCGGGCTGCGTCCGGCCAACCTCGCTCTGCCAGGAGCGGATGAAGATTTCTGGTTCGAAGGAGCCTTGACATGAAAAAAATCCTCGCCGTGGATGACTCCGCAAGCGTGCGCCAAATGATCAAGCTGACATTGTCCGGTGCTGGCTATCAGGTGATTGAGGCAGTCAACGGCGCTGACGGCCTGGCGAAGGCGCATGCCTGCACCGTAGATCTGGTGGTGACCGACCTGAACATGCCGATTATGAACGGGTTGGGTCTCATACGGGAGCTGCGCAAGGTGCCAGCCTATTGTGGGGTGCCGGTCGTATTCCTGACCACTGAGTCCGATGCAGATCTCAAGAAGCAGGCAAAGGCTGCGGGCGCCACCGGTTGGATTACCAAGCCGTTCCAGCAGGACCAGTTGATTTTGATCGTCAAAAAGGTGCTCGGTCAGTGAGCGGTGCCGATCCGACCGCGTTGTTTCTGCAGGAAGCACAAGAGTTGCTGGAGCAGTTGGAGCAGACGCTGCTCGACCTCGAACGGGCGCCCACCGATACGGCGCTGACCGATACGGCATTTCGTGCGCTGCACACCATCAAGGGCTCTGGCGCAATGTTCGGCTTCGAAGCCGTCGCCACCTTTACTCACCATGTCGAAAACGCATTCGATCTGGTGCGCAAAGGCAAGATGGCGCCGACGCAGGAGTTGATCGCCGTGGCGCTGGCCGCCAAGGACCAGATGCGGCTCCTGATCGAAAACCCAGCTCATAGCGACGCCACCGTTGGGGAAGCGATCCTGCGCGACTTGCAAGGTTTGATGTCCGCGGCTACGGTTCAGCCGCCGGCCGCGAGCGCCACATGGCGAATCCGCTTCCGCCTGCCTACGGACGCAATGGCTACCGGCACCAACCCGCTACTGCTGCTGGACGAGCTTCGCGATATGGGTGAGGCAACGGTGTCGATGCGGATGGAGGGCATCCCCGCGCTTGATGTGATCGATCCGAGCGCCTGCTATCCACGCTGGGACGTAATGCTGACGACGGTGCAATCGCGCGACGTCATCGAGCAGGTATTCCTGTTCGTGCTCGACGAAATGGAATTGTCGATCAAACCTGCCGAGCCGGCGGCAATCGTGCTGGAACCCGTCCCGATCACTAGCGCAGTGGCTGCCGTCCTGCCGACTCAGGCACCGAGCAGCTTACCCGCAGTGGCCGCGCCGGATCAGCGCAGCGGCAGCCGGGCGGCCATGGTCCCCAACACCTGCCGCGTGCCGGCCGAACGGCTGGACGAATTGATGGACCGGGTGGGCGAATTGGTGATTGCTCAGTCCCGCCTGAACCAGGTAGCCGCCGCCAGCCGTGACCCGGCGGTAAAGGCGGTGGCCGAGGAGATCAACCGGCTTTCGCTCGAACTGCGCAGTACCACCATGGGTATTCGTATGCTTCCGATCGTCTCGCTATTTGGCCGTTTTCGCCGCCTGGTGCATGACTTGGCGCACGACCTCGGCAAGAGCATCGAGCTGATCACCGTCGGCGAGGAAACCGAACTCGACAAGACGGTGATCGACCGGCTGAACGACCCCCTGGTCCACCTGATCCGCAATGCTATCGACCACGGCGTCGAGGGGCCGAAGGGCCGCAGCGCCGCCGGCAAGCCAGTTCAGGGCCGCATTACCCTGTCGGCCCAGCATTCGGGCGCCGAGGTGCTCGTCTCGGTCAAGGAAGATGGGCGCGGCCTGGACCGGGAACGCATCTACGCGCGCGCCGAGGAAACCGGCCTGATCAGCCCAGGCGCCAAGCTAACCGACCACGAGGTGTTCCAGCTTATCTTCCAGCCGGGCTTCTCCACCGCGCGTGAGGTGACCGCGCTATCCGGCCGGGGAGTCGGCATGGATGTGGTGAAGCGGACCATCGACGGTCTGCGGGGCACAATCAACATCACCAGCACGCCGGGCAGCGGAACCGAGATCACACTACGCCTGCCGCTGACGTTGGCAATCATCGACGGGTTGCTGATACGCGTCGGCAACGGCCGTTACGTCATTCCGCTATCGGCGGTAGGTGAATGCGTGGAACTCAGCAGCGAGGAGGATGCACGCTCGCGCGGCCGCAGCTTCCTCAATATCCGCGGTGACTTGGTGCCGTTTCTGCGGCTGCGCGAACTGTTCAGTGCGTCCACCCCGCCAGACCAATATCAGAAGGTCGTCATCGTCGAAGCAGGAAGCCTGCGGGTCGGGCTGGTGGTGGACCAAGTGATCGGTGACCACCAGACGGTCATCAAATCGCTCTCCCGGCTGCATGCCGACGTGCAGATCTTCTCCGGCGCAACCATCCTCGGCGACGGCGCTGTGGCCCTCATTCTGGACATCGCGCACCTCGTTGAGCACGGCCAGCAGCACGAAGAACGTCTGCGGATCGCGAGTTAGGAACGGCATCATGGCAAAGTGGAACGGCGACCAGGCGCTTGAGGTCCTGACCCTCGACCTTGAAGGTGAAACCTTTGCTGTCGAGGCTTCCTATGTGCGGGAAATACTCGACCTGGTTGCAATCACCGAGGTGCCGCATAGCCAGCCTTTCGTTGCCGGCCTGATCAACGTTCGCGGCAAGGTGGTGCCGCTCGCCGACCTACGCATCAAGTTCGGAATGGAGCAGAAGCCCCCCACGGTGGACACAAGAATCGTGGTGATCGAGCTGGAACTTCAGGGCGAGCCGCTGACCGTCGGCATCCGCGCCGACAAGGTGCACGAAGTGACCGAGGTTTCGGGCGCGGCGCTGCAGGAAACGCCCAGGATTGGCACGAGATGGCGGCCCGAGTTCATCCGCTGCATCGGTAAGCGCGGGGACGATTTTACGGTTGTGCTGGATATCGCACGGGTGTTTTCGACTGGGCTGCAGCAGGGCGCGGTCGCTACCGCCTTTAAGTAATCACTGAAAACCTCTTGGTTGGAATTGGATCGGGTACAATGCGCGTCACAATCAAGCTAAAACTCGCTTTCGCCTTCACGACCATCGTCTTGTTGTCAGGCGCGACGGCGGCGCTGGGGATCACGAGCCTAGCATCGCTCAACACTACGACTAATGCGATGGTCGGCGGCCCAGTGCAGAAGCTCCAATGGGTTGAAGAAGAGCATGTCAATCTTCTTGAGGTGGTCCGCACCCAAAAGAATTTGATCCTTTCGAATTCGCCGGAGCAAATTGACCTATTCGAGCGCAGTATCCCTGGGCGGCGGCAGCAAGTCCAGGCGATCTACGACAAGGCTTACGCAATATCGAGCGAGGCCGGAAAACCAACCTGGCTGGCTTTCCTGGAGAGCTGGCAACGCTATCAGGCCGTCGACGATCGGATACGGGCACTCGTGAAGTTACACGAGCAGGCCAAGGCGCAGGAACTGTCCCTAACCGAGGGGCTAAGGATTTTTAAAGAGTTAGATGGGCAGCTCAACACGTTGGTAGAACTCTCTCATTCGCAGATGAGGGACGCGCAGTCTGCCAACGCGGACGAGTACGGCTTTGCCCGCGCGCTTCTTGCTGGGGCGGCATTGCTGTCGCTCGTCGTCGGGATTGGAATGGGGCTATGGATTGTGGTCGGGATCGTGAGCGGGCTGCGCCGTGCCGGTGAGTTGACCCAAGCCATTGCGGGCGGCGACCTGACGCAAACGGCCATCATCACCACCAATGACGAGATTGCCGAGTTGATGCGCCATGTCAACGCGATGGCTGAGAAGCTGCGCGGCATCGTCGGAGAGGCATCCAGCGCATCGGACAACGTGTCGGCCGGCAGCCAGGAGTTGGCGGCGAGTGCGGAGCAGCTGTCGCAGGGTGCCACCGAGCAGGCGGCCGCGGCGGAGCAAGCCTCGGCGTCGATGGAGCAGATGGCTTCCAACATCAAGCAGAACGCTGATAATGCGTCGCAGACCGAGACGATCGCGCGCCAATCCGCGCTGGACGCGCAGAAAAGCGGCGAGGCGGTCGGACGTGCGGTGCAAGCGATGCAGACCATCGCCGAGAAGATCACCATTGTGCAGGAGATTGCCCGGCAGACCGACCTGCTGGCCTTGAACGCCGCGGTCGAGGCAGCAAGGGCGGGCGAGCACGGCAGGGGCTTCGCCGTGGTCGCCTCCGAGGTTCGCAAGCTGGCCGAGCGCAGCCAAACCGCTGCCTCCGAGATCAGCGCCGTATCCTCCCAGACCGCCAAGGCGGCGCAGGAAGCCGGCGAGATGCTGGCGCGGCTGGTGCCGGACATCAAGAAGACGGCCGAACTGGTGACCGAGATCACGGCCGCCTGCCGCGAGCAGGACATCGGCGCCGAGCAGGTCAACCAGGCGATCCAGCAGCTCGACAAGGTCACGCAGCAGACGGCCGGCGCATCCGAGGAGATGTCGGCCACCTCGGAGGAGTTGTCGGCGCAGGCGGAGCAACTGCAATCCAGCATCGCCTTCTTCCGCCTGGAGGCGCGTGCATCCGCCCCTGCCGTCCCGGCCGCCCAACTGATCAAGGTTGCCGCCGCATCTCGCCGCCGCGCCGGCATGGAGCCGGAGATCATCAGGATGCAGCCGCACACCATCAAAGCAGCGTCGCCGCGCAGCAAACACAACGCAAAGAAGCTGAACGGCTTCGCGCTCCATCTCACCAGCGGCACCGCCGACCCCCACGATGCCGATTTCGAAAGGATGTGAAGGCAGGGGCAAGTACAATGACTGCCATCACGGGCGACGGCCGCCTGGACCGCATCAGCAAAAAGAATTTTCAACGTCTAGGACAGTTCATAGAAGAAAACTGTGGTATTAAGATGCCTTTGAGCAAAATTACGATGGTCGAGGGGCGACTGCGCCGACGGGTTCGGGCAATCGGGCTCGCGACGCTCTCGGAATACTGCAGCTATTTGTTTGACGATGGTGGGCTCGAGGCGGAGACGATCGAGTTGATCAACGCCATCACAACCAACAAAACGGACTTCTTCCGGGAGCCTGAGCACTTCCGCTATCTGGCCGAGCACGCCGTGCCGCAATTGATAGCCGGCGGCACCATGAGGGGCAGACCTTTAAAGGTGTGGAGTGCCGCTTGTTCGATTGGTGCCGAAGCATACACGCTTGCAATGGTACTTGCCGGGCTGGAACAGCGTTTTGGGCTGCGCAGCAAGATTTTCGGTACTGATATCTGTACAGATGTGCTGAAAACGGCCGTGCTGGGGATCTATCCCGAGGCAATGATCGGACCGGTGCCGGCGGATATGCGCCGGAGCTACGTGATGCGGGCGCGTGACCGTGCCAGCAAGACGGTGCGCATCGCGCCGCAGTTGCGCGCCATGGTGTCGTTTGGCCGCATCAATTTGATGGAGGTGCCCTACCAGATAGATCGCGAGATGGACGTCATTTTCTGCCGCAATATCCTGATCTATTTTGACAAGGGCAATCAGGAACGGGTCCTGCAGCGGCTGAGTGACCATCTGCGTCCTGGCGGCTATATGTTCCTTGGTCATTCCGAAACAATTGGCGGATTTAACTTACCATTGGAAGCGGTAGACGCGACCGTGTTCCGGCGGCGATAGGCGCAACATGTCAGGAAAATCAGGCAAAATTCGTGTGCTGATCATCGACGATTCTGCCACGGTTCGACAGATGATGACCGCGATCCTATCGGCCGACCCGGCGATTGAGGTGATCGGAACCGCATCGGACCCCTTCGTCGCCGCCCGCCGGATTCAGGACGAGACGCCAGACGTCATCATGCTGGATGTCGAAATGCCGCGGATGGATGGGATCACCTTCCTGCGCAAGCTGATGACGCAGCACCCGCTCCCGGTCGTCATGTGTTCGTCATTGACCGAGGATGGATCGGCGACGTTGATGCAAGCACTGGAGGCGGGTGCAGTCGACATAATCCTGAAACCGCGGATCGACTTGCCGGAGTTCTTTCAGGAGGCTGCCACCCGTATATGCGGTGTGGTAAAGGCTGCGGCGCGCGCCCGAGTGCGTGCGAGGCCACAGGCGGGCGATGGCAACACCAGGGCGCCCTTGGGCAAAGCCGGTCCACAGCAGAAGCTGACCGCCGACGTTATGATCGCCGCCCCCATTATCGGCCATTCGATGGCTCGCACCACTGAGACCGTGGTCTGCATCGGCGCATCGACCGGCGGCACGGAGTCCCTCCGCGTGGTGCTGGAGGCGCTGCCGATGGACTGCCCCGGTATCGCAATCGTACAGCATATGCCGGAGAAATTCACCGAAGCGTTCGCGCGTCGGCTCAATGGTCTCTGTGCGATGGAGGTGAAGGAGGCCGCGGATGGCGACTCGGTGATCCGGGGTCGTGTTCTGATTGCACCAGGCAATAGTCACATGCTGCTGCAGCGCAGCGGGGCGCGATACTACGTTTCCGTCAAGGACGGCCCGCTGGTGTCACGCCATCGCCCCTCGGTGGACGTGCTGTTCCGGTCGGCGGCGCGGTTCGCCGGGGCCAATGCGCTCGGCATCATCATGACGGGTATGGGCGATGACGGGGCACGCGGCCTTGCCGAGATGAAACAATCCGGTGCACCGACCATTGCCCAGGACGAAGCAACCTCGGTGGTGTTCGGCATGCCAAAGGAGGCGATCGCGCGCGGAGCCGCCGACAAGATCCTGCCGCTAGATCAGCTCGCATTCGAGATTATCAAAACCGGGCGGCGATGACACCGGCCAACTCGGCCGATGCCACGAGCCACGTGGTCCTGATGGCCGGTGACTGCAGCTTCAGTGCTGAACCGAGGGTCTTGGTGACTATTCTCGGCTCGTGCGTGTCAGTCTGTCTTTGGGATCAGCAGCGCGGGATCGGCGGCATGAACCACTTCGTGCTGCCCACTGACCAGGGCCGGCAAGGTAGCGCCCGTTACGGCGACGTGGCAATCAACGAACTCCAGGCCGGACTGCTGCAGCTTGGAAGCCCGCTTGCCGACCTGCAGGCCAAGCTGTTTGGCGGTGCGGCGGTGCTGCCGTATGCCGGATATTCCATCGGCCTGCGGAACGTGACGTTCGCCTTGAAGCGGCTGTCGCACGACGGCATTCCTGTCATTGCACAGCGGACGGGCGGCACGCTCGGTCAACAGATTAAGTTCAACACTAGAACCGGTGACGTCTTTTTCCGCCATCTCCAGCCGGCAGACTTAACGCGGTAACTTTCACCCGGCTGCGTCGGCCAATTGCTCCGGGACAGCAGCGTTTGAACAAGGCTTGAGCGGCCTTATGCCCATCCCTTTCAGGATGCTCATTACTTGAATATAATAAACATAGATGCTGAGACAATCAGTAAAGAGATCGTATTTGATGGCTTTTACGTTGTCATTCCCTAGGGGGGGGTCGAGCAGCCCAGTGCACAGCCCTCGGACTATGCTCCTCAGGCAACTCGGAAAGCAGCCGCCCTAGCGGCCTGCACCTACAGAAACACCCTGAAAAGGCAGGGGCTACGCATGAGATTTTGTGTTGGTTGCACACAGAGTTCGTCGGTTAT
>CAXTOB010000264.1:3292-8431 GCA_964245505.1 uncultured Acetobacteraceae bacterium | reverse complement strand
GGCTCGGGAGGGCTGGTGGGCACGCCGTCCGGGAAGGTCATGGTTGCTCCGGCTTCACGACCTTGCCGCTTGGGTTGACGACCAGGTTAGCGTCGGGGTCGCGGGGCGAGTCCATGGCCTCCTCGTGCAGCAACTGTCGGCCGAGCTGCTGCACCGTTTGTTGGTTCTGGTCCTGCTGCGGCAGGGGTGCCCGCACCCCGGCCCGGTCCTCGCGCCGCTCCACCCCCGCCTGGGTCGGCTGGTGGTCCAAGCCGCCCCACTCGGGGCCGTTGCGCGCCACCTGGGCGACGGCAACGGGTGCGAGCAGGAGCGTGGTCGCCAGGACTCCCACAGCTGTTGCCCGCACCTCCATCACCCTCACCGGGGGCCGACGCGCGTGGAAATGCCCACGTTGGGTTGGTTGCCCAGGGCGCGCGCGCCGCCGCCGTTGCTGGAGGTGATGCCGCTGTCCAGCTGTGGCGACACGACAGTGTCGGGGCGGTCGTAGGCGCAGGCGGCGAGAAAGGTGGCGAGCAGCAGGGCTGCGGCGCGTGTCGTTGTGGTGCGTGTCATGCTAGGCTCCTTGTTGCGGAGCCGCCGGGCCACTGGCGGCATCGGGTTGACGTGGCACGGGCATCGGGCGGTCACGCCCCGCCCACGCCGTGTCCGACCATTGCCTTGGGATCGGCGACCCGGTCGTATGTCCCCTCGTCCACGTCGCCCGACGCCAGCGCCGCCTCCTTGAGCGTGCTGCCGTCCTTCATCGCCTTCTGCGCGATGTGGGCGGCCTTCTCGTAGCCGATCACCGGACTGAGGGCGGTCACGAGCATGACGCTCTCGGCGACGTAGTGGGCGATGCGCTTCTCGTTCAGCTCCGTGCCCTCGACCGAGAAGGTGCGGAACTTCTCGCACCCGTCGCCCAGGATGCGGGCGGAGTGCAGGAAGTTGTTGATGACGATGGGCCGCATCGCGTTCAGTTCGAAGTTGCCCTGGCTGCCCGCGAACGCCACCGCCGTGTCGTCGCCCAGCACCTGGATGGCGATCATCACGATGGCCTCGCACTGCGTCGGGTTCACCTTGCCCGGCATGATGGAACTGCCCGGCTCGTTCTCCGGCAGCAGCAGCTCGCCCAGGCCGCAGCGCGGGCCGGAGGCCAGCCAGCGCATGTCGTTGGCGACCTTCATCAGCGCGACCGCCAGCCCGCGCAGCGCAGCGCCGGCGCGGACCATGGCATCGAGCGAGCCTTGGGCCATGAACTTGTTGGGCGCCGTCACGAACGGCTTGCCGGTCAGCTCCGCCACCTTGGCGGCGACCTTGGCGCCGAAGCCTGCCGGGGCGTTCAGCCCGGTGCCGACCGCGGTGCCTCCCACCGCAAGCTCCAGCAAGCCGCCGCGGCTGTGCCCGATCTCCGCGATGCAGGCGCGGATCTGGGCGGCGTAGCCCGACCACTCCTGGCCCACGGTCAGCGGCACCGCGTCCTCCAGGTGGGTGCGGCCGATCTTCACGACGTCCTTCCAGTCCTCGGCCTTGACCTCGATCTCCTTGGCCAGCGCCTCCACCTGCGGCAGCAGGCGGGTGTCCAGCTCGGTGACGGCGGCGACGTGCATGGCGGTCGGGAAGGTGTCATTGCTGCTCTGGCACATGTTCACGTCGTCGTTGGGCGCGACCGGCTGCTGGCTGCCAAGCGTGCCGCCCAGCAACTGGATGGCCCGGTTGGACAGCACCTCGTTGACGTTCATGTTGCTCTGCGTGCCGGACCCGGTCTGCCAAACGTACAGCGGGTAGTGATCGTCCAGCTTGCCCGCGATGGTCTCGTCGGCGCCGCGCACGATGGCGTCCGCCTTCCACTTCGGCAGCCGCCCCTCGGCCTCGTTGACCCTGGCGCAGGCTTTCTTGACGGTGCCGTAGGCGTGATAGACCTCCTTGGGCATCCGGTCGTTGCCGATGGAGAAGTGGACCAGGCTGCGCTGGGTCTGCGCGCCCCAGTACTTGTCGGCGGGCACGGACACGTCGCCCATGCTGTCGAACTCATGGCGCTCGCCGTGGGCCTCGATGCCGATGGGCACATCCCGCATGATGGGAGAAGGCGGGTTGCCGGGCTGGGTGTCGGGCATGGATGATCTCCTGGAAGCGCTTCTGCATTTCATCGCACAAATGCAATGATAAGGGCGGCGTGACGGCCGGCGGCGCTTGCGATCTGCTTGTTGGCCGGCCGGTGCCTGCGGGCCGCCAGGTCCCCGGGCGCAAGGGCCGACGGGAAGTGCGGCCGAGCCTGGAAAGCGAGGGCCAAAGGCGGGCGGCGCCGGGGAACGCCGGACGGCCATCATGGCAGCTTGCCTGCGATGGCAACGCCGATGCTGATCGAGATCACCGCGAACAGGGTGCTGGCCATCACGGTGAGCGGCGCCTGGCTCTCGTACGCCTTGTCGGTGTGCGCCAGCGCCGGTATCAGCGTCGCGGACGGCAGCACCCCGATCAGGAAGACCTCCTTGGCCAGGGTGCCGTGCAGGCCGAACAGGAATGCGGCGCCCAGCAGGATGGCGGGCTGCATCAGGTTCTTCATGGCGACGTTGGCCACCGTCTCGCGGCTGACCCGCAACGGGAGGGCGGCCAGCATCAGGCCAAGGTTGAAGAGCGCCACGCCGCCCGAGGCCGAGCCGATCTCGTTGGTGGTGGACGACAGCAGGTCCGGCATGGGCAGCCCGAAAACCGAGAACGCGACACCAAGGACCGGGAGCCAGACCAGCGGCTGCTTCAAGGCGCCGAGTATGCTCGCCGTAAGCAGCGCGCCCTTGCCCTGCGAGGCCTCGGCGTGGGAGGGGTCGCCGCCGATCAGCACCAGTGACAGCGGCAGCACGATCACCGAAAGGATCAGGTTGCCGATCACCACCGCCAGGATGCCGACCGAGCCGACGACGGCGCCCAGGACCGGCGGCCCGCAATAGGCCAGGTTGGGGAAGCAGCACGTCAGCCCCTGCACCGCCGAGGCGCGCTGGTCGTTCCCGAACACGAAGTGCCCGACCACGGCCGCGACCAGGAATGTCCCGAGCAGCCCGGCAAGCAGGGCCAGGCCATAGTGCCAATTGCTCAGGTCCGACGGCTTGGCCTTCGCCGCCGCCAGGAACAGGGACAGCGGCAGCGCGAAGTTCACCACGAACTTGGAGAACATGCCGGCGGCGCTGCTGGGGATGATGCCGGCCCACGCAGCGGCGTAGCCAAGCCCGACCACGAACAGGATGGGCAGCAGGGCGGAGGCGATGGTGGCGATCATCGCCCCGCCCCGCCTGGCAGTCCGCCTTGCCGACCCACGAACATGGCGGGCGGCGTGGCGGGGAACGCCGGAACAGGGACCAGCGCGGAGGCGCGCGGCCCTGCGTGCGCCGTGGAGGCGCAGCATGGCCCCAAGGTCGGACCTTCCACGTGGACCGCCACCGCCGCCGCTCCTAGTACTGCGGCTTGTAGAGTTGGCCCTCGACGAACGCGCGCAGGTCCTTGGGGCGTTTGACGGTCGCCAGGCCCTGGTCGAACATGAACTCCACGACGCGGACCGCGGTCGTGACCTCCACCTCCAGCACGTCCGACTGCGACGGGAACAGCATCCCCTTGTCGCGCAGGTCGGTGCCCACCTGGTCGGCGCTGGCTTGCGCCGCGACGATGAAGCACTCGTCGGTCAGGCGCTTCGGCCTGGCGCAGTAGGTGGCCAGGCCGATGGCCGGGAAGATGTAGAAGTTGTTCGCTTGGCCCGGGTGGAACTGCTTGCCCTTCCAGGCGAAGTCCGGGAACTGGATGCCGGCCGCGAACAGCACCTTGCCGTCCGACCAGGTGTAGGCCTGTTCCGCCGTGCATTCGGCCTTGTCGGTCGGGTTGCTCAGCGCAAAGACGATGGGCTGCGCATTCAGCTTGCTCATCGCCTCCACCACAGCTTGCGTGAACGCGCCGAAGCTGGTGCTGACACCGATCAGGATCGTGGGCTTCAGGGCCTCGATGGTCGCAACCAGGTCCTTGGACGGCTCCGCCTTGTGGGCGTAAGGCTTCTGCCAGGGATTGAGGTCCCCGCGCGACGGCTCGACCAGCCCGTTCACGTCGAACATGCTGATGCAGCCCCGGGCGTCCTCCTCGCTCAGCCCGTCGTTGTGCATCGCCTTGGCGATCATGCCGCCGATGCCGAGCGCGGCGGAGCCTGCGCCGAAGAACAGCACGCGCTGGTCCACCAACTTCTCGCGCTTGATCTGCAGCGCCGTGGTCAGCCCGGCGATGACGATGCTGGCCGTGCCCTGGATGTCGTCGTTGTAGCAAAGGATCTTGTCCTTGTAGCGGTCGAGCATCCGCAGCGCGTCCGTGCCCTTCCAGTCCTCGAAGTGGAGGCAACAGCCGGGGAACACCTCCTGCACCGCCTGCACGAACTCGTCCATGAAGCTGTCCAGCTCGTCGGGCGGCGGCGGCGCCTGGCGCAGGCCGAGGTATAGCCCGTCGGCACGGTCAGGCATGTTGGTGGTGCCGATGTCCACCAGGATGGGCAGCATCCCGTCCGGCGGCACGGCGGCGCAGGCGGTGTAGAGCTGCAGCTTGCCAATCGGCAGCGGCGCCCCGTTCACGCCGATGTCGCCCAGCCCCAGGATGCGCCCGCCGGAGCTGGCGCAGATGAAGCGCACGTCCTTGACCGGCCAGTTCCGCAGCACCTCGGCGATGCGCCCGCGCATGTCCAGGCTGACGTACATGCCGCGCGCCCGGCGGTAGATGTGGCCGTACTGCAGGCAGGCGTCGGCCACCGTGGGGTCATAGACGATGGGCAGGAACCGCTTGGGGTCGCTCATGACGACGCGGAAGAACAGCACCTCGTTCCGGTCCTGGAGCGCGGTCAGGTAGTTGTATTGCGCCAGGTCGCCCGGCTGCTGGTTCAACTGGCCCATGGCGCGCTCGAACTGCCGGTCGAGCGTCTCGACGGCGTGCGGCAACAGGCCCTCAAGCCCGTGCGCGTGGCGCTCGTCCATGGTGAAGGCCGTGCCCTTACTGTGGACGGGGTCGTTCAGGAGGTCCGCGCCATGCAGGCCGGGGGTCTGGATGATGGTGCTGTCCATGGTTCTGCCTCGTGTCAGGGTTGCGCCGCGGCGACGTCGGCCGCGGCGGGCCGGGTTCAGCCCCCCTTGGTGTTAGCGGGGC
>CAXTOB010000264.1:0-3282 GCA_964245505.1 uncultured Acetobacteraceae bacterium | reverse complement strand
CCTGGTTGGGCCCTGGGTGCGGGGGGCCCCGGGGCCGCGGCCCGCGGGGCCGGGCCGGGTTCAGCCGCCGTTGGAGTTCGCGGCGCGGGGGTGGAGCAGCACGGAGAGCGACCGCACGCCCTGCGCGCCGTGGACCAGCACGCCCTCGATGTCGGCGGTGGCGGAGGGGCCGGTGTGAAAGGTGGCGTAGTGCGACCGCTTGAACTCCGGCCGGCGGTAGGCGTGGTGGATGTTGAGCACGATGTCCCGGGGGTCGAGCAGGACGAGGAGATGCTGCGGCAGGTAGCCCAGGGCGTTGGTGCCAAGCTCGGCCTCGGTGAAGCAGACGGAGCCGGTCTCCGCGACCGCGAAGGCGCAGCGCACGACGCCGTAGTCCACGTCGGCCAGGCTGTGCGGGTCGGTGGGGCTGCCGACGGGCCGGGTGCCCGGCACCTCCGGCGCCATCGAGACGACGACCTTGGCGCCCGCCGTTTTGGCGTGGACCGGGGCCAGGGGGTCGCCGCTGGCCGGGCGGTCCAGCCACTCGCCGCCCATCTTCTCCAGGTTGTCCTTGAACCACGCCTCCGGGCCGGGGTGCGCGATGTCGTCGAACATCGGCACGACCGGCAGCTCGCGCGGCGGCTGCGGCAGGTTCTGGCGGATGCTGGCCATGATGCCGTCGCGCGCGCTGGCGCTGGCGGCGCTCATGGTGCCGGCTCCACCCGCGCTGGCGCTGCTGGGGCCAGCTCCGTCTTCTCGCCGTGCCTGCCGCGGGTCTGGCGATACCAGTCGTGGAACGTCTGCACCGGCGGGTGCGGCATCTCGCGCTTGTAGCCCCAGGTGTTGACCGGGTTGTACACGGCGAAGCGCGGCAGGTGCTTCAGCGCGGAGTCCGCCGCCTTGATCGCGACCCGGTACGTCGCGGGGTGCGCCAGCACGTTGCCGGCGGCGGCCATCATCGCCTTCTTGGCGAATGGCATCTCGTGCTCCTCGCTCATCACCTTGCGCCAGCCGGCGATCTGCTCGTGTATGTTGATCTTGACCGGGCAGACGTTGGTGCAACTCCCGTTCAGCGTGGAGGAGAAGGGCAGGGTGCTGTACTTCGTCCGGTTGAACGTCGGGTCTATGATGAGGCCAATCGGCCCGGAGTAGGTGGCGCCGTAGCTGAGGCCGCCGCTGCGGCGGTAAACCGGGCAGGTGTTCATGCAGGCGCCGCAGCGTATGCATTTCAGCGAGGTCCAGAACTCCTCCAGCCCCAGCCGCGCCGACCGCCCGTTGTCGGTCAGCACGATGTGCATCTCCGCCCCGGCGCGCGGGCCGCGGAAGTGCGAGGTGTACTGCGTCATCGGCGACCCCAGCGCGCTGCGCGACAGCAGCCGGATGAACACCGCCAGGTGCTCCAGACGGGGGACCAGCTTCTCGATGCCGATGCTGGCGATGTGCAGCTTGGGCAGGTTGGACGCCAGGTCCGCGTTGCCCTCGTTGGTGCACACGGTGAAGCCGCCGGTCTCGGCCACCGCGAAGTTGGCCCCGGTCAGCCCGGCGTCCGCGGCCAGGAACAGCGGGCGGGTGTGCCCGCGCTGCTGTTCCACGAGGTAGGGCACGTCGCTGTTGGCCGGGTCGGAGCCGAGCTTTTCCGCGAACACGCGCGACACGTCCGTCCGCAGCTTGTGCACGGCCGGTACTACGATGTGGCTGGGCGCCTCGTCGCTCAGTTGCTGGATGCGCTCGCCCAGGTCGCATTCCGTGACCTCGATTCCGTTTGCCGCCATGAAGGGACGGAAGCCTGTTTCCTCCGTCAGCATGGACTTGCTCTTCACCAGCGCCTTGGCGCCGTGGTCGCGCAGGATGCCCAGCACGATCCGGTTGTGCTCGGCGCCGTCGCGCGCCCAGTGGACGTGGATGCCGTTCGACTTGGCGTTGGCCTCGAACTGGTTCAGGTACTCGCCCAGGTGCGTGAGCGTGTGCTCCTTGATTCCGCTGGCCAGCTCCCGAAGCTGTTCCCACTCGGGGATGCCGTGCATCTCCCGGTCGCGCTTCTGCCGCAGGTCCCACAGCCGCTCGTCGTGGCCCTTCTCGTGCTCAGGGGCTGCGATGAAGCGCCCAGCGGCCTCGTTCTGGTCCACGGGACGGTTGCCATGCACCTTGGCGCCGGCAGGCTCCGGCTCGCCCTCCTGCACGCGGAGCGGCCGGGAGGAGCCTTCGGCGTGGTCCAGCCGGCGGCCGTCGCGGTAGGGGGCCGGGTCGCCCGGTTTGCGGGTGATCGCGTTCATGCCGCCGCCCCGTTCAGGACCTGGGCGGTGTGGATGTACTTGAGCGGCACCCCAAGGCGCTCGGAGCAGCCCTGCTGGTGCAACATGCAGGAACTGTCGGCCGACACCACGTACTCCGCGCCGGCCTGGGCGTGGTCGGCCACCTTGTCGTAGCCCATCTTGGCCGACACGTTCGGCTCGAACACGCAGAACGTGCCGCCGAAGCCGCAGCACTCGTCGGGCCGCTTCATGTCCACCAGCTCAATGCCGCGCACCTTGTGCAGCAGGTCGAGCGGCTTGGAGTAGAACGGTTGGTTCAGCTCGGACGGCGACGTGTGCCCCAGGCCGCGCAGCGTGTTGCAGTTGTTGTGGTAGGACACCTTGTGCGGGAACTCCGCCCAGGGGAAAGCGTCCACCTTGAGGATGTCGTGCAGGAACTCCACCAGTTCGAAGGTGCGGGAGCGCACGAGCTTGACCTCGTCGGTCTGCTCGATGGCGTCCAGGTTGAAGCGCACCTGGTGGGCGCAGCTCCCGGACGGGCAGACCACGTAGTCGAAGCCGGTGAAGTTGTGGACGAACAGCGCCTCGGTCGCCGCCGCCTCGGTGTGGCAGCCGGTGTTGGTCATCGGCTGGCCGCAGCAGGTCTGGTCGAAGGGATACTCCACGTCCATCCCGAACCGCTCCAGCAGGTGCAGGGTGGCGATGCCCACGTCGGGGTGGAAGGCGTCCACGTAGCAGGGCACGAAAAGTCCGATCCGCATGGGGTGCGTCCTATCCATTGTCTTGGTGCAGGGATCTCGGGGCAGGCGCCTCAGCGCAGCAGGTTGGTCTTGGCCATGTCGAGCAGCTCGGTGCCGCGCCCGCTCATGATCGTCCGCAGGGTGTAGAGGCTGAAGCCGACGACCTGCTTGGCGTCCACGTGCGGCGGCATGGACAATTCCTGCGTGGCCGTGACCACGTCGAGCACCGCCGGGCCGGGATGGGCCAGGACTTCGGCGACGGCGGCGTCCAGGTCCGCCGGGTCCTCGACCCGCGCGCCGTGGATGCCGGC
>CAXTOB010000263.1:3249-8444 GCA_964245505.1 uncultured Acetobacteraceae bacterium | reverse complement strand
GACGCCATTTTGCGCGTCCTTGGCGCGGATGGTATCGAGCACCTGGACTTCTCCGGGCTCGGCGGCGACGATCAGCTTACCGAGGCGGCTGTGCGGGATGCCGCGCTCGGCGCAGTAGGCATACAGCATGTGCTTGCCCCCGACGCAGAACCGCGCCTTGAGGCTGCCGGCGGGGTAGTAGATGCCGGCGTGGATGACCTCGGAGTTACGGGACGAGGCGCCGGTGCCGATGCCGCCGGCGCCTTCCAGCACCAAGACTTCGCGCCCGGATTGCGCCAGGGCGCGGGCGGCGGCGAGGCCGACGACGCCGGCGCCGATGACGACGCATTCGATGTGGTCCATGGGTGGCGGCCTCCTTACGGGTCATCCAGCATTGTGGGTGTTGGGCGTCAACTGAGGAGGGGGCCTCGGCGCTTGAGAGCCGTTCCAGGGCCGCATGGCCGGCGCGGCATCAGTCCTGCCGGCGCATGACGATCCAGGTCGTCATGTCCCAGGCATTCCTGATGCCGGCGAGCAAAAGCAAGCAGACGCCGAACGCCAGGAGCGCACATGCCGCTTCGGTTGCCATCGCGAGCGCTGCGCCCGCCGTTGCCAACAGTAAATAGGCGGCGGCTGGGACAACGGTGTACCAGACCCGGTCCTCGAGATCTATGGATGCCACGATGCCGCCCTGGATCATCTGGCGCCAGACCTTCCATGAATAAGCGGCGCCGAGCAGCCCGATGCTCACGAGCAGCAGGAGAGGCACGCGCGGGCTGGATACTGGGAGGACCCCGATCAGGCTTGCTGCCAGGACGACGCTGAACGCGACCACGGTGGGCGAGAGGAAAGTCCGCAGCCCAACCTGCCGTTCACGGGTGAATACGCCGGTTCCGACCGATGCGGCGACGAACATGAGGCCGATCAGCGTTGCGGAGGCGGCTCCGAGGAGCATGTAGAAGTCGTGCCAGGGTCCGAATATATATTGCGGCACTTGCAGACCTGCGACCGGTTGCGGGGAAAGCGGCATGGGCAAGTTCGCAGTTGCGGTCACCTGGGCAGCAGGCAGCCCCGTCCTGAAACCGGCGCATTGCCGTACGCTTGGGCCTTGATTGACGCAACCTGATTTCCGGCGCCAGCCAGCAACGAAAGGTGGCTACCGCGTCACCGGCTCCCCCCGGTCGTCGTCCTCGCGGTCGCTGCTCACCCCGATCGTCCGGATCAGCGCCGGGTGCATCACCCAGGCCGACAGCCGCTCCGCCCGTGGCATGCCGTGCTGCATCCGGTCCAACTCGGCATAGGCGTGAGCATGGTGCGGCAAGGCGGCAATGGCCTCCGGCGTCAGCCCGTAGGCCAGCATCCGCCAGTCAACATTGCCGGTGAAGCCGTCCTGGCCGACCCAGTCCAGCAGCTTGGCGGCGCCGGCGGCGCTGACGATGTAACCGTCGCCGCCGGGCGCGTTGTCCTCCGGCGGGAAGGTCAGCATGGCCTCCGCCAGTGGGAGCACGCTAGGCGCGTCAATGCCGGCCGGGTTGATGCGCGGCTCCAGCCGGTCGTTGACGAAACACAGGTCGTAGCCCGGCGGCAGGCCCAGCGGCCCCACCGTGCGCGGCAGGTCCATCAGGGGGATCACGTCGTCCTCGATCACCAGCAGGTGCGGCAGCCGCTGCATGCGCGCCCAGTCCCAGGCGGCAGCGTGGCTAAGGAAGCAGCCCAGCGTGCCGCGCTTGCCCTCGTTGCCGGGCTGGGACAGCAGGCGGGACACGGCGGCGGCGGGCAAGCGGCTGCCCTCCACGGCGGGGATGCGGTGGACGCCGGGGAACATGCGCCCGATCCACTCCCGCCGCTCGCCGTTGCGGTCCAGGTTGATGGCGGCGACGGCGAGCGGCTCGCCCACGTCGGGGCGGGCAGCCATCGTGCGGGCGACACGCTGATGCAGGGCGGCGGCGTCCCGCTTGGCGGCGTATTCGGGTTGCGCTGGGTCCAGGCGGTGCGCCTCGGCGAAGGCGGCCTCGGCGGTGGGCCAGTCTCGGCGCTGCCGGGCCACGTCGCCCAGCAGGGCGTGCAAGGCGGGATTGCCCGGCATCGCGTGCAGCATCCGCCGGGTGCGGGCGTCCAGCGTGTCCAGGTCGTCCAGATGGTAAGCATACAGGGCGGTGTAATGCGCCAGCCACTCCGCATCCGGCAGCGAGCGCGCGGCCCGGCGGAAGGCGGGATCGGCATCGGGGTAGTGCAGCGCGGCCTTCATGCTTTGACGGAGCTTTAGGCCGAGCCTCCAATCGTCGGGCGATTGCGCCAACGCCAGGCGCCAGGCGGCGCTGGCGTCGTTGTGGCGGCCTTCGGCACGGGCCTGCAGGGCGGTTTCGATGGGGTTGGACATGGCGCCGAACTAAGGATCGTCATTGCGGTTGGAATACGGCGCGTGCTTCCTGTCCCTCCGGGAGAAGGTTTGGGGTGAGGGAGGCCGCACGCGCGAACTCCTTATTTGGCAGAGCTGTCCTGCTATAGGCCAGGTTCGTACTTGCGGCCTCCCTCACCCTGGCCCTCTCCCGGAGGGAGAGGGAGCAGGCAGACTTTCGATCCATGCAGCGGTCCCTTGTCCCACTTGCCGGAGAGGTGGGTTGAACCGGACCGCGGCAGCGCCGACACTATGGGCATGATTGATCCATTCGGCCGCGCCATCACCTATCTGCGCGTTTCCGTCACCGACCGTTGTGACCTCCGCTGCGTGTATTGCATGTCCGAGGACATGACCTTCCTGCCCAAGGCGGAGGTCTTGTCCCTGGAGGAGTTGGAGCGCTTGTGCGCGGCCTTCATCCGGCTGGGCACCCATAAGCTCCGCATCACCGGCGGTGAGCCGCTGGTGCGCCGTGGGGTCATGACCCTGTTTGAGCGGCTCGGCACCCGCATTGGCAATGGGCTAAGCGAGCTGACGCTCACCACCAACGGCACGCAGTTGGCCAAGCATGCGGAGGCGCTGGCCGCCGCCGGCGTCCGCCGCGTCAACGTTAGTCTGGACACCCTGGACCCTGCACGGTTCGCCACGGTCACCCGTTGGGGCAAGCTGGACAAGGTGCTCGAGGGCATTGCGGCGGCAAAGGCGGCCGGACTGCATGTCAAGATCAACGCCGTCGCGCTTAAGGGCGTGAACGAGGACGAGATCACCGACATGCTGGCCTGGTGCGGCAAGCATGGCCATGATCTCTGCTTGATCGAAACTATGCCGATGGGCGATATCGGCGGCGACCGCACCGACCAGTATCTGCCGTTGTCCCTGGTGCGCGCCCGTCTGCGCCGGGACTGGACGCTGTTGGACACCCCGTATCAGACCGGTGGACCCGCCCGTTACTTCGACGTGGCGGAGACCGGGACGCGGGTGGGCTTTATCACGCCGATGACCCACAATTTTTGCGAGTCCTGCAACCGTGTGCGGCTGACCTGCACGGGAACGCTGTATATGTGCTTGGGCCAGGACGATGCTGCGGATTTGCGAGGCGTTCTGCGCTCCGGCGCAGACGACGCGGCGCTGGACGCGGCGATCCAGGACGCGATTACGCGGAAGCCGAAGGGCCACGACTTCGTTATAGACCGCCGCCGCCCGGCGCCGGCCGTCGCGCGGCATATGAGCTTGACGGGAGGCTAAACAGTTCGCCTCCGACTTTGGATGCGTAACGCTGCTACACAGTCGTTTGTAGGAGTGGAGCCACCGTTTTAGGTCTGGCAGGCATGTCTCTGGACATAGTCGTGGAGAATGTCAGCGGGCCTGTACGTAGGCCCGCTCACCGGTAAGGCTGCAATACCAGACGTCCAGCAATTGTCCGGTGGTCGGGTCCAGGAAGCGCTCCTCCGTCCGCTCCCAGCCGGGTCCGCAAGGCTGCTCCTCGGGCCGGCGCTTATAGCCGCCGCTGCGGAACAGCAGCCACGCCAGGATCGGACCGAATATGATGACGGTCCAGATCAGGACGGCCGCCATCACACGGGTTCGATAACTGCGGCCGTGCCGTAGGCGACGATCTCGCTCATGTTCTGGGCGATTTCCGATCCGTCGAAGCGCATCATCACGACCGCGTTCGCGCCCATCGCCGTCGCGTTCTGCACCAGGCGGTCGAGTGCTTGCCGCCGGGCCTCCTCCAGCATCTGCGTGTATTCCTTGATTTCGCCGCCGACGATGGAGCGTAGGCCCGCCATGAAGTTGCCGCCCAGGCCCCGGCTGCGGACGACGACGCCGAAGCACTGGCCCATCATCCGCACGGTGCGATGCCCGGCGACGTTCTCGGTCGTGACAACGATCATGCTGGCGTGCCCGGTTCCAGTTATTGCAGAACCATGTTGATCTCGGGCGGCTGCGCCGGCAAGGGCTGGCCGTCGCATGGCTTGCGCCGATGTTCAGGTGCTGGCCGCTCAGCTACCTTGGTTTACACCGAAGTTTGCGGTTTACGCCGAAGTTTGCGGTTTCGGCACCGGCCCCGCCGCGCCCCGAAGGTCCCGCGGTTTGCTGCTAATGCTTCAACACGTCGGCCAGGCTGACCCGGCCGCTGCCGGGCTGCAACGGCTGCGGCTGCTGTGGGCCGGGCGCCCAGCCGGTAACGGTCGCCATGCGCAGGGTGACCGGCGTCCGTCCTTCATCCTGCGGCAGGGCAGCCAGAGCCGCCGGGAACAGCGCGCGGGGCGGCACGCGCCGGTCCCGTAAAGCCACCGCATTGCCCTCCCCGGCGGCGCGCAGGTCGTGCAGCAGGGCAAAGGGGCTGGCGTAGGCAACTGCAATGCTTTCCACGTCCGCCACCGGCAAGGCATAGCCCGCACGCTGCAGCAGTCCAGCCAGGTCGCGCAGGTCTGGGAACGGCGACACACGCGGGGAAGCGCCGCCCAGCAGCTCCGCCTCGGCGCCCGTCAGCGCAGTGCGGAGTTCCGCCAGGGTGCCCAGGGCGGGGAAGCTGGCCAGCAGCAGGCCGTCGGGCTGCAGCGTCTGGCGCAACTGGATCAGCGCGCCCGGCAGGTCGTTGACCCAGTGCAGCGATAGGCTGGCCACCACGAGGTCGAAACTGGCCGGCGCAAAGGGCAGCCACTCCTCGTCCGCGGCGACGCAAGGACCGCCGTTGCGCCGGGCCATCGCCGGGGACAGGTCGCAACTGACGGTCTCGATCCCCCGGGCGCGCAGCAAGGGTGAGACAACGCCACGCCCGCCCACGTCCAGCGCGCGGCTGAAGCGGTGGGTG
>CAXTOB010000263.1:0-3224 GCA_964245505.1 uncultured Acetobacteraceae bacterium | reverse complement strand
AAAGGGCTGAATCCGCCTGCCGGGCGGTTTCCGCGTCGAGCAGCAGGCGCTCGGCGGCGTCCTGCAGGATCGGGGCGACGGCGTCCACCGTTGCGGCGGCGCGGTCGCGGTGCAGGCGCACGGCCCGGCGGTCAAAGGGGGCTGCGTCGGTCATGCGCCCCATGTGCGTCCGCACCGGCCCGCCGCCAAGGCTTTCACCCAATGGTGGACGGAGAGGTGTGCCACCCGGTAGCTTGTTCCGATGTCCGCAGCCGTTCCGTCCCCAGCCGCCGCCCGCGTGCTAGCTGCCCTGCGCCGGGGCGGTCGCATTGTGCTGGATGTGCTGCTGCCGCCGCACTGCCTGACCTGCGACAGCCCGGTGGAGGCGCCGGGCCAGTTCTGCCCACGCTGCTTCGGCCGCACCGCCTTCATCACCGCGCCGCTGTGCCTGTCATGCGGCAGGCCGTTCGAGGCAGCGGGTCAGGGTGGCCTGGACAGCGTGTGCGAGGGCTGCCGGGCTTACCCGCCGGCCTGGCGTGAGGCACGGGCCGCCCTGCGCTACGACGATCAGGCCCGGCGCATCCTGATGCCGTTCAAGTATGGTGACCGGGTGGAGGTGGCGAGCGCCCTCGCGCCGCACATGGCGCGGGCCGGGGCGTTGCTGCTGCGGGAGGCTGATCTGCTGGTGCCGGTGCCGCTGCACCGCCGGCGGCTGCTGTCCCGCCGTTATAACCAGTCGGCGCTGCTGGCGCAGGTGTTGTCGCGCCTGTCGGGGCGGCCCGCGGTGCTGGACGCGTTGCGCCGGGTGCGGCCAACGTCGTCGCTCGGGCACCTGTCGGGCGCGCAGCGGCGGGCGGAGCTGGCCGGGGCGTTCCAGGTGCGCGTATCCCGGGTGCCGATCCTGGCGGACGCGCGGGTGCTGCTGGTGGATGATGTGCTGACCTCCGGTGCGACGGCGGACGCCTGCGCGCGGGTGCTCCTGGCGGCCGGCGCAGCCCGGGTTGACGTGTTGGCCGCGGCGCGCGTGTCAGACCCGCGCCCGGCCTAGCGGTCCTTGCACTGGCGCCCATGCAGCCCCAAAAATTGCGGATCAAAGGAGAGCGAATTGGCCGCCATAGACATCTACACCCAGCCCTGGTGCCCTTATTGCGCCCGCGCCATCAACTTGCTGAAGAAGAAGGGCGTGGCCTACCGCGAGATCAATGCACCCCACGGCACCGCGGAACGTGCGGAGTGCGAGGCACGGTCTGGCCGGACTACCGTTCCGCAGATCTTCATCGGCGAGCGGCATGTGGGCGGATGCGACGAGTTGATGGCGCTGGACCGGACGGGTGGGCTGGACCCGCTGCTAGCTGCGGCCTGAACCAGGCGTTGCGGATTTTCTTTCGAGCCCGGAGCGGCTGGCGTTCTACCCCGGACACGGTCTGCCTGCCGTTTCGGGTGTGACTTGCACACCGCCCGGAGTTCGCCATGTTACATTTATGATCCACTATCAACTGCGATGCAGCGAGGACCATAGTTTCGACGGCTGGTTCCGGGACAGCGCTGCGTTCGATGCACAAGCAGAGCGCGGCTTGGTCGAGTGCCCGGCCTGTGGCGACACCCGTGTGAACCGTGCCCTGATGGCGCCGCGCATTGGGAAGTCCCGCCGAGTGCTGGATGGTAAGACCGGTGAGCCTGCTGCCGATCTTGTGCAAGCGCCAGAAAAGCCGGTTGCCGACAAGGGTGCGGTGCTGCCGGACAAGGTTCGGGCGGCCCTGCAACGCCTGCGGGCGGAGGTGGAGCGCAACTGCAGCTACGTCGGTCCGGATTTTGCCGACGAGGCGCGGCGCATCCACCGGGGCGAGGCTGAATCCCGCGGCATCTATGGCGAGAGCACGCCCGAGGAGGCGGAGGCCTTGGCTGAAGACGGGATCGAGGTCGCACGAATTCCGTGGCTGCCGCGGGCGGATAGTTAGCGGGCTGGCGGCCTGGCACTCCTTTTTCCCGGAAAGTGCAGGGTGTTCGCGACGATATCGGTGGCGGACAATTTGGTAATGGGGCATTTCCGCTACTGATAGGGAGCCAATTGGACGGCGGCCTTGCGGCAGATTTGGCCCGGATGTCCGCGCCGTTCCCACAAGTGGCAGAGCAGCGGCCGCAGCCGGTAGGGGCGCTAGCGGGTGGGAGGTAGTGGATGGCGTGGGCTCGGCTGCTGGGGCTGGACGTGCTGCTGGATGAGCCTCCGACCGGGCTGTCGCTCCGACTGATATCGGAGGAGTTCGCAATGATTGGCGGTTGGAGAAGGCGCGGATCACGACACTGCTGGTAAAGCAGTTTGCGGCGGTGCCGCTGGAGGTGGCTGACTTTGGCTATGTCATAGAACATCGGCGGTTGGCGGCGATTGGGCCGGCGGGAAAACTGCGGGATAATCCGGCGATGCGGGTGACGTATTTGGGGGCGACGCATTGGCTCAACAATCTGGAGTGCCCACGAAGTGAGGAGGCCTGTTACGGCGAAGATTACAGGGCGTTCATCGTCAGTTACGAACGTCTTTGTTCAAGCAATTATTCCCACAAAACCCTGGTCGCAGGCCGAAGAAGAGATGGCGCTGGCAATTCTCGGCCAGCGAAGTTCCAATTTAACCTGCGTCTATTGTGGAGTTGCCGCTTCTGATTGGGACCATCTCCGACCGCTGGTCCGAAACAAGAAGCCGACCGGCTATATACACGAGATCCGAAATCTTGTGCCAGCTTGCGGCACCTGTAATCAGTCAAAAAGCGGTGCGGATTGGGATAAGTGGTTCTATAGTTCTGCCAGAAATTCTCCGAAACAGCGCCATATTCCTGGTTCGGAACAGAGGTTCGAAAAGCTGCAGGCTTATGTCGAATGGGGAGGTGTTACTCCCCTTTCGTTAGATGAATTCTGTGACCTGCATCTACTTGAAAAGTACTGGGCTGTGCTTCGCAAAGTTCAGGACGATCTCAAGGCTGCCCAGATCCTCGCAGCGGACATTAGGACCCAGATTCAACTACGACTGACACTGAACCCTCACGTAAGCGTGGAAGCAACCGACGGATGATGCTCCCGGACATTGCAAGTTGCGGTTAGTCGAGTTCCGCTAGGCTGCCCCCAAACAAGAAAACCGCCGTCAGCATATCAGAGCCTACCACCGCCTGACCCGGCAAAACCCGCCCCACGCTCCGTCCCATTCTGCAAGGCGTCCACGCCAAGCCCGCCCAGCACCGGGTCACGCCACATCACCC
>CAXTOB010000262.1:0-8465 GCA_964245505.1 uncultured Acetobacteraceae bacterium | reverse complement strand
CCTGGTATCCGTCTCCAGCGGCGCCGTGGCCGCGGCGATCGCTGCGATGATCCTGCTTTATGATGGATGGGCCAAGCATCATCCCCTGGCCGGCCCGGTGGCGATGGGGCTGTGCCGCGGGCTGAACCTGATGCTTGGCGTCAGTGCGCTCGGGGCGGCGCTGGGCACCATGTGGCCCCTTGCGCTGTTGCCGGTGGCCTACGTCGCCGCAATCACCGCCATCAGCCGGGGCGAGGTGCATGGTGGCGGCCGCGTCACGGGATGGCTGGCTGTTGCCCTGTTGGCTGCGGTGCTCTGCTCCCTGACGGGAGTGCAGGCGCGGCAAGGGCAACTGCTGCCATATGGCATCTTCTTTGTGCTGCTGCTGACCTGGCGGGTGCTGCCGCCCTTCGTGACGGCAGCGCGGAACCCGCGGCCGGCAGCGATCGGCGGCGCCGTGCGGGCGGGTGTGCTGTCGCTGATCCTGCTGGACGCCGCACTTGCGGCCGGGTTCGCCGGGCCGGTTCATGGCTTGGTCGTGCTGGCACTCTGGCCGATCTCGATGCGGTTGGCCCGCTTGTTCGCCGTGACATGATCCTCCGGGCCGAACAAGTGCGCCAGGATCAGGTCGTGGATGTCGGTCGCATCCACGGCACCGTCCGTCAGCAGCGCACGGGCCTTGGTGGCGACCAGCGGCCCCTGCCCCGCGTTATCCGGCGCCCGTCCGTGCGATCCGCGCACCAACCCGGCGTCCAAGGGGATCACATCCAGCAGGGTGCGGAAACCCAGGGCCTTGCGCGCCAGGATGGATGCGACCTTGGCCGCTGGGAAGCGGAGGGCCGGGTTTATGAACAGCTCGACGGGGTCGTAGCCGGGCTTGCGGTGGATATCGACGGTGCGCGCGAAGTCCGGCGCCCGGCGGTCATCCAGCCAGTAGTAGTAAGTGAACCAGGCGTCCGGCGCCGCAACCACGACCAAGTCGCCCCCACGAGGATGATCCAGGCCGCACTCCGCCTGTGCCGTCCGGTCCAGCACCTGCTCCACGCCTGGCAGATGCTCCAGTAGGCTCTGCACCTTGGGGGCGAGCTGCGGGTCACGCAGGTAAACATGCGCAACCTGGTGGTCCGCCACCGCGAACGCGTCGCTGGCGCCCGGGTCCAGCACATCCCGTCCCAGCTCCTCGCGCACAGCGAGCCAGCCGGCCTCCCGCAGGACGCGGTTTAGGTGGACTGGTTGGGAGACGGGCACGATGCCGTACTCCGAGAGCACAAGGACCTGCACGCCCCGGTCCTCCAGAAATGGGATCAGCCCGGCCAGTAGCGCATCCAGTTGCCGCAAGTCGGCCGCGACACCAAAACCGCCTGACCCTTCCCGTTGCAGCACGTAGTCCAGGTGGGGCAAGTAAACCAACGACAAGCTGGGCGAGTGCGCGGTTTCCACAGCCCGTGCTGCATCGGCGATCCATTGGCTGGAGCGTATGGTCGTGCGCGGCCCCCAGAACTCGAACAAGGGGAAGCGTCCCAGGGCCTCCTGCAGCGTGTCGCGCAGGTCGGCGGGATGTGTCCACACATCGGGGATCTTCCGCCCATCCGCCGGATACATCGGACGCGGCGTCACGCCGATGTCGGCGCCGGCATACATGGCGAACCACCAGAACAGGTTGGCGCAGGTGAAGGCCGGGTCCAAGGCGCGCGCTGCGTCCCACACCCGCGGCGCCTGCACCAAGTGGCTGGACTGGCGCCAGAAGCGTACTTCCGCGCCGTCCCGGTCATACCAGCCATTGCCAACGATACCGTGCTGGGCTGGCGGCACGCCGGTCAGCATCGTCGCCTGCACGGAGCAGGTCACGGCCGGCAGGCCCGGACGCAACGCCGCCTGGGCCGCATCCGCCATCCATCCCGACAGGAACGGCATGTCCGGCCCCACCAGCTCCGGGGTCAGCCCCACCACGTTCAGCACCGCGAGGCGCTGCAGGACAGGCCTAGCTACGCCGCGCATGAGCGCACCATCGACGAGTCCAGGACGCCGAGGACCCAGCAGTATTCCCGCAGCAGCGATTGCGGCAGGTCTAGCCGCAACGCAGGCGGCAGCACGTCCCAGGTATAGGTCTCGATTTCCAGGTGGGTGCATGACGGATTGGCCAGCACTTGGCTCAAGGTGTCCTGCAGTTCCGCCTGTGTCGTCGCAAGGCCGCTGCAATCCGGCCAGAAGATCGGCACGTGGAAGTGGACGCGCCACTCCCTCGCCATCGGGTCCGCGATGTCGCGCAGCACATCCTGCAGGTCCGGATGGCGGCGCAGTGTGCCGTCCGCCCGGCGCTCCACCACTTGGTGCAGATAGGTGGACTCGGCGAAGGGCCGCAGGCGCTCCGCCAATCGCGCACGCTCTGCCGGGCTACCCAACGGCGCCTTCAGCGCGGTGCTGATCTGCAGCTTCCCGATCGAGATGCCGTTTGCATCCAGCAGCCGCAGCGCGTCTGGACCCGACTCATACCCAATGGCGGCGTGGCAGGCGTCCCAGCACACCCGCACGTGCCGCAGCACCGATGCCGGGCCGCCCGCCGCAATGCCGGGCAACAGGTGGTCCTGGAAGAAGGCGACGGTTTCCGCCGCGTCCTCCAGCAGGCAGTCAGGCTCGGGCTCCAGGTCGAGGTGGATGACCTTGCCAGTGTCGGCCTCCAGGCGGGCGAGCATCCCAACCGCTTCGAGCAACTGCGCCGCCCCGGCGGCGGCGGCGGCCCTGCGCTCTGCGGCCGTTGCATGCCAACGCTTGTAGGAAACCGGCACGGTGGAGATCCCGCCCTCCACCCCATCGGGCAGCAACGCAGCGAGGATGCGGGCCAGGCGCATCGTATAGGCCAGCCGCTCCAGCCGGGTCCAATCCGGCGCATAAACCCGGTCCTTGACGGGGCCGCCATGGAAGCTGCCGTAGGGAAAGCCGTTCAAGGTGAAGACGTAAAGCCCCTCCTGCTTAAGCCATGTCGCGAAGCGCTGCAGGCGGTCGCCTTCCAGCAGCTCCCGCGCGGCCAGGTTGGACAAGCGCAGCCCGACGCCGAAGGGCTCAGCGGGGGAGAGCTTGGCCTTCAGGGGCGGCAAGTGGCGGCGAAGCTGGGCCAGGGTGTCGTCCCAGCCCTCGCCGGGATGGACGTTGGTGCAGTAGGCCAGATGATGCTGGCCGTTGGGTCCGACGCGCATGTCAGGAGATCAGGACAGGGTCGGCAACCTCGACGCGAGGCGCCTGACCGCGCAGCACGGAGTTGCCATCGAAGAACTGCCGCTGGTCTATCGGCAGCGGATGCAGCCAGTCGGCTTCGTTGAAGCGCCCGCTCGCCCCGTAGGCGGCCAGGGCATTGCCGTAGCAGGTCGCGTGCATGGCCTCGTGCGCGATGCCGCGCGCCAGCATCAGCCCGGCGGTTTTCGGCACGGCCAGCGGGTCGGACGCGCCCCAGTCGGCCGAGGAATCGACGATAATGCGCTCCGGCCCGTATTGGCGGACGACCTCCACCATGCGCTCGTTGCCCATCTTGGTGCGGGGATAGATGGTGAAGCTCGCCCAGTAGCCGCGGTCCAGCACCTCCCGCACCGTTTCCTCGTTGTTGTGGTCGATCACCACGCGGGCGGGGTCGAGGCCGTGCTCCTCGCACAAGTCCATGCTCCGCTGCGCGCCGACCTTCTTGTTGCGGTGCGGGGTGTGGATCTGCACCAGCATGTCGAGGTCACGCGCCAGCGCCAGTTGGACGTTGAAGGCGTGTTCCTCGGCCGCAGTCATGTCGTCGAAGCCGATCTCGCCAATCGCGACCACTCCGTCCTTTTCCAGGTAGAGCGGCAGCAGGTCCAACACATCCTGGGCCAGCCGTTCGTTGTTGGCTTCCTTCGAGTTCAGGCCGATGGTGCAGTAGTGTCGGATGCCGAACTGTCCCGCGCGGAACTTCTCCCACCCCAGCAGGCTTGCGAAGTAGTCTTGCATGGACCCCACGGAGGTGCGGGGCTGCCCCGTCCAAAACGCTGGCTCGATCACCGCGACGATGCCGGCGTCGCGCATCCGCTCGTAGTCGTCCGTCGTGCGGGAGATCATATGGATGTGCGGGTCGATATACATGGGCGGGGTTGCAGGGGATTGCTGGCGTGTCATGCAGCTGGCTCCGATTTAGCAGAAGCTAATTAAATACGGCTGGGCAAGGCTTGAATGATTGTTGAGATAGCCTCTTTTCGACCTCTTGCTCCGTCCCTGATGTTGCAAAGCCCGCTCAATCGAGCGAGTCGCTGCGGCGAACGGCCTGGTGTTTACCGAGCACCGTCCAGGCTGGAGAATTTTTCCTTTTTAGGTTCAGGCGGCGTCAGGTGAGCACAGAAATCGACGTAACGCACGGACACCGGCGACGTCCGGAGGCTGGATTCTAGGACGTGGCCTGCTAAATTCACTCTACAGACATTTTCGAACCAACTCTTGTCAGTTTTCGTACCTTCAAACGCATCGCTCATCTCTGGTTTTGTGAAAGCAAGCCAAATTGGCATTCGCTTCACATCGGCATGATCTTTGATGCATTTCGAACAATGAAGCGTTTTTTCTTGAGGCTGTGATTTCTAGGCCATACAATTGACCCGGCTTTCCAGAATGGGGGTGTCAAGTTGATGATCAATGGGACGCCGAGGGCTGGCAGTCCATCAGGGCCTCTTGCTGCGCGGCGCCGCCGGCCACTTCGCGCTAGGTGCGGACGGCAGCGTCGCGGACGGTACGGCCGATCACCGACGCCATGTGGAACACCGGGCGCAGCTTCACGCGCCCCATCGTGAAGGGCAGCACCGGCCGGGCATGATGGTGGGTGACGGCGTTCACGTCGAGCCGGCCATGTAAACCGCGCCGTGCAGCGCACGCTCCCGGTAGATCGCGCGGCCGCGCTGGTCCACCGGCTCCCCCTCCAGGGTGAACTCCATCAGGTCGTCGCGTGTGACGATCTCCGGGCTGCGCGAGCGCGACAGGAAGTAGCGGCCGGGGTCCAGCGGGTGGCGCACGCTGAGGTGGCCGACATCGTCAATGACGTCCTCCCGCGCCAGGATACGGTTGGCCAGCACGAGCTGGTTCAGCACATCGCCGACGACGTGGGCAGTGGCGGCGTCGGCCATGGCGGCATCGGTGTCGGTCAAGGCGTTGTTCCTGTGGTGGCGCCGCGCGGGCGGAGGCGCCCGGTGGCCGCGTTGCCCAACCCCGCCAGCGCGAACACCACCAGCAGGACAGCATACATCTCGGGGATGCGGAACTGGCCGTAGTACTGGATGGCCATGAAGCCGAGGCCCCGGTTGGACAGCTTGATCTCGCCCAGCAAGCAGCCGATCACCGCAACCCCCAAGCCAAGCCGCAGCCCGGTCGCCAGCGGACGGACCAGGGACGGCAACACCACGCTCCGCAGCGTGCGGCTGCGCGACAGGCCGAAGCTGCGGGCAACGCGCAGGTGCACGAGGTCTATTTCGGCCATCCCCGACGCGACGCTGAGCGCCAGTGGAAAGAAGCAGGATAGCGCGCCCATCGCCACCTTCGACCCCGGGCCCACGCCGCACAGCGCGATCAGGATCGGCAGGAACACGATCTTCGGCGTCGGCGCCAGGTAGTGCAGGGCCGGCTCGTAGGCCCTGCGCAGCAGCCGCCCGCCGCCGACCAGGATGCCGCACGCGACGCCTAGCGTTCCGCCGACCAACAGCGCGCAGACCACTTCAAACACGGTGACGCCCAGGTTGCACCAGAACGCCGGGTCCGCCAGCAGCCGCCCCAGCGCGCCGCAGATCGCCAGCACGGACGGCAGCACCCCCTGGTAGAACCAGCCGGACCGCGCAGCACCTTCCCACAGCAGCAACAGCAGCAGTCCGGCCATCAGGCGCACGGCGGCAACCCGGGTCACGCCAGGTCTTTCAAGCAGGGCCTTTCAAGCGGGGCGCATCCAGCGCTCGACCCGCTCCGTCAGCATGAAGAAGCAGATGCTGACCAGGATCACGAACAGTACGGCGCCATACATCAGCGCCAGCTCGTAACGGTCCGACAGGTCGGCGATCAGTTGGCCCAGCCCGCCGATGTTCACCAGGTACTCGATGCCGACGATGTTGATCAGCGCGAACACCAGCGCCAGCCGCGCCCCGTTCGCAAGCGTCGGCACCGCGGAAGGCACCAGCACGAGGCGGAACACCTGCGCCCGGGAGAAGCCAAAGCTCCGCGCCACGTGCAGCAGCACCGGGCGGGTGGCGTCGAAGCCCTCCTTGATCTTCAGCACCATCGCCGGCAGCCCGGCCAGCGCCCCCATCAGCACGACGGTGCCCAGATTGCGCCCGGTCAGCACCAGGAACAGCGGATACAGCAGCACCAGCGGCGCCGCGGCCAGGCCAGCGACCCACGGCTCGAACGCCCGTCCCGCCAGCCGGACGCGGTGCAGCAGCAGCCCCAGCGGCACCCCCACCACCACGGCCAGCCCGGCAGCAGCGAGCGCCTCCAGGAAAGTGGTCAGGAACCGCGTCGCCAACCCCTCCTCCAGGGCAAGCTGCGGCAGCCCGGCCAGGATTTCGCTCGGCGGCGGCACCGTGGACGGGTCGATCCAGCCGGCCGCCGTGGCACCCTGCCAGACCAGGCCCAGCGCCAGCACCGTCGCCGCCAGCAGCAACCGGGCGGTCATGCCGGCGGCGTCCAGGGCACCTGGATCAGCCGCTCCCTTTGCTCGTCCGTGAGCGGCCGGGGCATGCGCTTCAGTTCGATCGTCTGCTGCTCGCTCAGCGCCAGGTTGCCCGGCAGGCCCAGGCGCATCGCCTCGGCCGGGTAGAACTCGGCGCGGGCGCGCTCGGCCTGAGCGTGCGTGGCATTGGCGCCCTCGGCAAACCAGTCCAGCGCCTGGGCGTCGGCATACATCCACTCGATCGTGCGGTGATAGGCCTGCAGGAACCGCGCCGCCACCGCCCGCCGGGCGCCCACGAAGCCCGGCGTCGCCACCAGGCACCGCACCGTCTGCTCCCGGAACTCGGGCACATCGCGGCCCGAGCCGACGAACACCAGCCGCCCCGCCTCCATGTCGGGGAAACCGATGGGCGGCAACGAGTAGCCGATGTCCACCTGCCCGCTCATGACCTCCGTCAGCGTCGTCACCGGGTCGCCGGTCGGCACGCCGTGCGCCGTGGTGACGCCAGCCTGCTGCAGCAGCCGCGTGGACACCAAGTTGGAGGACGATCCCGTCGTGCTGTAGGCGACGCTATGCCCGCCAGCGTCCTTGAAGCCGCGTATGCCGCTGCCTGCCTTGGCATACCAGAAGGTGTCGCTGGCACCGCGGAAGTTGCTGGACAGGATGCGCACGGGAGCGTTGCGGGCGGCGGCGCCCAGGATCGCCAGCATCCCCGCGCCGACGCCGCAATCCACGCCGCCGGAGATCACCGCCTGAAGCGTTTCCGTGCCGCCGGTGGTGTAAAGCAGCTCCAGCGCCATGCCGGCGTCACGAAAGAAACCCAGCCGCTCGCCAAAGGCGCAGGGGGACGTATCCCATGCCCCGCGCTGACCAACCGCAACCTTCACCGCATCCGCTGCCCAGGCCGGACGCGACAGCACGGCGGGCGCGGCCAACAGCCCCGCCAGGACGACCCGGCGCTTCATGGCGCGGCGCCGGGCAGCAGGTTGGACGCGCCGGCCAGGGACAGCGGGCCGGTCAGCTCCGCCAAGTGCGGCGACGGCAAGTGCGGCGACGGCAAGGGCGCCTGCTCCGGCGGCTTCACGATCTGTCCGTCTCCTGCACGGAACCGCCCAGGGCGTCGGTCCAGGCGCCACCGTAATACAGGCCGCGCTGGTCCGGGAACACCACCGGCAGGCCGCCAGCCGGAGCCAATGGCATCAGCGGGTCCTGCCCAACTTCTCGCTATCGCGCAGGCCGCGGCTCGCTTCCTCGCGCAGGTCGCGCCAGATCTCCGCAACCAGCCTGCCGAAGCGAGGGTCGCTCACATCCTCGCTCGACCGCGGACGCGGCAGGTCGATGTCCACGAACCGCTTCAGCCGGCCCGGGCGGTAGGTCATCACCAGCACGCGGTCGGAGAGCTGCACGGACTCCGCGATCCCATGGGTGATCAGCAGGATGGTCTGGCCCAGCTCCTCCTTGATCCGCAGCACCGTGTCGCCCAGCAGCAGCCGGGTCTGCTCGTCCAGCGCGGCGAACGGCTCGTCCATCATCAGGATGCTCGGCTCATAGGCCAGGGTGCGGGCGATGGCGGTGCGCTGGCGCATCCCGCCGGAGATCTCGTGCGGGAAGCGGCCCTCGAAGCCCTGCAGGCCCACCAGCCCGATGAAGTGCCGCGCGCGGTCCAGCCGCTCGGACCGTGCCATGCCCTGGGCCTCCAGCGGCAGCGCCACGTTCTCGATCACGGTGCGCCAGGGGAAGGTGCTTTCCTCCTGGAACACCATGCCGATGCTGCGGTGCGTCGTGCCGGGCCGGACGGGGTCGCCGCCGATGCGGATCGTGCCCTCCCACCCGC
>CAXTOB010000261.1:3420-8617 GCA_964245505.1 uncultured Acetobacteraceae bacterium | reverse complement strand
CCGAGACACCCCGTTCTCCTTCAAGATAGACGTCCTGCAGAACGACCTGGTGCGCTACCCGCAGCAGCCGGTCGCGGTCGTCATCGCCGAAACCCTGGAAGCCGCCACCGAGGGCGCCGCCCTGCTCGCCCCTCGCTACGAGACCGAAACGCCGCGCGTCGGCCTGGACGCCGCCGAACCTTTCCAGCCCCAGGTCGTGGGCGCCGGCAACCCGGCCTCCACCGAGCACGGCGACGTTGAGGGCGGCCTGCACGCCGCCTCGCACCGGATGGAGGCGACCTACGACCCCCCCGCGCAGTACCACAACGCCATGGAACCGCACGCGATCGTCGCCGCCTGGGACGGCAACAAGCTCTCCATCGACACGCCCAGCCAGGGCATGGCGATGGCCCAGGCCCGGATTGCCGGCCTATTCGGCATCGCCCCAGACGACATCACGGTCCGCAGCCCGTTCCTCGGCGGCGGCTTCGGCTCCAAGGGCCTGCTGAACGGCCCTCAGGCCCTCGGCATCCTAGCCGCCCGCCTGGTAGGCCGCCCCGTAAAGCTCGTACTACGCCGCGAGCAGATGTACGGCCCCGTCGGCCACCGTGCCCCGACGCGCCAGCACATCCGCATGGGCACCGACGATGCCGGCGCCTTCACCGCCATCTCCAACCAGACCCGCACCGCCACCAGCACCCACGACGACTTCATCGAGCCTGCCGCCGGCGTAGCGCACACGCTCTATGCGACCCCGGCACTCCGCACGAGCCACGACGCCGTGCGGCTCGACACCGGCACGCCCATGTTCATGCGCGCCCCCGGTGAGGCCCCGGGCAGCATCGCGCTCGAAAGTGCCGTGGACGAGATGGCCGAGGCCTGCGGCATGGACCCGCTGGCCTTCCGCCTGAAGAACTACGCCGAAGTCGAGCCATCCTCCGGCAAGCCCTTCTCCTCCAAGGCCCTGCGCGAGTGCTACGCCCAGGGTGCCGAGCGCTTCGGCTGGTCACGCCGTCCGCTGGCGCCGAGGACGATGCGCGACGACGCCGGCATGCTGGTCGGCTGGGGCATGGGCACCGCGACGTTCCCAGCCCTGATGTTCGCCGGAAACGCCCGCGCAGTACTCAAGGCCGACGGCACCGGCCTGGTGGAAACCGGCGCCCACGACATGGGCCAGGGCGCCTGGACCGCGCTGGCGCAGATCGCAGCCGACGGCCTAGGCCTGCCGCTGGACCGCGTCGAATTCCGC
Source organism: uncultured Acetobacteraceae bacterium (assembly GCA_964245505.1). Classification (GTDB taxonomy): domain Bacteria; phylum Pseudomonadota; class Alphaproteobacteria; order Acetobacterales; family Acetobacteraceae; genus DASWOJ01. The sequence goes on along the minus strand of CAXTOB010000261.1, from coordinate 7,389 downwards.
TCCGGCCACTCCGACCTGCCGGATGCGGGCATCGCCGGCGGCTCCGCCCACACGGCAACGGTGGGCGTCGCCATAGACGGCGCTGGCGCCGATGCGATCACCCATCTGGCGGACCTCGCAACCGGCGACCAACGCTCACCGCTTTTCGGCGCTGGCAACGCCGGGGTGATCGCCCGAAACGGCCGCCTGCACCGCCGCGACGACGAAGCGCGCAGCGAAAGCTACGCCGACATCCTAACCCGCGCCGGCCTGGCCGAGATCGAGGGCCGCGGCACCGGCACGGCTGACCCGGCCGCCCAAGCCGCCTTCGCCATGCACGCCCACGGCGCGGTGTTCGCCGAGGTGAAGGTGGACCCCGACTTCGGCCAGGTCCGCTGCACCCGCCTGGTCGGCGCGTTCGCCGCCGGCCGGGTCATCAACCCGCGCATGGTCCAAAGCCAGTATTACGGCGGCATGATCTGGGGCCTATCCTTCGCCCTGCACGAGCAGGCGGTCACGGACGCCCGGACCGGCCGGGTGATGAACGCCAACCTGGCGGAGTACCACGTGCCGGTGAACGCCGACGTCCCGTCCCTGGAGGCCATCCTCGTGCCCGAGCACGACCCCCACGTAAACCCGCTAGGGATCAAGGGGGTGGGCGAGATCGCGATCACCGGCACGGCCGGGGCGATAGCAAACGCGGTCTGGCACGCGACCGGCATACGCTGCCGCCGCTTCCCGATTGGGTTGGAGCAGTTGATCGGCGTCTGAAGCCAACGGTCGTCAGCTTCAGACCTGTCATTGCGGGGAGAGTAGCGGCGCAGCAACCCAGGAGGGGCCAGAACCGCCCTTGCAGCCCCTGGATTGCCGCGCCGCGACCTGCCCGCCATGACAGCCCGCTTACGGGCGGCTCAACTGGCGAGCAGCTCCTTCAGCTTCCCGTCCACGAAGGCAACGTCATCCGGGCTGGTGCCGGGTCCGCCGGCAAAGTGCCCCCATACCGACGGAATCGTAATCAGGCGGGCATTCGGCATATGCGCCACCTCGATCTCGCTGTCCTCCGGCGGGAAATACAGGTCCGTTTGCCCCGGCATGACGAAGGCCTTGGCCTTGATCGCGCCCAACGCCCGATGGAAATCGCCGCCATACATCTCGTTGGCGCTGATATCGCCGTGCTGCCACGTCCAAAGCATGGTCAGCAGGTTGTTGGCGTCCTTCGGAAGGAAGAAGCCCTCCCAGAACGCCACCAGGAAATCCTCCAGCGACGAATAGCCAAGCGCCTTCAGGTCCAGCTCCTGCCGGTAGAACGCCTGCGAGAAACCCCACCCCGCATACACCCGCGCCATCGCGCGCAGCCCGATGGCGGGCTTGTCCTCATACCATCCGCCCGCGAACGCGGCATCGGCGGTCAGCGCCGCCTTCACCCCCTCCAGGAAGACGAAGTTGTGCCGCGAGCACTTGGCCGAGCCGCAGAACGGCGCGATCCGCTCGACCATATCCGGATACAGCGCCCCCCAGTGAAAGGTTTGCAGCGCCCCCATGGACCATCCAGTAACCAGGCGCACCCGCTCGATGCCGAACTTCTCGCTGATCAGCCGGTGCTGCGCCCGCACGTTGTCGCAGGCGGTCACATGCGGGAACCGTGGGCCATTATACGGCTCGGGCGTATTGCTCGGCGAGGACGACAGGCCGTTGCCCAGCATGTTGGGGACGATGATGAACAGATGCGCCGGGTCCAGCGCCATGCCGGGACCGATGAGCCATTCGTTCTCGTAATGCTGGCCGGAGTACCAGGTGGGATAGACCACCACGTTGTCCCTGGCCGGGCTGAGCGACCCGTAGGTCTTATAGGCCATCTTGCAGCCGCGGATCGTGGCGCCCCCTTGCAGGCGCAGGTCGCCGAGATCGTGGATCTCATAATCCATGGCTCTTCATCCCCCTATGTGCCGTCCTACAGTGCCGTGCAGATGCCGCTTCATCAATGATGCCGTGCCGGGCAGCCCCACCCACTCTGTGCTTCGACCCTCATTCTCGGGCCTCCATGCTCCGACCGCTCATGTAACGGTGGCGGTGGCGCGATCCGGCTTTCCTCCAGTCCCTCCCGGCCGGTCGTGGATGATCATCCGCAACCGTGGGCAGGGAAGCTCTCGGCTTGGCCAGCCACACGGTATCGACGGCCCCCAGATGCGTCTGCTGGGACTCCCCGCGTCCCTTTAATGCAGCAAATTACGAAAATCGGTCCCCCGCCCATCCAGCAGCCCCAGCGGATCAAGGCTCCACCGGTCCTCGATCGTCCGCAGGATCGTGCTGAAGTCATACTGCGTATGGTCCACGAACCCCCGCCGCACCGTAGGTCCCACCGCAATCAGCGGCACCCGGATGCCCGGCCCCCACCGGTCCCGCACCGGCGGCGCCACATGGTCCCAAAAGCCGCCATGCTCGTCATAGGTGATGATGATCAGCATATCGCCATACTGCGGACTGGCCTGCAGCTTCGCCACCAAGTCGCCCAGGTGCTCGTCGCCATCGGTGATGTTGGCATAGCCCGGATGCAGGTTCAGCTCGCCGATCGGCTTATAGAACGACACCGGCGGCAACGTCCCAGCGGCAATATCGGCATAAAGGTCCTTCAAGTCCTTCAGATGCGCCTTCTGCCCCGGCGTCCCCGGCGCCAAGTCCTTGAAGTAGGCCATCGGCTGATGATGGAACTGGAACAGCGGATCAGGCTTCCCCGCCGCCGCGTTGTCATAACCGCCGGAGTACCACCGCCAATCCACCCCCGCCGCATCCAGCCGGTCGCCGATGTGCGGCATCGTCTGCGGCGGCACCAGCAGCGCCGGGTCGGTATCTGAAGGCGCATGCAGGTAAACCGAGCGCGAGGTGTTCACCACGAACCCGTCCGGCGTCACTTGACCGTCTTTGACCATACGCCCGTCCGCGTCCACCTGCGCCACGATGCGCGCGGGCGCATCCGGCCAGCGGAACGCCTGCGCGCAAACCAGGAACGCGTGGTTGAGGAACGACCCGCCGAACGCCGAATGGAACATGTTGTCCCCCAGCGTATATTCCTGCGCCAGCCGCCAGCCGTTCGTCTTGGACAAGTCGTAGTAGCCCATCACCAGCGCCCCGGCATCCGACAGGGTGGCGAACCGGTCCATGCGCCCGCCATCGATCTGCGCCTGCTCCTGATAGAACCGGTGCACCAAATCGCCGGTGGCGATCGTCGGCGGCAGATACCGGTCGATCTCGAACGGCGCGTTCGGCAGCTCCGCCGGAAACCGCATATCCATCGCCGAAGGCCGCATGTTGGTGTTCATCACCGGCGGCAACATGGTGAACGGCTTACCGTCCGTCCCAGTCTGCGGCGCCCGGTCCCCAGCCCCGGCAATGCCGTTGGCGCCCGGGAACAGGCCGAACATGTTGTCGAACGAGCGGTTCTCCTCGAAGATGACGACGATATGGCCGATCCCGCGCAGCGGGTCGCCCGGCGGCAGGCGGGGATTGGGCAGTGCAAGCTCCTGCACCCCCGGCGCTGGCGTGGGCCGGCCATCCTGGGCCGGCTGGGCCTGGGCGAGCATGGGCAAGGCCGTGATGGCGGCGAGCAGGGATGGCAAGCGCATGGTGGGCAAGGCTCCTTCGATGGTAGGACGCTACGGAACGGTCCGCAGGCGCGTCAAGAACGCCGTCGTGACAATCCTAATCCTCCTATTGGCGTCCCCGCCGGCCAGCGCCACCAGCGTCGCCGAGGTGCTGGACGCCCTGGCAGCGCTGCAGGTGCCGGCCGGCATGGATGCGGCAGCCTGGCAAGCCTACCGGACCGCGCACGAGGCCGGCCTGCAGCAGGCGCACGCGACCCTGGATATCGCCCACATCGTGGAAGAAACCGTGCTGGAAACTGCCGCCGCCGCGTCCCTGCGCTTCGGCCATCCGCTGCTGTGCAACTACGACGAGGAAACCCGCGCCAGCTTTCCGGAACTGGCTGAGCTGTTC
>CAXTOB010000261.1:1887-3410 GCA_964245505.1 uncultured Acetobacteraceae bacterium | reverse complement strand
TCGTAACGGAGGGCGCCCGCCATCACGGCGTGGACCCCGCGGCGGCCCGCCCCCGGCTGCTGCAGGCAGGGATCGAGGAGATGCTTCCGGTGGCGCTCCTGGCCCGCTACCCGTGCCCGACCCCGCATCCCTGACGCACGAAGTCCCTGACTAAATAGAAATTGCCTCAAAAACCGTGATCTGCCTCCCGGTACGGGTCATCTTTCATCCACGGCCTGTCGTCATTCCGGTATGGAACCCATACCAAACGGCCATCGCTCTGACCGATGCCGTCATTGCGAGGAGCGCAGCGACGCGGCAATCCAGCGGGCAAAGACCATGCTGGCGGCCCTGGACTGCCGCGCAGCAAGCGGCTCGCAATGACGGCCCGGCAACGTCTGGGGCAGTGCAAACAGCCGTTGGCGTCACCCCGCCCCATGACTCAGCGGACCCGGAAGTCCTCCGACGGCGGCGGCTCCGGCACGGCGGGCGGCGGCGCAGGCAGGTCGGGCAGCAGGCCCAGGGCAGGGCGCAACTCGGTCCGGGCGATGTCCTCCAGCGCCGGGGTGGGAAACACGGCGCCAATAGCCGCGGCAGAGGCATAACCAGCCTCGGTGTCCCCCGGGAAGTGCAGCCCGCAAGACTCCCGGTGCTCGGCATACTCCCGGGCGCGTGCAAACAGCGCGGCACGGTGCTCCGGCAGCATGCGCCCCAGCAGGCCCGCATAAACCATGCCCAGCACCGCATGCCCGTTCGGATACGACGACGTGGCGGGCACGGGCAGGCAGGGCCGCAGGTCCGGCGCCACGACGCTAGGGCGCGGCCGGTTCCAGACAGCTTTGGCCCGGTTCATCGCCGCCGACGCAGCCTCCCCGGCACGCGCCATCAAATCCGCAGTACGCGGCAGCCGCCGGGCGTCGAAGCCGGGGCCAAGCACCGGCTGGAACAGGAACACGCTTTCATCAACGTCGGCCTGCGCCGCCCGCACCTCGTCCGGTGTGCGTGCCACCTGCAGCGCCCGCAGCGTGGCGATGTCGCGAAGCGTCCGAGGATCATCCGCGGCAGGCGGCGGAGGCACCAGCACCGTAAGGTCCTGTGCGTTCGCCGGCGCGCCCCACAAGCCCGCAACCAGCACCGCAGCCACGATGCGTGCGGGATGAACCACGGCTGCCCCAGTCCGCTCCACTACTGACGTCCCGCCCATAGCCGCCGGATACCACGGCCACAGCCGCAACGGCCAGATTCGAGCCAGGAGGCCGCAGCACCCGGCACCGCCCCTATCTCGGACGGCGCCCCATGCCCTCCGGGACCGGCTGCGCCGCACAAGCCGCCCCAACCGCCGGCTACACCGTCATCCCCGCCGCTTGATCGTCAGCGGCCCCGGCGCCTGACACGTCGGCATCATCTCGACCCGGTTGATATTGACGTGCCCCGGCAGCCCGATCACCCAAGCGACAGTCTCCGCCACATCCTCCGGCGTCAACGGCGTCGTCCCGGCATAAACCGCTGCAGCCTTATCCGCGTCCCCCAGCCGCACCTTGCTG
>CAXTOB010000261.1:0-1877 GCA_964245505.1 uncultured Acetobacteraceae bacterium | reverse complement strand
TGAACTCGCTGCCGCCAACCAGCCCCGGCTCCACGCAGGTCACCCGCACGCCGGTGCCCACCAGGTCCGCCTTCAAATTAGCGGTGAAATGCGCGACGAAGGCCTTGCTGGCCCCATACACGTTGCCGCCGGGATAAGGAAAAGTCCCAGCGGTGCTCCCAAGGTTCACCACATGCCCCCGGTCCCGCTCCACCATCCCCGGCAGCAGCGCATGCGTCAGCCGGATCACGCCGGAAACGTTGGTCGCCACCATCGTGTCCCAGTCCGCCAGGCTCGCCTGCTGCGCCGTGCTGACCCCCAAGGCCAGGCCGGCGTTATTCACCAGTACGTCCACCTCGGCCCATCCCGCCGGCAGGCAGCCCGGCAAGGCAGCCACCGCCTCCGCATCCGTAACATCCAGCGGCACCGGCAGCACGGCCTCGCCCAGCTCCCGCTGCAACGCCTGCAGCCGGTCCGCCCGCCGGCCAGTGGCGATCACGCGGTGTCCGTCGCGCACGGCCCGCCGGCTGATGGCATCGCCAAAGCCCGAGGTGGCGCCGGTAACAAGCAGGGTCAGGCTCATGGGGTATCCTTATCAGTCCCGATCAGTGTAGGTCCGCCGCCAGGCAGGCGGAAGCGCACCGAAACCGGACAATGATCGGATAGCCGCTCCTTCGCCGCCGCATCGGTCTCCCGATACACCAGCACCTTCAGGCTATCCGGCTGCATCCAGCCCCGTGCTGCGCCGCCAGCAATGATATGGTCGATAAAACTCCCGCCACCCCAGCACGGGCTGCCGTGCCCCTCCGTCGCGCGCAGCAGCGGCCCGGAACTGGACAGCGCCGCCATCAAGTCCTCCTGCCGGTCCATCCGGCGGTTCAAATCCCCTAGCAGGACGAACGGCACGCCCTCCTCCCGCCGCTGCGCGATCCAGCCCTGCAGCGGGGCAACCTGGCGGCTGAGGGTTCCGCAGTTGCGGCTAGCGCTATCCAGCCGGGCCTCATGACACCCGGTCTTGAGGTGCACCGCCAGCATCCGCAGCCGCCCACCCGGCAGCACGAGCGTGATGTCGGCCCCGCTGCGCAGCCGGTGACGGGCGGTCGGATACACATCCAGCCCAACCAGGTCCGGGTTGCGCTCCACCATCAGGCCCCGGCGCACCGCGAAGCCCACCCGCTGCGTCACCTGGTCATCGGTGATGACGATCCGGTAGCGGTCCGGCGTGAACACCTGCGCCGCGACCTCCGGCCCGTCCACCTCCTGGAACGCCACCACATCCGCATCCAGCACCCCGGCATAACGCCGCAGGGCCGCAATATCCTCTGCCGCCTTCGGCCCGGCATCGTCCGGCAGCCCAGGATCGCCCTTAGGCCGGCTGGTCAGCCACTCCAAGTTCCAGGTCGCAACCTTGAGCACAACGCCCGCAGGCGCCGGCGGCTCCGCCCCCAAGGCCGGGCCGAACAGGAACAACAGGCACAGCGTGAGACGGATCATAGCAGCTCCGGTTGCAGACAGGCCGCGATGTCATCAGCAGGCCCGGCCTCGGCCAGCGCCATCGCCCCACAGTGTAGCAGGTATTCCGCAACGCCGTCATAAAGCGCCGGGCTACGCGTCGGGTCCCGTGCGTCGCCGCGCGGCACCCAGATCACCGTGCCATGCCGCGCCCGGGTCAGCAGCACGCGGTAGGCATTGACACGATTGCTGCGCGCCTCCGCCGAGCGCGCCAGCGTCCAGGCGGACCCCCGGCACTTCCGCGCCACCCAGGCACCCCCCACCCGCACCAGATCCAAATCCCAGCAAAGCCCGGCCCGGTCCAGCTCCAGCCCCTGCACGCAAAATTCGGTCGCAAGCACCTCCAGCGCCCCGGACCCCCGCATGTCCGGCGGGCTGTCCAGGAA
>CAXTOB010000260.1:0-8632 GCA_964245505.1 uncultured Acetobacteraceae bacterium | reverse complement strand
GGCCACCGCGTTGGGCAAGGGAAGTGGTTGGTCGGACATGTCGGCCAGGGCTACATCATTCCATCGGGTGATCCCACCCCGCCATATGTGGACGGGACAGGCGTTAGCAAACTTCTCACGCCCCCGTGTGCAACTTGCGGCAGTCACGTAGAGTTTAAGACGTTGCCGAATCTGTTGACCCACCCGGGCGACTCTCCAGAGCGACACCCACCCGGCCCAGCATGCCAGCCATGCGGGCCAATGACGAACCGCCCCGTCCCGCTCTCGCGGTGCGCGGCCAGAGCGAGGTTGCCGAATGACGGCTGAACGACCCATCCTGATTGTGGACGACGACGCAGGCCTGCGTGATACCTTGGTCGAGCAGCTGCAGGTGGACGGGGAGTTCGTCGCAACCGAGGCCGGGTCGGTATCCGAGGCTGAGGCAAAGGTCGCCTCCCGCGACGCCCGCTTCGACGCCATTATCCTGGACGTCACCCTGCCCGACGGCGACGGCCGCGACCTTTGCGCCAACCTGCGCAAGCAGGGCCTGCGCATGCCGATCATCATGCTGACCGGATCGGACGAGGAAGCCGACGTGGTGCGCGGCCTGGATGCCGGCGCCAACGACTACATCGCCAAGCCATTCCGCCTGGCCGAATTATTAGCACGGCTGCGCGCCCAGCTCCGCATCTTCGAGAACAGCGAGGACGCGGTCTTCACCATCGGCCCCTACACCTTCCGTCCCAGCGCCAAGCTGCTGCAGGAGCCAGTGAAGAACCGCCGCATCCGCCTGACGGAAAAGGAGGCGGCAATCCTCAAGTTTCTCTATCGCGCCGGCACCCGCCCGGTCGCACGCCAGGTGCTGCTGAACGAGGTCTGGGGCTACAACGCCGCCGTGACGACGCACACGCTGGAAACCCACATCTACCGCCTGCGCCAGAAGATCGAACCGGACCCCGGCAACGCCCGCCTCCTCGTGACGGAGGGCGGCGGCTACCGGCTGGACCCGCTAGGCGTCGCCCCGGTCGTCTAGAGCCGGCTTGGTGCAGCGGGAAGCACCAAACCCACTTTAGCTATTGTTTTTGCCAGCATTTGTCTGCTCAAACAAAGCCGTTTGATCCGAACATGCTCTAAGCGCCACCCGGCCCGGCTGCCTGCCGCTCCCGCAGCAGCGCCGCCGCCCGGTGGGCGCGCAGTGCGCTGTTGAGCAGGTTCAGGTAGGCCTGCGCCGTCATTCCCAGCGGCACAAATCCTTTCAGCGTCAGCAGCCGCTTACGGCGGTTCACCTTGATATACGCCTTGTAGCGAGCCTGCTCCGGCAGCGGCTGTGTGTCGTTCAGGTGAAATATCGTCATGAAGACCTGGCCCGTCACGACCTGGATGCCGTCCACCGCCGACCACGGCACCTGCTGCGGGATGCCGAGGCAGCGGAAACCAGCCGGCCCCAGCACCAGGAACGGCCCAGCCTGGCCGCGCCGGTGCCGGTATCGCCCCAGCGCGATCAGGCCGGCGCCCATCAAGAAAATAACCGCCCCGGTCACCAGTACGATCCAGCTGTCCCCGGAGATCGCCCAGCCATTGCTCAGCGCCATCCCTACGAGTCCCAGCCCCACCACCGCCAGCAGGCTGCCGCAGATCACCTGCGTCACCACCGCCCGGCGCGTGCGTTCGGGGATCGGAATGTCGGCCGTCACCGCGCCCGCCGCCGCCTCCAGCCGCTTCTGCAGGTTCCGGTCACGCGCCTTCGCCACCGCGAGCAGGTCCTCGCCCAGCGTCCGGCGCAGCCCAGCCCAGTCGGCGAACAGGTCCTCGGTGAAGGCAGTGTCCTCCGCCTGCAACGGACGGCTCGCCAGCGCCAGCAGGGCATCGTCCACGGGAATGCCCAGCGCCTCGATCCGCTGCCGAGTCGGCGGGTGGGTATCGGTCGGATGCGGCTGCCGGTCCTCCAGGTGCCGCGCCGGATCGGTAAAGCCGAGCGCCCCGGCGCGCGCCATCACGGCACCCACCAAATCGGCATCCGCCTGGTCCGGGCGATCATACATCTCGCCCACCGCGCCGCCGATCAGCCCGGCGCCGATGCCGGTACGAACCAGGGCGGACGCAGCGGTCTGCCCGCTTTCGTGCTTCAACGCGGCGCGGTCCGCCTCAAGCTCGCGCAGCCGGCTCCAGCGCGCGACGGTATGGGAGAACGTGTCCATCACATGCCGCGCCAGGATGGCCGCGGGCTGCAATGCCGCATCCATCCCGCCCCGGACCGACACGCGGGAGGCGACCGCATCCATGCTGCGCGCCATGCCGGCATAGAGCGGTAGGAAGTGCTGGCTATAGGCCGTATCCTCCCCGGTGAAGTGCGCCAGCTCGTGCGCGACAATGGACGCGACCTCGCCCCGGCTCAGCAGCGGCAGGAAGGGTGCCGGCAGATACAGGCTCCGCCCGGTAATCGTCCGCTTCTCAGGCAGCAGCAGGATCGGCGAGGACGTGACGAAGAACCCCTCGGTCATGCCCAGCACCACGTTGTCCGGCGGCGCCGCGCCCTGCCCTGCCGCGATCTGCCGGATGAAGGCGAACAGCCCCGGCCCGGCGTCCGGCCCAACGGCGCGCCCCAGCACCCGCATCGGATCCGGCGTGAAGGTCTGCAGCACACGGCGGAGCTGCCGGATCGCCTTGACGGCAAACACCACCCCGCCGCCCGCGATGACAGCGCCGGCCACGATCAGCTTGATCTCATTGGTGCTGACGGTGTCCTGGAACCAAACCCCGCCAGCCTCGAACAGCACCGCGCCGATGATGGACACCGCCGTCGCAACCGCCAGCAAGCCCAGCAGCGGCGGCAGCATCCGCACCACGACGCGAAAGGCGCCAACCAGCGCATCCCGCGACCGCCGCCCGCGCCACGCACCCAGGCTGGCCGCGGCCAGGCAGCCCAGCACCGCCAGCAGCGCCACGCCGCCGCCCCCCGCCGTCGTCCAGGCCGCAGCCTGCCGCGCCTGCTCGACAGCAGCGTCACGGCGAAAATCGGCCTGGGCGTCCTGCATCAGCCCGAGCGCCTGCGCCGCGGTGTAGGATTGCGGGTTGTTGCCGAACCGCACAACGGCGCCCGGGTCGCGTGCGGCAAGCGGCTGGATACGCTCGATGGACGCCTGCACCCGCCCGGCCCGGCTCGTGAAATCCTCGGTGGTCCCGGCAACACGGGTGACCTGCCAAACTCCCAGGGCAACCAGGACAACGGGCAGCAGCAACGCCAGGCCAGGGTGCTTCCAGGCGCGGGATCGAATGGCCGTGGGCATCGGAACGCTGTCTCCAAGATCGGACGGGCGGCAGTGTCGTTGCATTGGCACCGCGGGACAACCGACCAAGACGTGCCGCGCTGTCGCAACGGCCCAACCCTGAGTTTCAGCGCCGTCTCGCGTCGCCGGCCACATCCGGCCGCACTCCCCTGCCAGCACAGCATTGACCCCATGCCTCAAACCGCCATGATGACTGACGATTCCAGGAGTGGACAAGGCATCGGGACGCTGGAACGGCGGGATCGCCACGTGGGCAACCGTCGTCCCGCACTTGCGCGCCCCGGCCAGCCGCAGCCTAACCTATCAAACCCCGGATGCCAGGACGCCCAACCATGCGCCGACGCAGCCTGCTGACCCTAGCCGCCGCTGCCGCCGCATCGCCCCGCCCAGCGCGGGCGGAGGCGGCGCAGGTCCGGCTGTCCCACGGCTACGGCATCCTCTACCTCCCGCTGATCGTCATGCGTGACCGCAAGCTGCTGGAGGCCGCAATCGCCTCAGCCGGCCTGCCGCAGGCGGAAGTGACGTGGCAGGTGGTGGACGGCGGCAACGTCATCAACGACGCCATGCTCGCCGGCGCCCTGGACATCGCCGGCACCGGGGCGCCGGGCTTCATCACGCTGTGGGCCAAGGCGCGCAACATCCCACGTGCGGAGGTGGTCGGCCTATGCGGATTGAGCACCTGCGCCCTGTCGCTCAACACCAACCGGCCCGGCATCAAGACGCTCGCCGACTTCACCCCAGCCGACAAGATCGCCATCCCCGGCATCAAGACCTCCTTGGCCGCCGTCGTGCTGCAGATGCTGGTGGCGCAAAAATTCGGCCAAGCCGAGTATTCGCGCCTCGACCCAATGACGGTCGGCCTGGCCCATCCCGAAGCCTACGGCGCCCTGATGGGCGGCAAGACGGAGATCGCCGCCCACTTCGCCTCCCCGCCCTACTCCATCCTGGAGTTGCAGGACCCACGCATCCACCGCGTGATTGCGGCAAGCGAAGTGCTGGGCGAGGCGACCCTCGACGTCATCTACGCCCCCCGGCGCTTCGTGGACGCAAACCCAGGGATCACCGGCGCCTTCCTCCAGGCAATGGACACCGCCTGCGCCGCAATCGCCGCAGACCCGGCAGCCGCGGCAGACAGCTTCATCCGCCTATCCGCCGCCCGGATGAAGCCGGACGACGTGCTGGCGATGGTGCGCGATCCCGACACCCGGTTTTCCGCCACGCCGACCGGGATCATGCGCTACGCCGAATTCATGCACGCCGTCGGCAGCATCAAGGCCGCGCCGGCCCGGTGGTCCGACATGTTCGTGCCGGCCCTGGCAAGCCGGGCCGGGTCATAGCACCCAGCCCGGCCGGATCACCTTGTCCGGCCCAGCCGGATCACCTTGTCCGGCCCGGCCGGATCAACTCAGCCGGATCAGCGTGCCCGGCCCCGGCGGCGCAAAGCCAGGCCGGTCAGCGCCAAGCCCACGCCCAAGAGCGTCAAGCTGGCCGGCTCCGGGACTTCACTGATCGAAACACCGTCCAGCAGCGAAAACGGCGGCACGCCGGACGGCGTCCCGATTGCGAGGAAGGACAACACCTCCGTCGCGCTGGTCACGACAAAGGACAGCGTCGTTTGCTGCCAGCCGCTGAAGCCGTGCGTGACGTTGCTGACGACCGGGGTCGAGTGCGTCTCGTTCCCCAGGGTCACCTGCCATGCCTCGGTCGTCGCGCCGTTGAAGTTATACTGCTGCACCCCGGCCCAATAAAAGGTAATGCTGGCAACGCTGTTCACGTCCAGGTTGTGAATCGTCTGCTGCAGCGGCGCCTGGGCATATGCGCCATCGGCGCCGATGAAGTTGCCGCCATTCGGGCTTGTCGCGGGCAGGCCATTCGCGGAGCCGTCGCCCGGACCCCAGAGCTTCAACGCGCCGCCATACTCGTTGGCCGCGCCGGTCGTATCAGCCGTGCCCGGTAGGAACACGAAGTTGTAGCCGGTGGTTGTCCAGCCCGTGACGACTTGCCCGCCATAGCGCGTGCCGAATTCGGTCGAGGCGGCAGTCGTCACCGACTCGAAGTTGCCGTTGGTGATGACCGGCGTTGCCCGCGCAGGCGCAACGGCAAGAGCGAAAACCGCAGCAGCACCCACCGCAGCGGCAGCCGTCCTCCAAGTAAGTCCCGCCTGCTTCGGCGCCGTTCCGGGAAGGGTGGCCATGAGCGTTTCTCCAGTGCATCCATCAGCGGCAGCGCGTGCAGGATTGCCGCGTGCGGGTCGTTTGACGTCACGCTCATTACCGAAACCGCGCATGGAATTAACGTTAAGTAATGAACGTATTCTTTGTGGGAAAATGAGCGTCGCCACCGCTAATTTGCACCACGACGCCGGTGCACGGGGCATGCGCCCTCAATCAACCCGCCTGCCTCGCTGACAGCAACAAAGAAAGATAAGGCCGCAGCGTCCGGTCCGGCTCCCGTCCGCTCTGGCCGTTCACGCGGCCCGGCGGCGCCGCGACACAAGACCGGCCAGCACAAAGCCGACACCCAAAAGCGTCAAGCTGGCCGGCTCCACAACCTCGCTGATCGTCACGCCGTCCAGCAGGGCAAAGGGCGGCACGCCAGCAGGCGTACCTATGGCAAGGAAGGACAGCACCTCCGTCGCGCTGGTCACGACAAACGACAAGCTCTGCTGCTGCCAGCCGGTGAAGCCGTGATCGACGTTCTGCAGCACCGGCGTCATGTGCATCTCGTTTCCCAGCGACACCTGCCAGGCCTCGGTCGTCGGACCGTCATAGCCATACTGCTGCGCCCCGGCCCAATAGAAGCTGATGGTGGCCACCGAACCCACATCGAGCCCGCTGACAGCCTGCTGGATCGGCCCCGGGAAATACGGGCCATCCGCGCCGAGGAAGTTGCCCCCAGCCGGGCTGGACCCCGGCAGGCCGTTCTTGGACCCCGTGCCAGGCCCCCACAGCTTCAAGTGCTGGCCATATTCGTTGACCGCACCCGACGTATCGGCAGTCCCTGGCATGAAGACGTAGTTGTATCCGCCCGTGGTCCAGCCCGGCACGACCTGCCCGGCATAGCGGCTGCCGAACTCGGTCGAGCCGGCGACGGACGGCAACAGCGTTTCAAATCCGCCGTTAACGATGACCGGCCCCGCCTTGGCTGGCGCCCCCAGGACAATCACCGCAATGGCTGCCGCAACCAACGCCGCCCGGAACGTCGTGTCACCCGTCTTCACGGGCTGGGCAGAAACGGTCATGAGGTATGCCTTCATCACATTGCCAGCAGCATCAGGAATTCCGCCCCGGCACCGTCTAAGTAATGCGGCAATGCTTACAAAAGGCTAAAGGGCACACAGGAACAGCCGCCCGAACCCTTGCGTCGGGGTTCGACGGCATCGCCCATTGCCGCTGTCACATATCCGGCGAGGCAAGCTCCGGCACGGCATCCGTCAAATCCTGCAGGTCGGCGCCGGCTACCAGCACACCGGCATAACCGTCCTGCTGACCCGTCAGGAACAGCAAACCCGGAGCCGACGCCGGTCCAGCCACCCCGCCCGTAAGCTCGGCGGCCCCAGAATGCCGGCGCAGCGCAGCGAGCACCGGCGCAAGCTCCGCAGGAGACCCGAACACCAACCCATGCACAGGCCATCGGCTGCCGCCATGCGTGCCGGACCCTCCGCTGGCCGCCGCCTCCGGCACATCCATCGCGGCCAGTTCCTCTCTGCTCGTGAGGGTATGGAACAAAGCCAGCGCCGCCTCCCGCGCCTGGGCCGGCAGGCCGAGGCTATCGGCCCTGGCCATGATCTCGACAGGCGACGCAGCAGACAGGAGAGGCATGGTGCAGGGCTCCAGGGGTTCTCGCCCCAGCATAGCGAACCGGGAGCGCAGTGGTTGCAGGTGCCCAGTCGCCCGAGCAGGGGAGCCAGACCAGGACACGCCCGCGGCAGCACGGCATCAACGGCGGTCCGGCCAGGGTTGCTGTGCCGCCGGCGCCTGACTATCGTCACACCCTGTCCGGGAGAGCGCATTGACCATCACGAGTTCCGACGCCAGCGCCAGTGGACAGCCGCAGCCTCCAACCGAAACCAGCCCTGCCGCTATCCCATCGCCGGCCCCCGGCAAAGACAGCTTGGGCAACGACAGCCTGGACCAGGGCGGCCTAGGCGAAGCGGATGACCGCTGGCAGCCGCCGACCGTGCCGCGGTTGAACCTGCTGCACTTCGCCCTGTTCGGCTGGCCGATGGACGCCCTGACACCGGTGGACGAGCTGCGGTCCTCCGTCAACCTCATCGAAGCCGCCCGCAAGCTGCTCAACAGCGAGCGTTACAGGTGGGACGCCCGCGGCGTCGTACCCCTATGGCCCAGCGACAAGTGGGTCTGCACCGACGCCTGGGGCCTGCGCATCTGGGTCAACCTCCGCGACGGCCACGTCGGCTGGGGCGTGCTGCACGAGGATTGGGAAAACGAGGAGGTCGGCTTCGTGCTCAGCCGCCTGCAACCCGGCGATGCCTTTATGGACGTCGGCGCCAACGTGGGCGTCTATACCCTGCAGGCCGCCAGGGCCGTGGGACCCACCGGCCACGTTTACAGCATCGAGCCGCGTCCCGACACCTATCGCATGCTCACCCGCTCCATCGCCGACAACGGGTTCGCCGGCCGCTGCACCGTGTTCAACGTAGCGCTTGGCTCGGAGGAAACCTCCGCCGACCTCAGCACCGCCCATGACCCGCTGAACCCCGGCGCCACCTTCGTCACCAAGAACGATACCGGCACCGTCCGCATCTGCCCACTCGACAGCCTGCCGATCCCCGCAGACCGCCCGGTGCGGGTCCTCAAGATGGACATCGAGGGGTTCGAGCCGATGATGATGGACGGCGCAACGGCATTCTTCGCCAGGCACCGCCCGGTCGTCGTGACAGAGATCTTCCCCCGCGCCATCCGCCACGTCGCCGGGCGCGACGCCACGGAGTACTACGACCAGTTCACGAAGCTCGGTTACAGCGTCCACCATCTCCAAGGCGCCCAGGTCGGCCGCCGCATGGAGCGTGAGGAGGTGACGGCGATCGCCGACATCACCGAACCCTTCAACATCGTCTGCCTCCCGGACCCATAACCAGGCGGCCCTGTCACCTCAGGGTCCGGCGCCACGCCTCCCCAGCCCGGCAATCACGACGCGAGCAACGCCTCATACTGGGCCGGCACCCCGCAGAACACGACCTCCTCCGCAGGAACGACCTGGTAGCGCACATCCAGCCCACGCGTGATCAGCGCGTTATACAATGGCGCCACATAAAGCTCCCCATGCGCGCGGGCGGCATCCCCCTCCATCGCCTCAAGGAAATCCCCGCCCGCCGGAACCAGTACAGCCCGGTGCTCGCAAGG
>CAXTOB010000259.1:0-8637 GCA_964245505.1 uncultured Acetobacteraceae bacterium | reverse complement strand
GCGCGCTGGACGCCCAGACGCGCGGCCACCTGCAGGCGGAGCTGCTGCAGATCTGGTCGTTGCAGCGTACGACCGTGCTGTTCGTCACCCACAGCATTGATGAGGCCGTGTTCCTGGCCGACCGCATCCTGGTGTTCACGCCCCGGCCAGGCCGGCTGTCGGCGGTGGTGCCGGTGGACCTGCCGCGGCCCCGGGTGCCCGGCACCGCCGCCTTCGCCCAGGTCGCCGTTGGGCTGCGCGCCGCGCTGGGATCGGAGGGGGGCACCGAATGAGGCTGCTGCTGGCCAACCCCAATACTAGCCAGGCGGTGACGGACCGGATCGCCGCGGTGGCGCGCGCCAATGCCTCGCCGGGGACGACCATCCATGCCGTGACGGCGGCGCGCGGCGTGCCCTACATCGCCACCCGGGCGGAGGCGGTGATCGGCGCCGCGGAGGTGCTGGAATTGCTGGCCGAACATGCCGGCGATGCCGATGCTGCCGTGGTGGCCGCCTTCGGCGATCCCGGCCTGGGTGCGGCGCGGGAGCTGCTGTCCATCCCGGTCACCAGCATGGCGGAGGCGTCCATGCTGACCGCCTGCATGCTGGGCCGCCGCTTTGCCATCGTCACCTTCGCCACGGCACTCGGCTCCTGGTATGGGGAGATCGTGGAGGCCGTTGGCCTGGGGGCGCGATGCTCGGGCGTGCACTGGCTGGACGAGCCGTTTGCCGATGTGGCCGGGGTGGCGGAGGAGAAGGCGGCCAGGCTGGTCGCCCTGTGCGCCGATGCCGTGGCGGCCGGGGCAGAGGTCTGCATCCTGGGCGGCGCACCGCTGGCCGGGCTGGCGGCCAAGGTGGCGGACCAGGTTGCCGTGCCCCTGGTGGACGGCGTGGCCGCCGCCGTGCGGCAGGCGGAGGTGCTGGCGTCCCTGCGCCCACGCAAGGCCACCGCCGGCAGCTTCCGCCGCCCCGCCGCCAAGCCGATGCAGGGCATGTCGCCCGCAATGACCCGGCTGTTCGGGGGTGGCCCGGCATGACCCGGCCGATCCGACTGGGCATCCTGACCCCCTCGTCCAACACGGTGCTGGAGCCGCTGTCGGCCGCGATCATCCGCGGCCTGCCGGGTGCGAGCGTGCATTTCAGCCGGTTCCCCGTGACCGAGATCGCCCTGACCCCCAGCGCCCTGGCGCAGTTCGACGACGACGCCGTCCTGCGCGCTGCCGAGCTGCTGGCCCATGCCCGGGTGGACGTGATCGCCTGGAGCGGCACCTCGGCGAGCTGGCTCGGCTTTGAGGCTGACGTGGCGCTGTGCGCCCGCATCCAGGCCGCAACGGGCGTGCCCGCGACGACCAGCGTCCTGGCGCTGAACGACGCCCTGGCCCGGACCGGGGTGCGGCGCCTGGGGCTGGTCACGCCGTATCGCGGCGACGTGCAGGCCCGCATCCTCGCCAACTACGCTACACTGGGCATCGAGTGCGTAGCGGAGCGGCATTTGGGTTTGCAGGACAACTTCTCGTTCGCCGAGGTGTCTGCCTCGCAGCTTGACGGCATGGTGCACGAGGTCGCGGCGGCGCGGCCCGACGCCATCGCCGTGGTCTGCACCAACCTGCGCGGGGCGCCGCTGGTCGCGGGATGGGAAGCGGCGCTGGGCGTGCCGGTTTACGACTCTGTCACGACGGCACTGTGGGGCAGCCTTGGCGCTGCTGGCGCGGATACCGGTGCCATCAAGGGCTGGGGCGGGCTGTTCTCGCTGCCGCCTGGCTGAACGGGAAACCAGACGATGCCGCACGCGACCGCTGATGACGGGCTGCATGCAGCATCTATGACGGGCCTGTTTGCGCCGTTGGTGCGAGAGGCGATACGACGCAGCACGCTGACACGACAGCGCCGATTTCAAGATATAAGGGACATCCCGGTGGTGCCCGGCCGCATCGTGAGCACCGGCGACGCACTTGCTGTCATCGAGGAGGCCTGACGTGATCCCGACCATCCTCGACCTAGAAAGTCTGCGTCAGTTGTATGCCGGCAACGTCACCCCGCTCGACCTGGTGGACTGCATCGCCGCCCGGCGGGACGGCGCCGATCCCGCGGTGTTCATCACCCCGGTGGACGCCGCTGCGCTGCGCGAGGCGGCGGCGCTGCTGCTGCGCCGCGCGCCCGTGCCGAACTCCCTGCCGCTATGGGGCGTGCCTTTTGCGGTCAAGGACAACATCGACGTCGCGGGGCTGCCGACCACTGCGGGTTGCCCGGGTTTCGCCTACTGGCCCGACGCCGACGCTACGGTTGTGGCCTGGCTGCGCCACGCCGGCGCGCTGGTGGTCGGCAAGACCAACCTCGATCAGTTCGCGACTGGGCTGAATGGCACGCGCTCACCGTACGGGGCGCCGCGATCGGTGTTCAACCCCGATTATATCTCCGGCGGGTCCAGCTCCGGCTCAGCGGTTGCCGTCGCCGCGGGGCTCGCCGCCTTCGCGCTCGGCACCGACACGGCGGGCTCGGGGCGGGTGCCGGCCGCGTTCAATAACGTAGTGGGCATCAAGCCGACCCCGGGCCTGCTGAGCACCTCGGGCGTGGTGCCGGCCTGCCGCAGCCTGGACTGCGTCTCCATATTTGCCGCCACCGTGGGCGACGGGATCGCGGTCCGCCGCATTGCCGAGGGGTTCGACGAGACCGATCCCTACTCGCGCCGCATGCAGGCTGCGCCGCTCCCCGCTGTTGCCGGGTTGCGCGTCGGCATCCTGGACACGGCGCAGCGCGAGTTCTTCGGCGATAGCGAGACCGAGCGGCTGTACGACGCGGCGATCAGCCGTGCCCGCACGCTGGGGTGCCGCAACGTCCCAGTGGACTACGCGCCGTTCCAGGCCGTGGCCACCTTGCTGTATCAGGGCCCCTGGGTGGCCGAGCGCCTCGCCGCCGTCTCCGCCTTTCTCGATGCCGATCCCGAGGCGCTGGACCCGACCGTGCGTGCGGTGATCGAAGGCGGACGCGGCTACAGCGCAGTGGATGCTTTCCGCGGCCAGTACGCGCTCGCTGCGTTGCGGCGCCAGACCGAGGCGCAATGGGCGGAAGCCGACCTGCTGCTGCTGCCGACCGCGCCGACCACCTACACCGTTGCCGCGATGCAGGCGGACCCGATAGCCCTGAACAGCCGGCTCGGCCGCTACACCAACTTCGCCAACCTGCTGGACTGCGCGGCCATCGCGGTGCCCGCGGGTTTCCGGGCGGACGGACTGCCGGCCGGCGTGACCCTGGTCGGCCGCGCCTTCCAGGACGATGCGCTGGGCGAACTCGCCGACCTGCTGCACCGCGGGGCCAGCGCGGGCATGGGCGTGGATCGCGGCGCCATGCCGCCAGCAGCCAGCCGGGTCGCCGCCGCGCCGGACGGCCGCCTCGCGATTGTGGTCGTGGGCGCGCATCTCAGCGGCATGGCGCTCAATCACGAGCTGACGACCTGCGGCGGCATCTGCCTGCGCGAGGGCCGCACGGCTGCGAACTACCGCCTGTTCGTGCTGCCGGGCACCACGCCGGTGAAGCCTGGCCTGGTGCGGCAGCCGGGGTTCGAAGGACCCGGCATTGCGGTCGAAGTCTGGTCGCTGGACCCCGCCGCATTCGGCCGCTTCGTGGAACGCATCCCGGCCCCGCTCGGCATCGGCAAGATCACGCTGGCCGATGGCGATGTGGTATCCGGCTTCCTTGCCGAGCCGCATGCGGTGACCGGCGCTCGCGACATCACCGCGCTGGGCGGCTGGCGGGCCTATATGACCGAGGCAGCGAAGCCGCGCTGACGCCAGGGAGCGGCGGCACGATCGCAGGCTCAGCCGACGAGAAAAGCGCAGCCAAGCCCAAACACCGGACTCATACCAACGGCCTTTCGCACTGACCCAGACGTCGCCGAGCCGTCATTGCGAGCCGCGCTTGCGGCGCGGCAATCCAGGGCCGCCAGGCGCAGTCCTCGCCGCCATGGATTGCCGCGTCGCCGCGCTCCCCGCAATGACGAAAACGGTCAGAACGAAAGGCGTCTGGTATCATATCAACCGCCGAAAGTTCAGACCGCTGACAAGGGCGTGGTCATTGCGAGTGCTCTTGCGGCGTGGCAATCCAGGGCTGCACGCCCAGGTCTTGCCGTTCCGGACTATCGCGCCGAAGCCGGCTCGCGATGATCGGAGCCAGTTGGGATCAACAGATCAGACCTTCTGGCGGTTGATATCAGGCAGGGCTGGGGTGACTGCGCCTACACGTCAACTCCGTGCAGCACGGCTACCTCGACATCATCGTGCCCGTGAAGCGCCCGCGCACCCATCACCGGCCCAGATGGCTGCATAGGATGTGCGAGCCCGAGACGGCGCCGAACACGCCGCCTTGCATCTTGACCATCTTGACTGCGGCGTCGTGGTTTCCTCGGTCCGTGGCGCCGCAGCAGTCCTCGAGCATCAAGCACTCGAACCCCCGGTCGTTCGCCTCGCGCATAGTGGTGTGGACGCAAACGTCGGTTGTGATGCCGGTGAGCACCAGGTTCCGGATGCCCCGCGTGCGCAGGACAAGCTCCAGGTCGGTGGCGTAGAACGCGCCCTTGCCGGGCTTGTCGATCACCGCCTCGCCGGACAGCGGGGCCAGCTCGGGGATGATCTCCCACCCCGGCTCGCCGCGGACCAGGATGCGGCCGCACGGCCCTTCATCGCCGATGCCGGCGCCGATCTGACGGGACCGCCACCGCTTGTTGGCCGGCAGGTCCGACAGGTCGGGGCGGTGCCCCTCGCGGGTATGGACGACGGGGAAACCGCCGGCGCGCATGGCGTTCAGGACGAGGCGGATCGGCTCGACCGGCGCGCGCGTGAGCGAAAGGTCGTATCCCATGCGGTCCACGTAGCCGCCCGGCCCGCAGAAGTCGGTCTGCATGTCTATGACGATCAACGCCGTCGTTTCGGGCGCGAGCGAGCCGTCGTAGGGCCAGGCATATGGGTCGGCGGGGATGGTCGGCATGGTCCTGTCTTTCCGGGGCATCAGGCCGCGTTCGAGGGCTGCGTCGCGTTCGATCCTCTACGGGTGCATTCGTCATGCCAGCTGGTCAGGCAGCGGCGTGGGCATCCAGCATGTGTGCGCCGATGGCATGAGCGTCCGCGCCCGCCGCCAGCGCCTCGTGCACGATCCGGCCGCCGCGCATCACCACGATGCGGTCGGCCAGTTCCATGATCTCGTCCAAGTCCTCGCTGATCAGCAGTATCGCGCAGCCGGCGTTGCGGGCCTCCATCAGCCGCGCCCGCACCTCCGCGACCGCCTTCACGTCCAGGCCGAAGCAAGGGTTGGCGACAACGAGCAGCGCGACGGTTCCGTCCAGCTCGCGCGCCAGCACGCAGCGCTGCACATTGCCGCCGGACAGCACGCCGATCGGCACATCCGCCGACGCCGCGCGAACGCCGTAGCCCGCGATCATGCGTGCCGCCCGGCGGCGCATCCCGCCCGGATCCAGCCAGCGCCGGCGCCCAGTGTTCCCACCGTCCCCGGTCAGGTCGAACGACCGCAGGTTCAGGTTGTCCACCACCGACATGCCCGGCACACAGCCGTTGCGCAGCGGCTCCTCCGGGATGATGCGGACGTGCAAGTCTTGCGATTGCCGCCGCGACGCGCCGTAAGGGACGCCGTCCACGGTGACTGCTTCGCCGCCAGGGCGCTGGCCGCCCAGCACTTCCAGCAGTTCCCGCTGGCCGTTGCCGGACACCCCGGCCACGCCGACCACCTCATGCGCCCGCACGTCCAGGCCCGCGATGTCCAGCGCCGTCTGGCCCAGGCTGCCGGCCGTACGCAGGTTACGGAGCTGCAGGCGCACCGCCGACCCGGCAGCGCCCCGTCGTTCCGGACGTGCGGGGGCATGATGCTCGCCGATCATCATGGCGGTCAGCTCGCCACGGCTCAGACTGGATGTGGCGCCGTGCCCGGCCATCCGGCCGCGCCGCAGCACCGTCACCTCGTCGGTGAAGCGCATCACGTCGGACAGCTTATGCGTGATGATGACCACCGTCGCCGTGCCAGCGTGCGCCAGGCCCTGCATCAGCCCCAGCATCTCGTCTGCCTCATGCGGCGTCAAAACCGACGTAGGCTCGTCCAGTACCAGCAGCCGCCGTTGCAGGTAGAGCTGCTTCAGGATCTCGGTCTTCTGCCGCTCGCCCGCCGATAGCGTCCCCACGGGGGCGTCCAGCCGGACCTGGAACGGCATGCGGGCCATGAACCCGTCGAGCGCGGCCCGTTCCCGCGCCCAGTTGATCACCGCCGGCACTTGGCCGCGGGCGATGACCAGGTTCTCCGCGACAGTCATGGACGGCACCAGCGTAAAATGCTGATAGACCATGCCCAGCCCGAGCGCGTCCGCATCGGCCGGGCGGGCGATGACGGCCTCCCGGCCATCCACCAGGAAGCTGCCGGCGTCGGCGCGGTAGTATCCCATCAAGCACTTGACCAAGGTGGACTTGCCGGCCCCGTTCTCGCCCAGCAGCCCGTGCACGGTTCCCGGGCGGACCTTCATGCTGATGTCCGACAGCGCGGCGAAGGCGCCGAAGCGCTTGCCGATGCCCGCGGCCTCAATGCCGACCGCCGTCATTCCGAGGCCGGCCACACCCTGCCGGACAGGCCGCCGTCATGCGGCCGTGGGCAAGGGTCCGAAGCGGTCACTCCGCCGCCTTCAGCAGCCCTCGCGGGGGCGGCAGGCCGCAGCCGGTGCCGTCCGTCACCTTCACGTCGGCCTCCCAGGGCACCCGGTAACGCCCGGCTGCCAGGTCGTGCATGTAAGTGTAGGGGCAGTCTGTCGCCCCGCCCGCCACGGCGGCGTAGCCGCGGTGGCCCAACTGGTAGATGTTGTTCTCGACACCCCAGCCGACCCGGGCCTCACGCACCAGGTCCGGGCGGACCTCGGCGGTGATGATCTCGTCCGCGCGTCCGCTGGTGCCGTGGGCGATGATGCTGCCATCAAAGTTGCAGACCATCGCCTCGCCCATCGAGTCGAACGTGCCGTCGCTGCCGCACATGCACACGCTGGCGGTGACCATAAGGTTGCAAAACGCGTTGCCCTGGTTGGTGAAGCGCCAGGACTCGCGGATCGGCGCGGTGTAGCCGGCGGTGCGCAGCATGACCTCTGCGCCGCGGTAGGCGGCTTCGCGCGCCATCTCGGGGAACATGCCGTCGTGACAGATGATGAGCGCCAGCTTGACGCCGCGCGGGCCTTCGATGACGGGGATGCCGAGGTCGCCGGGTTCCCACGGTTCCACCGGGACCCAGGGATGCATCTTGCGGTAGTATAGCCTGATCTCGCCGGTGTCGGACACGATGATGCCGCTGTTCCAGGGCATGCGGCCGGGGTTGCGCTCCATGATGGAGAAGCAGCCCCAGACCTTGTTGTCCACGCAGGCCTGGCGCATGGCGGCGACTTCAGGGCCGTCGAGGTCGCACGTCACCTCGTCGCGCACGTCCATGGACAGGCCGTGCAGCGCGTATTCCGGGAACACCACCAGGTCGAGCGTCGCCATGTTGCGCCGCGCCTTGGCCACCATCGCGGCAATGCGCCTGGCCTGGCGCGTGACGTCGGCGCGGGTCTCGATGGTGGGCAGCGCAAGCTGCACCAGGCCGAGCACGAGGCCGTGGGGCGATGGGTTCAGGCCGCCTAGTCCGTTCATGTTCTTCCTCCCTAACGCGCTATGGACAACTCGCCCGGCATCCCGCGCACCGCCCGGCCCGGACGCACGGTGGCGGCCAGCACGACCAATGTCAGCACGAACGGCGCGGCGTAGAACAGGTAGTAGTAGCCGGTGATCCCAACAGTCTGCAGCGACGGCCCCAGCGCCCCTGCAGCGCCGAACAGCAGCGATGCGCCGAGACAGCCCACCGGGTTCCAGCGTGCGAACACCACCAGCGCCACTGCCATCAGTCCCTGGCCGGATGACAGGCTCTCGTTCCAGCTTCCGGGATAGACCAGGCTCAGGAACGCCCCGCCGATGCCGGCGAGCGCGCTGCCGGCCATGGTCGCCAGCAGCCGGGTACGGTTGATGCCGAGGCCAAGCGCCCGTGCCGCGTCCGCGCTGTCGCCGACGATGCGCAGCCGTAGCCCGATGCGGGTGTCGCGGAACATCCACGCCATGGCGAACGCCGCCACCACGCCCAGCAGGAACAAGGGGCTGATGGTCAGCGCGCTCTGCACCTGCGGCACGGACGACCAGCCGCCGAGCGGGATGCCCCGCAGGCCCGGCGCGCTCGGCTGCACGAACGGCTTGCCGAAGAAGAACGCGATCCCGTCGCCTGCCATCAGGATGGCGATGCCCATGGCCACGTCGTTGACCCGGGTCAGCGCGCACAACAGCCCATGCAGCCCGCCCAGCGCCGCCCCGGCGCCGGCCGCCGCAAGCACGCCGAGCCACGGGCTGCCGGTCAGGTAGGAGGCCGCGTAGGCAACCATCGCGCCCAGCACCAGGACGCCCTCGTTGCCCAGGTTGATGCGGCCGGCGCGCTCGGTCAGGCATTCGCCCAGGCTCACGAAGAGGAACGGCGTGGAAACGCGCAGCGCCCCGGCCAGCATGGCGATCAGTACGGTCTCGATACCAGTCATGCGGCGCTACGCGGCTGGAACCAGCCGATGCGCCCATACAGGGTCCCGCTGGCCAGGATGCAAACGAAGATC
>CAXTOB010000258.1:0-8637 GCA_964245505.1 uncultured Acetobacteraceae bacterium | reverse complement strand
CCAGCGCCACCGGCGCCAGTGCCGGGCTGGCCGACCTCCATGCGGATCACCCGCGGGGCGCCGGGCGGCAGCGCGGCCTGACGGGCATTGGCCGCCGCGATCACGTCCATCACCAGGAATGGCGGCGCCAACGCGCCGCGGCCGACCTTCAGCACCGCTAGTTGCTGCCGGCAGCAAGGCCGGCGCCGCGTGGATCAACGGCGGCGCTACACAGGCTCTCGTTGCCGGGCAAATAGCGGGCACAGGCGATCACGTTGGCCCGCCCTGGCTCCGGCACCGTCGCAGGCATGGCGGAATTGGCGCGGAGGGTGTTGTTCAGCGCCACTGCCGCCGCCAGCGCCGCGCCGTCCTGCCCGGTTCCCGTCACCGCCGCGCGGAATGCGTGCACGTTGTTGTTCCACGCCAGCGCCGCCGCTAGATACGGCGCCGTCACCGCCCGCGGCGATGCCGCCAGCAGGATGCCGGTGCCCGGCGCGATCCGCCCGGTGCCGAACAGGTTGTTCATCGTCAGCGTGCACACCACGCTGTTGCCGTTGCGGTCCAGCACGGCGAAGCCGGTAGAGGCTGGCCGGGCTCCGCCCCGTTCGGCCGCAGCTTGCGCGCCGCCGAGGTCGCGGGGGTTCTCCTGCAATGCGCGAAGGGCCGCCGCGACCTGCTCGCCGCTTTCTCCCGGCACGAAGGAGGCGTAATCCCGTCCGGCCCGCACCGTCAGCGGCGCGCCAATCCGCGGCAAGGCCTTGCGCAGGTCGTTCACCGTCATGCCGCCGCCCGCCAGGCGGGAGCCGTCTTCCAGCTTGCGGGCCAGGACGCCCTGATACAGGTCGCCGACCCCCGCCGTGCGGAGCGTCGCGAGCGTCGCGCCAAGGTCCGGCTGGGTCAGCGTGCCGCCTTCCCGCAAGGGTTGACCGCCGGGGGTGAACACGGCGCGGGCGTTCGGGTCCTGCGCCAGAGGTCCAGCCACCACGGCAAGGTCCTGTAGCAGGGCACGCGAGACCGGCACGCCGAAACGCGCCAACTGCTCGGCCGGAACGACCAGACCCTCGAAGGGACGGCTGCCATACTTGGCGTGCATCGCGAACAGGCCACGGGCCATCATCGGCAACGCTGCCGGTCGGTCGGCGGGGCCGTTGGGCTCGGTGGGCGCAAGCGGGGCGAATACCACTGCATCCGGGTTGCCGCCGCCGGGGCCGTTTTGGCTGGGGAAATAAACGAGGCAGCCGCCGCCGCCGCCCAGCCCGGCGCGTGAAGGCAGGGTGACGGCCAGGGTGAAGCCGAGCGCCACGGCTGCATCGGCGGCATTGCCGCCGACGGCCAGAACCTCGCGCGCCGCCAGCGCCGCCCTTGGCTCGTCCGCGACGGCGCCGCCGATGAAGCCATCCAGCCGTTGCGGGCCGGACCCACCGCTGGCGTTGCTGCCGCCCAAGAAGGTGTTCTTGACGGAATTCACCGTTTCGCACCCGCTGAGCGATACCGCCGCCAGCAGCAGCGCCGCCATGCGTCCAGGAGCTAAGATGCGCCGGGCGGATAAGGGTTGCCTGCTGCGCACGGACGCCACCTCGATCTGGTCGGACAAGCACTTGGCATAACCGCCTTCGCCAGAGGGGGCAACCAATGCTATGGCTAGGGCGGTCTGCGTCCAAGCCTGTATGCAGGCCGCCTTAGCTCTGTCGTTTGCAAGCAGATGTCCGCAGCTAGGTGTGGCTGCGCCGCACCTGGACCCAACTGCAATCTGCCTCATGCCGCCCGCCCGGAGGATCGCCGCCATGCGCCTGTTGCCCGCCTTGCTGCTTGCCACTTCCATCGCCGGGCCGCTGGCCGGCCCTGTTCTGGCCGCGGACGCGCCCGCGCTGACCCCGGCGCAGCGGGCGGAGGTCGTGGCCATTCTGCGCGACACGCTCCGCACCGATCCCAGCATCTTGCGCGATGCGCTGGCGGCACTGCAGGCCGATGAAGACCGGCAGCACGATACGGCGCAGGCCGATGTGCTGCGGCTGCTGGCAAACAAGCTTGTGGACCCCGCCGACCCCGTCGCCGGAAACCCGGCCGCTACGGTCACCCTGGTGGAGTTCTACGACACGCGCTGCCCCTATTGCCGCCGGATGATGGGGGTAACGGAGGAGTTGCTGCGGACCGACCCGGGCGTCCGGATCGTCTTCAAGGACCTACCGATCCTCGGTCCCGCCAGCCAGCTGGAAAGCCGCGCCCTGCTGGCGGCGCAACGTCAGGGCGGCTACCTGCGCGTACAGGCCGCAGTGATGCGGACCAGCGCGCCGTCCACTCGCGATTCGCTGCAGGCGGAGGCGGAGCGGCAGGGCCTGGACGGCGCCGCGCTGCTGCGCGACATGGACGATCCGGCGATCAAGGCGCGGCTGGACGCCAACATCGCACTTGCGCAGCAAATCGGGATTCAGGGCACACCGGCCGTAGTGATTGGCGCCCGCCTGATCCCAGGGGCCGTGTCCCTTGACGACCTGCGCGCTGCGGTGGCCGAAGCGCGCACTGGTAAGTGAGCAGAACGTTGGATGCCCGTGCGGCTTGGGGGTCCAAGCGCGCCCTCAGTCTGCCAAGCTGCTGACGTTCACTTGGCACCCCGGCTAAGGCACTTCACATGCTGTCTTAGGTTCGGTCGCTAGCCCGCGGCCCCGACGGCAAGTTCCTCAAGCGTATCGTGCTGACCTCCAATGCCGGGTCAGTTGACCCAGGCGTTCTGGTCCGCCCGCGGCGGCGGGGCGTCAGTCGCCACCTCTGGCGCACGCAGCCAATATCCCGACCCGCGGATGCTCTGAATCAACATGGTGCCGCTCTCGTCCGGCGGCAGCTTCTGGCGCAGGTTGAATACGAGCTGGTCAACGCTGCGATCCTCCGCCCGCCAGGCTCGTCGCAATGCCGCCTCTGACAGGCGGTCGCGCGACACCGGCTGGCCGGCAGCGGCGGCCAGTGTTTCCAGGGCGGCGAACTCCGCCGATGTCAAATTCAGCCTGCGGCCATCCGCCGTATGGACAGTGCGGTGCTGCAGGTTGATGCGAATTGGGCCGATGGACAGGACCGCTGACTGCGCTGGGGCAGGCGCACGGTCATGCCGGGTGTTGACACGGCGATGGACGGCCCGGATGCGTGCGATCATCTCACGCATGGCAGGGGGTTTGGCGATGTAATCGTCGGCGCCCAGTTCTAGCCCGACGATCCGGTCGGCTTCGTCACCCATGCCGGAGACGACGATGACGCCGCAGTCGCGTGCTTCTGCCAAACGGCCGATCAAGGTAACGCCGCTCACGTCAGGCAGGGTCAAGTCCACCAGCACGACATCCGGCCGGAAGCTTGCCTTCATCGCCATCCCCGCGTTGCCGGTGCCGGCCCATGCGACCTGCATGCCGGCCCGCTCGAACCCGCGCACAAACGCGCGCGCCACGGCCTCGTCATCCTCGATCAACAGCACCCGCGGGTTTGACAACATCGCGTCCGAGGTTGCGCTGCTGGACATTAAGCTGACCCTTTCCATTACTGACATCAACTTGTTAGCACAAACTTTGTTGGCAAGTGTATGATTGGTTGCGCTTTCAATTAAATATTTCCGAATAGCGTGGCTTCTGTGCATTCAAACGGAGTTAACCGCCAGTCTCCTGACCAATCACGCAGCCCTGTCGTCTACACATCTAGCGATCAGCATCCCTATTCAGCAGCAATCGTATGAATATTAAAACAGCAAGTGCCAGGATTTGTTATTTTATGTCATGCGTAAACTATGGATTGGTTGCTTTGACTGGAATAGACAACTCATGTAGGTGGATTATGCAGCCGCACAAAATGGATATCGGTGCATGGACTTAGGACAGGCGAAACATACGCCGCAAGCGCCCGTAACAAGTCCTAACTCTTCAGAAAACGCCCGACAAGGCAGGGTTGATCCCGGGCCCCCTGCCGATAATACTATCTTGGCCGGCGCCGCCGCCGTTCCGGCCGGGAGTCAAGCGTTGGACATCGCCGAAATCCGCCGCCTCGACACGCTTGACTCGTTCGAAATCATCGACACCGCGCCAGAGGCCGGATTCGACCGCATCGTGAACCTGGCCGTGCGAATCTTCGGAACCGAAATCGCACTCGTATGCCTGATTGATGAGCACCGAGTCTGGTATAAGGCAAAGGTCGGCACCGAATCGAACGAACAGCCCCGTGCCGGGTCGTTCTGCACCCAGGTTATCAAGTCGCCGGACATCCTGGTGATCGAGGACGCGCAGGCCGGACCTTGGCACGGCGGGGCCGGGCCCCTCGGTGATGCATGCGGCTTCTATGCCGGCGCGCCCCTGATTGCCGCACGTGGTGAGCACGTCGGAACCTTGTGCATCATGGACCGGCGCAGCCGGCCCTTCTCCGATGACGACAAGGCGGCGCTGTCCAACTTGGCCGCCATCGTGTCCGAGGAGCTGGAGCACCGCCGGCGCAACATAGCGTTCGCCCGTCTGAACCAACGCAGCGCCCGCACAGATGCCATGATGCACGCCGTCGCCGACGCCGCGACGTGCGAGCAGGCGCTGGCGGGACTGCTGACCCGCTTGTGCGACGACCACGGCGCCGCTGCCGGCCATATCTGGCGGCTTGTGCTTCCCGAGCAGGTGCTGCGCGAGGTCAGCCGCAATCCCGGCAACCGCGTCCAGCTGGACGCGCACTTCGATCTGGCGCGCAGGCTTGGCGCCAAGCCCGGCAACTCGCTGACGGCTGACACCATCGTATCCGGCAAGCCGCGGACCGTGCGCTTCGCCGGCGTCGCCGACCTGCACCGCTATCCGATGCTCGCCTCCATCATGCGGCACGGAATGAGGTCCCAGGTCATCCAGCCGCTCCGTGTGGCGGGGGAGCAATTCGCCATCACCCTGTTTTTCGATACCGACCGCACCGACCTGGACATGGTGCTGGAGGATGTGGGGGCGCTGGCGGACACCATACGCCCGGCCCTCTACCGCAAGGTGGCGGAGGAAAGGATGCACCTCCTCAGCACCGCGCTCGACCGCGCCAATGACTCCGTCATGATCACGGAAGCACCGCCGCACGACCCGTCGGGGCCGCGCATCGCCTATGTCAACTCCTCGTTCTGCCGTGCGACCGGCTATGCGGCGCATGAGGTCGTGGGACAGTCGCCGCGCCTGCTGCTGGCGCCGGATGCCGATCTGGTGGTGCAGGGCCAGTTCGCGAGGGCCATGCAGGAAGGCACGCCGACCCGGACGGAGGTTGAGCACTGCCGCAAGGACGGCACCCGGTTCTGGGTGGAGATGGACGTGACGCCGCTGGCGGACGCCACGGGCTGGCAGACGTTCTGGATCAGCATCCAGCGCGACATCACCCGGCGCCGCCAAACCGACCAGGCCCGCAAGGAGCGCGAGGCCAGCAACCGCACCCTGTTCGAGCAGTCGCCGATGCCGACGCTGGTGTTCGACCGGCACAGCCTGCGCTTCCTCGACGTGAACGGCGCCGCGGTGAGCCAGTATGGCTGGAGCCGGGCGCAGTTCCTGGCGATGTCGCTGCCCGACCTCCTGGCTGCCGACGAGCAGCCGACCTTCGGCACGCTGATCGCCGGCAACCAGATCACCGAGATCGCCCGCCGCAGTTGGACCCACCTGCGGGCCGACGGCAGCCACATGGAAGTGACGGTCGCCTCCCACGCGCTGACCTATGCCGGGGAAGACGCCGTCATGGCGGTGCTGCAGGACGTGACGGAGGTGGAGGCAGCCCGGCGCGCCATGCAGGAGGCAAACCTGCGCCTAGAGGACCTGGCCAAGCAGCTGCGGGCCAGGACCGCGCAGTTGACGGAAGTGCACCGGTTGGCCCGGCTGGGCGCCTGGCGCCGCTCCCTGGACGGTTCCGACGTCATGTGGTCGGACGAGATGTTTGAGATCACCGGATTTCCCCAGTCCGGGGGGATCCCGTCAATGAAGGAAACCCTGGCCCGCATCCATTCGGACGACCATGCGTCCCTGCGCCTGGTGCAGAACAACGCCGCCACCATGCGATCCGCCCGCATGGTGGATTTCCGCATCATGCTGCCCGGGGGCGGCGTGCGCCATTGCCGCCTGGATGCCCGCCCGAGGCTGGACGACACCGGAACGGTCACGGGCCTATACGGCTATTGCCAGGATATCACCGAGCACAAGCAGACCGAGCTGGCACTGCTGCGGTCGGAAAAGCTGAAGTCCATCGGCCAGCTTACCGGAGGCATTGCGCACGACTTCAACAACCTGTTGACGGTGGTGACGCTGAACCTTGAGGAAGCACTGGACACGATGCCGGAAGGCGAGCCGCTGCGCGATGTCCTACAGCCCGCCATGCACGCCGCGGTGCGCGGGGCGGAGCTGACCAAGCAGCTGCTGTCCTATGCCCGCCGCGCGGCCCTTCGTCCGGAGCGGGTCCGGTTGTCCGGGTTTTTCGAGAACCTGCGCCCCCTGCTGACGCGCACCATCGGCAAGCGGTATGACTTGCGGCTGGATGTACATGATGACGGGACCGCCTTCACTGATCCGGCGCAGCTGGAAAACGCCATCATCAACCTGGTGATCAACGCCCGCGACGCCATGCCGGACGGCGGCTGCATCCAGGTCTCGACCTCGCTTGCAACCGTCGCCGCTATGGACGTGCTGCCGGGCCGGGCCGGGCACGACGTGCCTGACGACCTGGCGCCGGGGCGCTATCTCCGGATCAGCGTCGCCGACACGGGCACCGGCATCCCGCCGGAGTTGCTGGCGCAGGTGTTCGAGCCATTCTTCACCACCAAGGACGTCGGCCGCGGCAGCGGGTTGGGCCTGAGCATGGTTTACGGGTTCGCCAAGCAATCGGGTGGACAGGCGATGATCAGCAGCGAACTGGGGGTCGGCACGACCGTACGGCTGTTCCTGCCCGTGGTCGGTCCGAAGGAAGAGGCGGCTCCGCCCTTATCCGTCCCAGCTTGGCAGAACCGGGGCCTGCGCGCCCTGGTCGTGGACGACGAGCCGGACGTCCTGGCCACCGCCGCACGTATGGTATCGAACATGGGGCTGGAGGTCACGACGGCCCTGAGCGCAGCGGACGCGGCAACGTGGCTGCGGGAGTCCGAGGGCTTCGACCTGCTGTTCAGCGACGTGCGCTTGCCCGGTCCGGTGGACGGCGTGGCGCTGGCGGCGCAGGCCCGGGCGCAGTTGCCCGGCATCAGCGTCCTGCTGACGTCCGGCTACACCGACCATTGGGCGGCGGCGCTGGACGGATCTGGGGGCGGCCTGCCGGGCGATACGCGGTTCCTGGCGAAGCCCTACACCCGGCAGGCGCTGAATGATGCGTTGACGGTGCTCTTGGGACAGGAATAACCGCCGGTTCCCGTCGGGGCGGCGCTGGGCTCAGCCCCGGACGGGTATGGGCCTTACCGTCCCCAACCTGCATGCATCGCGGCCGCAGGCCACGGGGGCGCGGCATGACCGGACGAGCCCTGGCGTTTACGCCAATTGCAGCAGCAGCGATTTGAGGTAGGCGCTTTCCGGCAGGTGGGGATGCACGGGATGGTCCGGCCCGGCGGCGCCGGTGTGGATGATCCGGGCCTCCCGGCGTGCCCGCAGCAGCGCTGCCACCACCTGGGCGCTGAACATGTCCAGCGGCGCATGATGGCTGCACGACGCCACGAACAGGAAGCCGCCGGGCGCCACCAGGGGCGCAGCCAGCCGGGTCATGCGGTGATAGGCGCGCAGGCCGGCGTCCTGGTCGCGCTTGGACTTCGCGAACGCCGGCGGGTCGCAGACGACGATCCCGTAGCTCTGCCCGGCGGCGGCCAGGGCGCCCATCACGTCGAAAGCGTCGCCGCGTGTGGCCTCGACATGCTTGAGGCCGTTCTGGGCGGCGGCGTCCATGGCGCGGTCAAGGGCGGGCTGGCTGCTGTCCACCAGGGCCACGGAGGCGGCGCCGGCAGCCGCAGCGCGTAGGCCGAAGGCGCCGGTATGGCAGAATACATCCAGCACCCGGCTGCCGGACGCCAGGCCCGCGATCATGTCCCGGTTGGGGCGCTGGTCCCAGAAGAAGCCGGTCTTCTGCCCCGACGCCGGGTCTATGGGAAAGCGGACGCCGCCCTCCTCCGCCGTCGCATCCGTGGCTTCCCCATGCAGCAGGCGGACGTCTTGCGGCAGGCCCTCATGCACGCGGGCGGCGCTGTCATTGCGGGCGACAATCGCGCGGAGGGGCAGCAGGTCCATCAGGGCGGCAGTGATCTCGGGCAGCAGGCGGTCCATGCCGGCGGTGTTGGCCTGCAGCACGGCCACGTCGCCGAAGCGGTCCACGATCAGGCCGGGCAGCCGGTCGGCCTCGGCATGGACCAGGCGGTGATGCGCGCCGGGGGTGACGCGGGCACGGAGGGCGATCGCGTCGGCCAGGCGGGCGCGGACCCAGACTGCGTCGATCTCCGCGCCGGGGTCGCGGTCCAGCAGGCGGGCGGCGATCAGGCTGTGCGGGTTGAACATGAAGGTGCCGTGGCGCCAGCCGTCGTCGCCTTCGATGCGGACGATGCCGCCGAGGGGCCAGGCGCGGTGCTCGGGGGTGGTGGCGAGTTCGTTGCTGAAAGCCCAGGGGTGGCCGGACTTCAAGCGGCGGTCCTGCTTGGGGTGTAGGCGGATCAGGGGGTGCATGGGGTAGGGG
>CAXTOB010000257.1:0-8675 GCA_964245505.1 uncultured Acetobacteraceae bacterium | reverse complement strand
GCCGGTGTTGGCGGGGGCGGTGTTGGGCATGGCGAACACCGCCGCCAGGCCGCCCAGGAGGGCAGCGCGGGTGCCGGTGGGGATGGTCTCGATGGTGGGGTCGCCGGGGTCGCGGAGGTGGACGTGGGGGTCGATCAAGCCGGGGAGGACGTGGAGGCCGGCCGCGTCGAGGGTGGCGTCGGCGGTGGCGCCGGCGGGGACGCCGATGGCGGCAATGCGGCCGTCGCGGACGCCGACGTCGGCGGATTCCTCGCCCCAAGGCAGGACTAGGGTGCCGTTGCGGAGCAGGAGGTCGTAATGGTTAGGCATGGGGGTCTCTTTGGGGCTTCACATGCGGCAACGCAGGATTAGCGAGGTACGCAGGGCCACAAGCCGGGTTCAAACACTTCTATCGTACAGCGGCAAGTGCGGTTAGCGCCCGTCTGACAATGCTGCTGCGCTCGCCATCAATTAACAGCAGCCCTTTGGACGGACCTCCACGCTGCCGAGCCGTCATTGCGAGCCGCGCAAGCGGTGCCGCGATCCAGGGCCGCCGGCAGGGGGTTTGGCGCCTTGAATTGCCGCGTCGCTGCGCTCCTGACAATGACGGAAACGGTCAGAGCGAACGACGTTTTGGATGAGGCGGCTTTCCCGCGCTCCGCTCGCACAACGAAGCCGCTGGCCCGGCCCAATGAGGGCGTTGGCCAGATTTCACGGCCTTGATGCCCGCTCCGGTACTCGGAAACCCAAACCAGCCGCGTCAGCGCAACGCATTCTGAAGCCATCACACACGCATGGCACTTGCCATTCCGTTACCGAAACCCAAGCAGGCTTGCGACCGTGCTAAGGCTATCCGTGTGACAGGCCGCGAAAGCCTGCTTGGTTCATCTGTGCGCAAACCTCCAGGGGTTTGCTGAGGCGGGACTTCGGGGATGGAACCCGGGCAACCGGACCTCCATCGACCGCCTACCGAGCCCGCGGGATACCAACGAGCACTCCCCAGCCAAGAAACAGCTTCCCCAGTGCGGCTCGATCACGCGGCGGCGCAATGGGCGGCGGCAGCGTTACGCGGCAAGGTCCGCCGGGTCGGGGTTTCCAGGGTTCAGGGCCGCCATCGTGATGGTGAATGCCTTGACGCGCCCGTAGCAGCCGCACGCGGCAGCCTCCAAGCCGGCGCGGTCGGCGATGGTGACGCGGCCACGCCGCTGATCAACCAATCCGGCCGCTTGCAACGCCCCAAGGGCATTCGTCACCCCGGCCCGCCGCACGGCAAGCATGGTGCCCAGGAAGTCCTGCGTCAGCAGCAGCTCGTCCCCGTCCACCCGGTCGTGCGCCAGCAGCAGCCAACGCGCCAGGCGTTGCGACAGGCTGTGCTGGCAGTTGCAGGCCGCCGTTTGCGCCACCTGCGCCATGAACACCAGCAACGCATCGGACAGCAGCCGGCGCAGCACCGGCAGGGCATCGAGGCTGCCGCGCAGCGCCAATGCCGACATGCGAAGCGCACCCCCCGGCGTTTGCACCATGGCCCGGTTGAACGCCGTCGCCTGCGGGCTGAGCAGGACCGGATATCCGACCATGCCTTCCCGCCCGATCAGGCCGACCTCGACACCGTTGCCGCCATCCTCTGCGTGACCGACTACGGAGGCGAAGCCCTGCTCGACGAAGAACACCTGCTCGATGCGCTCACCGGCCTCATGCAGCCCTTGGCCATTGACCCAGCGTACGCGCGTCAGCAGCGGGTGAAGCCGCGACATCTCTGCCGCCGGCAGAGCAGACAGCAGCACGTTCCGGGATGGCGGCGGCGCGGTGACATTCATGGCGCATGCACTCCTCGTGAAGGGAGGCGGGAGCGCAAAACATCTCTCAGCCGCTTGCGCCTAAGGCTAACGGCAAGCAGTAACATACATTACACGGTACGGTTGTCATAAGCACCTGTTATCTTTTACTACCGCGTTGAGGGCGTTCCCGCACAATGTCAAAGCAGGATCGGGGCTGCGGCCGCAAGCCATGCAGCGAGTTATCCTGGAACTTTTGGTCGTGGAACATGCGGGAGACCCTCGTCGCCGCAGCCTGGAACGGTCTCGTCCTGGGCGAGGCGCCGCAGCCGTTCAGGCGAAACCGTGCGGCCGTCCTTCCTTAACACCTCGACCCTGCCGGACCTGCCGCACAGCCGCTGCAGGTTGCTGCGTTCCACTTCCGCCGCCGCGGCGGTAACGGCGATCTTCTCGATCGGCCCTGGCGCCTGCGCACCAATACCTACGATCCTGAAGTAGGTCATGGTCCCCTCCCGTTGCGTGCCGTCCTGCACTGGGCCTGCACGGGGCCGCGTGCGGCAGCGGCATTGCCGTATCGCGCAACGTCCACTGCCCCAAACCGGTTTACATTCAGACCGGATGCAAACCGGCCCAGCTTTCGCGTTTGCAAGCAGCGTCCAGAAGCCAGGTCCGGCCGCGGTGCGTCCAGGCCTGACCACAACCTGCTCTGGTCACTGGCGACCCGGGCCGGGGCAAACCCGCCATGCGACGCCCTCGCACGTTGGAGCGTGGTCCGGCCTTTGCCCAGCACTCAGGTCCCTTGAGCACGCTGCCTAGCGCGGACCGACCGGCTGAATGGCACCGCAAACAGCACGGCGCCGCCCTCGTCCCGAACCTCCATCCTCCATCCAGCCCAGCACCGCCGCCCGCTGACCTTGCGCTGGCGGAGATACTCGACGTCCTTCTCGGCTTCCTGCCGCGCTGCGGCCAAGTCCGGCAGTTCGGTTCCCTCGACGTCATCCATTGACGCTTCCTTGCTGGATAGGACGAAGTAGTAACGGGGCATGGCCACCAACTTGATTGGCATCCCCCAGCAATCAACTTTCCAGGACGGGGTTGGGATGCAACTAAGCCCGCCGTGGCCCGCCTGTCGCGGGCTGAAATGCCGGCCTGCGACACAGTTGTGAGAGGCGGCTCTGTTCCGTACAACAAAAAGTCGGTGAATGATCCAGCCTGACTGTTTCGTGCCTTACGGGCAGCCTGGCTCCCATGGGTTGAAGCAACAGCTTCATCATGACCGTAGGCGTAACTTTTGCGCCCCTCGGGTGCTGCCTGTTTAGGTGCAACGACGCCGGGTTCACCACGCGTGGCAGCCCGGGCTCCTGCGTCAGCCGGCCGCAGCACTCCTGAGCCGGGAACCCTTGTCGTTGCCAAGTGCCCGCCCCGGCGGAACGTGGTTTCTGAACAAAGATGTGAAGCTCAGCCCGCGCACCGGCGACGCTAACACACGTTGAACGCGCACAAGGTCCGCGTCGCCGCATGATTATCGGCTGCCGCGCCCCTTGCTACGCAGGAGAACAGGACGATGGCAGACTTCCAGCCCGGCACCGAGCAGGGCGACCGCGCCAGCCCCGCCGAAACCCACCAGACCGCCGGTGGCGACCACCCGATGCTGACCACCAACCAGGGGATCACCGTCGGCGACAACCAGAACTCGCTCAAGGCCAGTCCGCGCGGCCCCGTCCTGCTTGAAGACTTCGCCCTGCTGGAAAAAATCCAGCACTTCGACCACGAGCGCATCCCCGAGCGCGTCGTCCACGCCCGCGGCACCGCAGCGCACGGCTACTTCGAGCTGACGGACTCGCTCGCCGAGGTGTCCAAGGCCGGCATCTTCCAAAAGACCGGCAAGCGCACACCATTGTTCGTCCGCTTCTCCACCGTGGCCGGCAACCGCGGCTCGACCGACATGGCCCGCGACGTCCGTGGCTTCGCCGTGAAGTTCTACACCGACGAGGGCATCTGGGACCTGGTCGGCAACAACATTCCGGTGTTCTTCATCCAGGACGCCATCAAGTTCCCCGACCTGATCCACGCCGTGAAAGAGGAGCCGGACCGCGGCTTCCCGCAGGCCCAAAGCGCCCATGACACGTTCTGGGACTTCATCTCGCTGACCCCCGAAAGCATGCACATGATCATGTGGGTCATGTCCGACCGCGGCGTCCCGCGCAGCCTGCGGATGATGCAGGGCTTCGGCATCCACACCTTCCGCCTCATCAACGACAAGGGACACAACACCTACGTCAAGTTCCACTGGCGCCCCAAGCTCGGCATGCAGTCCGTGGTGTGGGATGAGGCCCTGAAAATCAGCGGCGCCGACCCCGATTTCCACCGCCGTGATCTCTACAACGCCATCGAGGCCGGCGACTTCCCGGAGTTCGAGCTGGCGGTGCAGCTCTTCGACGAGGAGTTCATCAACAAGTTCGACTTCGACGTGCTGGACTCGACGAAGCTGATCCCCGAGGAGCTGATCCCGTTGCGCGTGATCGGCCGCATGGTGCTGGACCGCAACCCGGTCAACGTGTTCTCGGAAACCGAGCAGGTGGCGTTCTGCACCTCGCACGTCGTGCCGGGCATCGACTTCACCAACGACCCGTTGCTGCAAGGCCGCAACTTCAGCTACCTCGACACGCAGTTGAAGCGCCTGGGCGGCCCGAACTTCGCGCAGATCCCGATCAACCGGCCGCACAACGATGTCAACAACATGCAGCGCGACGGCCACATGCAGATGCGCCCGCAAAAGGGCCGCGTCGCCTACGACCCAAGCCTGCTGGACCGCGATGGCCCGCGCGAGGACCCGCGCCGCGGCTACCGCTCGTTCCCCGAGCGTGTGGAGGGCGACAAGCTGCGCACCCGGCCCGAGAGCTTTGCCGACCACTACAGCCAGGCCCGGCAATTCTTCCTGAGCCAGACCAAGCCGGAACAGGACCACATCATCGCCGCCCTGGTGTTCGAGCTGAGCAAGGTGGAAACCAAGGCTGTCCGTGCCCGGGTACTCAGCCGGCTGCTCAACATCGACACCAGCCTGGCCAACCGCGTCGCCAAGGGCCTCGGCTGGAAGGAAACAGTCGAGGCGGCGCCGATGGCAATACCGACCCGGACCGACCTCAAGCCCTCCCCGGCCCTCAGCATCCTCGCCAACGCCAAGCCCACGCTGCAGGGCCGCATGGTCGGCTGCCTAGTGTCGGAGGGCGCGGACGCCGAAGCAGTGACCGCTCTACGCAGCGCGGTCGAGGCCGAGGGCGGCATGTTCAAGGTCATCGCCCCGACCGTGGGCGGCGTGACCAGCAGTGCGGGCAAGGCCATCGAGGCCGACTTCCAGCTGCAGGGCGGCCCCTCCGTGCTATTCGACGCGATCGCCTTGGCGGTAAGCGAAGCAGGAGCCACGGCGCTCCTGAACGAGGCGGCCGCAGTGTCCTTCGTGCACGACGCCTTCGCCCACCTCAAGGTGATTGGCCACACCGCCGCGGCGGCCCCGCTACTACAGAAGGCAGGCGTGGTGCCCGACGCAGGTGTCGTAACGCTGGATACCGGCACGGCCGCCGCCTTCGTCGGCACGGCCAAGAACGGGCGCATCTGGAACCGTGAGCCGTCCGTGCGGACCGTCCACTAACACGATCCTCCCGCGAAACCGGCGCACGGGACACCTCTGACAACAAGGGCCGCTCGTCCTCAGAAGGATAAGCGGCCCTTTGCCGTAAAACGCGTTTTGACACAAAATGCCCGACGCGTTCCTATTCACAAGCCAGATGCTCTAGCATTTCCAGGCGGAATGCCGAGGCAACTGGCCGAGCCAGCCCCGCTAAGCCAGGACAAGGGCCGCGCCTAGACCGGATTTGGTGCAGATTGCAGCACCAAACCCACTCTAATGGGTCGTCATTGCTGAGGTGATAAGCGCAGGCTACCTGTCCTGATCCGTACTCGGCCGGATCTGGACGCCTCACATCAGTGCTGACGCTGCACTAGCTACTGTTTCCGCAAGCGTTTGTTCGGTTAAACGAAGCCGCTTGATCCAAACAAGCTTCAATCGTCCCGATGCACCCGCTCCATCCGCTCATGCCGCTCCTGTGCCTCGATGGACATGGTGGCAATGGGCCGCGCCTCCAGCCGCTTAAGGCCGATAGGCTCATCCGTTTCCTCGCAGTAACCATATATCCCGTTATCGATGCGGGTCAGCGCCTGGTCTATCTTGGAGACCAGCTTGCGCGCCCGGTCCCGGGTGCGAAGCTCCAGCGCCCGGTCGGTTTCAACGCTGGCGCGGTCGGTGATGTCGGCCTCATGGATACCGCCCTCGGACAAGCTGGCGAGCGTGCCATCGGCCTCCCGCAGCAGATCCGCCCGCCAACGCAGCAGCTTCTGCCGGAAATATTCCGATTGTAATGGGTTCATGAACTCTTCGGCGTCGGTGGGGCGGTAGTCCGGCGGTAGTGTTAGCATCATAGCCGATGATCCCTAACTGACGATCACCCCGGTGTGAGGTTGCGCGCCTTATAGCCAGGCAAGTAGCCTCCGCCAAGGCCGCGTTTGCAGGTGTCAACGTCTTGTCGCAGATGGGTTTTTAATGTCGCTTTCAAGCCGCAGCGCAGCACGGGCCAGCTCGACCGAGGCACGCAGCCTTATCGCGCCGATCACGGCGGCCAGCCGCGGGTCCGCAGCTTGCGGCCCGGCGCCGGCCCGGGCGGCCAGCCCGGACAGATCCGCAGCCCTGCCCGACAACAGCGCAAGCTGCACGGCCTTCAAGTCGTCCATCACCGCCTCCCCATGCCGGCGCGCGGCCCTATCCTGCGCCGCGGCGGTCGCAGCCGTGTCCCCCGCCTCCTGCAAGGCCAGCAAGCCCGACAGCCCGGCAACCCCGGTTGGCGCCGCCTCGGCTGACGCCTGCGCCTCTTCCGGCAGAACAAAGGCGCCATGCGTCCCAATGCGGCGGCGCCCGGGCAGCGCGGTGGCTGCCTGGGTCTTGGTAATGCCGGGGAAGAAGACGACCATCGGTGCCTGATCCTTTTGACCGGCCCGGCAGGAATTGCCGGGCTGCTGCGGCGTCCGGCCCAGCCCCATAGGGCGGAACCGGCTGGCATGGGGGTTGCGATACCCCATGCGGTGCACCTTACCGCGCCGAAGCTTAGCGATCTGGAAAGGACAAGCCCCTGCCCCTCCGTTTCATCCTGCTGCTGATCCTGGCCCTGCTCGCCGGGGCGCCGCCTGCCGCCGCGCAGGTGCGGATCAAGGACATCACCGATGTCGAGGGCGTGCGCGACAACCAGCTCGTCGGCTACGGCCTCGTCGTCGGCCTGAACGGCACCGGCGATCGGCTCGACAGCGCGGTGTTCACTCGCCAATCCCTCATCGGCATGCTGGAGCGCCTGGGCGTCAACACCCGCGACCAGGAATCGAAGCTGCAAACCAAGAACGTCGCCGCCGTGATGGTGACTGCCAACCTGCCATCCTTTGCCCGCAGCGGCGGCCGGATCGACGTGACGGTCTCAGCCCTAGGCGACGCCAAGGACCTGAGCGGCGGCACCCTGCTCGTAACACCCCTGCTGGGCGCCGACGGCGAAGTCTATGCCGTCGCGCAGGGCGCCCTAGCCACCGGCGCCATCAGTGCCAAGGGTGCCGGCGCCAGCGTCACCCGCAACGTGCCCACCTCGGCCCGCATCGCCAACGGCGCTACGGTCGAGCGGGAGGTGCCGTTCCAGCTCGCCAGCAAGACCAGCCTGCGCCTAGGCCTGCGCAACCCCGACCTGACCACGGCCCGGCGCATCGCCGACGCCATCAACCAGCGCATTCCCGGCATCAACGCCCGGGCGACCGACCACCGCACCGTGGCCCTCGCGCTCGCCGGCCGGGAACCAGTGGAAGTCCTCGCGCAGATCGAGGACCTCCGCATCGAACCGGACAGCCCCGCCGTCGTGGTGATCGACGAGGCCAGCGGCACCATCGTCATGGGCGCCAACGTCCGCATCAGCACCGTCGCCATCGCCCAGGGCAACCTGACCATCCGCGTGTCCGAAACCCCGCAGGTCAGCCAGCCCGGCGCGCTGTCCAACGGCACCACCACCGTCACGCCGAAGACCAACATCAAGGTGGACGACAGCGGCGACAAGCGTCTCGGCATCCTGCAGGGCGGCGTGACCCTGCGCGACCTGGTCGCCAGCCTGAACGCCCTCGGCGTCGGCCCGAGAGACATGATTAGCATCTTGCAATCCATAAAGGCAGCCGGCGCCCTGCAGGCCGACCTGCAAGTCCGCTAGGAGACGACGATGACCATCCAGACCATCCCAGCCGCCGTGGTGTCCACCCTGCCCCCCGCGCAGGTCGCCAAGATCGCCAAGTCGGCGCAGCAGTTTGAGGCGATGGCGCTAGGGCAGCTCCTGGCGCCGATGTTCGACACCGTGGACTCCTCCAAGGGTGCGTTCGGCGGCGGCGAGGCCGAAGCACAGTGGAAGCCGATGCTGACGGCGGAACTCGCCAAGCACTTGGCCTCCCATGGCGGCCTGGGCCTGGCGCGCCCGGTGATGCAGCAGATGCTGCGCATGCAGGAAGCCGCCGTGGCCGCCGGAGCCGGGAAAGCCGGAGCCGGAAAATGAGCACCCTACTGTCAGCCGCCGCACGCCTGGAGCGTGTCCTGCTGGCCGAGAACGCGGCACTGCAGGCGATAAAACTCGACGCCCTGCCGCCCCTGTTCAAGGAAAAGGCAGCGGCGGCGGCGGACCTAGCTGTCGCAGCAGCAAAGCCGGTGGCGCGCACCCCGGCGCTAAAGGCGCAGGCCGAGCGGCTACGCGACCTCGCGGCCGAAAACCACCGCCTGCTGGCCCGCGCCATTGAAGTACAGGACCGCGTGCTGCGCCTGGTCGCCGGCGCCGCCCGCCAAGCCGGCCTACGCCAGGC
>CAXTOB010000256.1:3410-8706 GCA_964245505.1 uncultured Acetobacteraceae bacterium | reverse complement strand
GCGCGACACGGTTCGCAAGACCGAGGTGGACGTCGAGGACACCGCAGCCACGGCCGGCACCACCGGCACGGCGGGCGTGCGCGGCGCAGCGGGCACGGTCGGGTCCAGCGTATCAGGCGCAGCGGCCGGCACTGCAGGGGCAGCGAAGGGCGCGGCAGGCGCCGTGGACCGGACACTGAACACCAACGTCAGCGGTGCCAACCCGGGCGCCAATGCCCCGGATGGGACGGCAGGCAACCCGAAGGGAACGATGGCGAGCCGCGCGGTGGACAAGACGCTCGGCACCAACCTCAGCGGCACCAACCCGGACCACAAGTAGGCCGGGGAAGGCTGCGCTGACAGCCGGGAGGAGCCGGAAGGCTCCTCCCACCCGATCCCAATCCATCATCCAGGACACGAGGAACACCGCCATGACACGCATCGCATTTGCCCTCGCCGCCACGCTCCTTGCCGGCACCGCACTTGCCCAGGGGACGGCCAGGCCAGGCAACACGGCGCCGGGTGCCACGTCCAACGCGCCTATGCCGGGCGTCAGTCCCAGCACCGGCGTGACGCCGGGCACGGGCGTCGTGAACCGCAACACCGGGACCGCCGCTGCTAGTGGCGACCGCAACCAGGCCGTCGCAACGACGGGCGCTAATGCGCCGCAACCCGCGCGCGGCGCCAACAGCTTCACCGAGAGCGAGGCCCGGCGCCGGCTGGAGGCAGAGGGTTTCCAGAACGTCGCCGCCTTGAAGAAGGATGACGGCGGCGTCTGGCGTGGCACCGCCAGCAAGGGTGGCACGGCCGGCCAAGTCTGGCTCGACTACAAGGGCAACACGGGCCAGGACGGCGGCATGGCGGGCACCGTCGCGGCGCCCGGCGCCGGCATGACGGCTACCACGCCAGGGACGCGCAACTTGGACGGCACTACGGGCAACCCGCCCGGCACCGCCGCCGGCCGGGCCGTGGACCGCACGCTGGGCACCAATTCGACAGGTGCCAACCCGAACGGCAGCAGCGCCGTCACGCCGCGCTGATCCAACTGGGCCAGGGCAGCCCTGTGCCCTGGCCCTTTCTGGTTTCACCCAACTTATAGGAGGGCGGCATGGCCACCCAGACATTCACCCGCATGTATGATGAACACGACGACGCCGTCCACGTCGTCCAGGCGTTGGAGCAGACCGGCGTGCCGCACTCGGACATCAGCCTCGTCGCGAACAACGCCGACACACGCTATGGCACGGGCGGCACCAGCGGCACCGGCCTGACCTCCGGCGACCCTGAGCCGGGCGCAGCGACCGGCGGCGGCACCGGCGCATCGGTTGGCACCCTCGTGGGCGGTGGCGCCGGGCTGTTGGCCGGGTTGGGTATGCTGGCAGTTCCCGGCATCGGCCCCATCGTGGCCGCCGGCTGGCTGGTAGCGACACTGACCGGA
Organism: uncultured Acetobacteraceae bacterium; assembly: GCA_964245505.1. Classification (GTDB taxonomy): domain Bacteria; phylum Pseudomonadota; class Alphaproteobacteria; order Acetobacterales; family Acetobacteraceae; genus DASWOJ01. The sequence continues at coordinate 7,289 of CAXTOB010000256.1, read as the reverse complement.
GCTGGCATCGGCGCAGCGGCGGGCGGCTTACTCGGCTCGCTGACCGGCGCGGGCGTGAGCGAGGCCGATGCGCACACCTATGCCGAGGGCGTGCGCCGCGGTGGCAACCTTGTCACCGTGCGGGCTGACGATACGATGGCAGGCACGGTCAACGCAGTGCTGGACGGCCGTACTCCGGTCGATCCCGCCGTGCGCCGGACCGAGTACGAGCAAGCGGGCTGGAAGGGCTTCGACCCGACCGCTCCTGCCTACACGGCTGAACAGGTCTTGACCGAGCGAAGCCGCCGCGTGCGCGTGTCTTAAGCCCCGCAACCCACGCTGCCAGCCGCTGATGCGGCTGGCAGCTCCGCCCCAAGAAGATCAAAGGTGTCCATCATTGGCTGGCTGGTTCTCGGCCTCATCGCAGGTTTCATCGCGAGCAGGATATACGCAGGCACCGGGCAAGGCGCCCTGCTCGACATCGTACTTGGCGTCGTCGGCGCCTTTGCCGGCGGCTTCCTATTCAACCTGTTCGGCGCTGCCGGCGTCACTGGCTTTAATCTTTACAGCATAATTGTCGCAGTCATCGGCGCCATCGTCGTGTTGTGGATCTACCATGCCGTGGCCGGGCGGCGAACCCTTTAGCCCAGCCTCCCTCCCCTGGCGGAGCGGACGGCGGCGCGGGCTTTGTTTCCGGCACCGCCGTCGCCTTCCCTTTGCAATTAGAGCTTCCGGAGCTGCCGATGATCCCATCCTTGCTTAACCCTGCAAGTTCAAAGATTGGAAAGCTGCGGGAGAGGTTGTCGGAACTGAACCCCAGCCGGGCCAAGCCCAGTGTCACTGGCGACACAACCACGCCTACATTCCAGCAAGGGCAGCTTTCGGGGAAGTCTCCCTTTGATCTGGCGCTCGCAACTGAGGCTGCCCTGTGGATCGCGCGGCGCTTACGCCGGCCGGCTGCGGGCGAGCAGCCGGCTCAGCCAGCGCCGCGTGCCAGGCCCAAGCGCGGCGGCTTCGTCCGGTCCATCTTGGTGGCGACGTCCGTCCTGGCGATTGCCTCCACCGTCGGACAGGCCACTTGGCACGCGGGCAAACGCAGGCTGCAAGGCTTGATCGCGGAAACAGAACCGAAACCTCGCATCGCTGGCCGGCGCCGTGTCAGCGTGGCATAGCGGCCCAAACCGTGAACTGTGGACCGAAGCTGACGGCTTCCGGCTGACGGTCCAGGTCTGTGAGGACGGCACGCAAGCGGCCCGCTTCAAGGTACTGCGCCGGCAGTATGGGAAGGGCAGCCCACTTGCGCTGGTTGGCGAAGGTGTGGAGGCGGACGTGAAATCCGCCATGCGCGCCGCGGAATTGATAACCGGACGGATCGAAGCCGACTGGGAGGCGACCCAGGACGTCACTTCCAGCACATCGGCCATACCCGCGAGCGTCGCCGAGGGCAGCGGCACGTAGATGGCTCCGTGACCACGAAGATACGCAGATGGGCTATTTATTTCCGTGGCATCCTGATCGGCGATCAGGGCCAAGGGTGGCCATCAAACCACCCCTGACGGACAGCGCGCCGGGCGTAGGCCGACCGTTCAAGACGACATGGACGGTCGTGCGATCAACGTCTGCCCAGCTTCCCGTCCGCACGGGATGGATGCAGAGGATGTCACGACGTCAGGCACATCGATCCCTTGACTGTGGTTCAGCGGTAGGTCTCGACGCTGATCAGCGTTGTAAGATCCTGGATGTTTAAGCCTTCTCTACGTCAGCCATCTGCTCTGACTAGCGAGCATGGGTCTGCCGCACAGGCGGCACGAGCTTGCTGCAAGTCAGCAAATGTCATAATTTGTATGGGAGACGATGGGCAGGATGGCGCTCGGAACTCGCGCCTCAATGACTGCCTGAACGGAATGCCCCTGGCCCTCCCCCACTTCAACACCGCCCTCTTGGCTGAAGCTGTGAACGGTCTTTCGGCCGAGCAGTTGAAAGCCTTGCCGTTCAAAGCCATTCACCTGGATGCGAACGGCGCCATAACCCTTTACGGCGGTGCCGAGCAGCAGCGATCAGGCAGCCCCAACAAGGCACCAAAGCGCGGCGCCACCAACAAGCCAGCGCCGTCCGTGAACGTCCAAACCTATCGGGGCTGCATTGACCGCGCCTTGGCACAGGGCCACCCGGATCTGGAGTTCAGCCATGTGTTCGGCTTGTCAGCCGGCGAACAGGACGTGGAAGTGCTCGTACGCGTGCAGCCGTCCAGGGATGGCGGACGTTGGCTCTTCCTGCAACGTCTAGACTGAACATTTCAGTCTAATCCGCGACAGCCTCACCCCGAGCAGCCCCATAACAGCGCTCGCGTCCGGTCCACCCAGCGTTTCTCGCGCAGGTAGGCGGCACGCAAACCTCCCTGCTCGCCAGCGCAGGTAGCGGACCCAGGAGAAACGTGGGCGTCCCGTATGTTGCGGCGCTGATCAGCACCGCAACATACCGCTGATTGACACTACGCAGGCATTCAGGCCGGCAGAGTATAACGGTGCTCAATGCAGGTGCGCATCGCCAGGCGTGCCGCGTCGGTGGGTGATGCATCCTGCTCGATGGCGCGCATCTCCGCAGCCAACTCGCCATCCTTGATGCTGGTCTCGACGCAGGCCGAGAGGTCGCCGCGCGCCCGGTGCCATTCCCAGGTCTCGTCGTCCACACCGTCCGCCATCTCCAGGAACATGATCAGGTTCGTCGCGCGCAGGCGCAGCTTGCCCTCGGCGCCGCGGAAGAAAAACGCCTTGTCGTCGCCCAGCTTGCCCTCGGCATACTTGCGCAGGTGGCGCCGCCGCTCCGTCGTGCCCGGGATCACCTTGAACCGGCGGGGCACCGGGTCGGTGCGGCATAGGGTCAGTACCTCGCCGCGCTCGACGCCTCCGGCGCCGTCCGGCTCCGCCAGGCCGTGCGCGCGGGCGAACATCGCCAGCGCGGCCTGCGCCTCGTCGCCGACCGCAAGCGCCCGGTCCACGCAGTCCAGCGTGCGGGGGGACAGCGCCTCGGGCCGCACGGTGACGAACATGAAGCCGCGCAGGCCGTTGGGCAGGGCGGTCGCGCCGGGGTCCCAGCTTGCGGGCAGCATGTGGTGCGCCTCGTCGATCACCACGAAGTGCGGGCGCCCGGTGCGCTCGCGGTGGGCGAGCAGTTCCGGCAGCAGTCCCGCAAGGTAGCCGGGCCGGTCCTCCAGCTTCACGCCGAGCAGGTTCACCGCGACCGAGGACGCCGTCTTGCGCAGGATCTCCAGCACCTCCTCGGCCCGCGGCGCGTCCGCTGCCGTGCCGATGGCGACGGCGTCGCCCAGGCCTTCGTAGTCGCCCTCAGGGTCCATGACGACGAACTGGAAGTCGTGCGCGGACAGGCGCTCCAGCAAGCCCGTAGTGAGCGTGCTCTTGCCACCTCCCGATGTTCCGGTCAGCAGCAGGCTCTGCCGTACAGGCACCAGTGCCAGGCCGCCCTCATCGCCTGGCCCGCCCTCGCCATCGGGCGCAGCGGCCAGGGGGACGTGCTGCCGGGGGTTGGTCTCGTCCACCGCGGCCAGGTCGGTCGAGAGCCACAGGTCCACCAGCTCGGCCACGCCCGCACCACGCTCGCCCTCGGTCACCAGGGCGGCGGCGTCCTTCAGCCTGGGCAGGGCATTGGCGACCGCGACCGGCATCCCGCACAGGTCCAGGAAGGCGAAGTCGTTCTCGGCATCCCCCACCGCGACGACGTTGCGGGGCGAGATGTCCAGCTCCACGAGCGCCGCGCGCAGCCCGCTTTCCTTGTTGACGCCGGCGGGTAGCACCATGACGGCGCCGTTGTTGAAGATGATCTGCAGCTCCAGCCCCATGTCGCGGATGGTGGACAGGACCTTGCCCTCGTTCGGCTCCCAGC
>CAXTOB010000256.1:0-3400 GCA_964245505.1 uncultured Acetobacteraceae bacterium | reverse complement strand
GTTCTCGGCCACGACGATGTCGAACAGGTCGAGGCGCGGCATGCAGCCGATCAGGTCGTCCAGCTCCCGACCCGTCACCAGCACGAGGCGCCGGCTGGCGCCGCGCAGCCGTTCCAGCGCGGCAAGCGTCGGCTCATCCACCTCGCCGTTGTGGGCGATGGTGCCGTCGTAGTCGGTGGCCAGGGCAACGTAATGCATGGTGCCACCTAGCAGTGCGGCAGCGCCGGCGCCCGCGACAGTTCCATGGCATTGAGCCGCAGCACGTCGTCCTTCCCTGGTTTTCTGGCGAACAATGCAGGCCAGGATGTCATGGTATTGCCGTTTGCCCCCGTCGCCCAGGTAGCCTTTGATCGAGAGGGCCAGGCAGCCAGGACACCACTCATGGATCCTCTCGCACAACCTGTGAACTTCCGCAGCCTCTCGCTCAAGGACCTGCTGGATGCGCGGGACACCTACCATTGGCACCTGATGAACAAGGCGAACGTCGTCGGCACCGCCGTCGGCGCCTATTTGATCCGCGACGGGGACAACAGCGCCGCATCCCACAAGCTGCCGCGCACCTTCGAGAACTCAAGCGTGCGCGACATCTCCTGGCCGTGCTTGCTGGTCTTGGTGCGGGACTGGGTGGAGGCAAGCGGCTTTGGGGGCGCCAACGGCGCTTTTGCGCCGCAGGACATGGTGCCCAAGACGCTGTTCATGCCGGATGGCCGCGTGGTGCCGGTCTGCGTCGTGCAGGTCAGCCCGGTGGAAGCGCGAGCGGGCACGCCAGCCTCCGCCCCGGCCAACACGCGCTGGCCCAGCAGCATGGTCGGCGGCGGTTTCCCCCTGGTCGTCGAGGCGCAGGGCGAGCGCCGGCAGGCCAGCGTCGGGTGCCTGGCCACGGACGGGCACACCATCTACGCCCTGACCAACCGCCACGTCTGCGGCCGGCCGGGCACGCCGGTGTCGGTGCAAACGCGGGGTGGGGCAGCCGTGGTCGGCCATGCCTCGGACCTGCAGCTCGCGCGGCTGCCGTTCAGGGAGGTGTATCCGGAGTTCCCCGGCGGGCGGTCCTACGCCATGCTGGACATCGGCCTCGTCGAGATCGACGACATCAACGATTGGACCAGCCAGATCTACGGGCTGGACGCGCCGGTCGGCCCGATCGCCGACCTGAACGAGATGAACCTGGGCCTGCAACTGATCGACCATCCGGTGGTCGCATACGGCTCCCATTCCGGGGCGCTGCGCGGCCGGATCAAGGCGCTGTTCTACCGGCACAAGTCGCTGGGTGGGCATGACTACGTGGCCGACATGCTGATCGCGCCGGAGGCGGGCGGCACGCAGACCGGGCCAGGTGACAGCGGCACGGTATGGCACCTGCCGGTCGTGCCGCCGCATGCCACGGCGCCGGTGCTGCTGCCGGTGGCCGTGGAATGGGGTGGGCAGGCGCTGGCCGGCAGCGGGGGGCAGCCGCTGAACTTCGCGCTGGCCACCAACCTGGCCAAGGTGTGCGACCTGCTGGACGTGGACCTGGTGCTTGAGCACAACGACGGCGCCACTCCGTTCTGGGGCCAGGTCGGCCATTACAGCATCGCCACCGCCGCCATCGCCGCGGTGCAGGACCATGCGCTGTCCGCCCTGCTCTCGGCGAACCGTGAGCGCATCAGCTTCGTGCCGGACCAACTCAGCGCCGACCAGATCCGCGCCAAGCTGGCCAACGGCGACTTCGTCGAGTTGGCCGACGTCCCGGACCTTGTATGGAAGAAGGTGCGGGGCCGCGTGCCGGGCGGACGCGACGTGACCACCAACACCGGGCCGGAGCATCCGAACCACTACGCCGACATCGACCGGCCCGGCGCAGACGGGCGGACGCTGCGCGACATCTGCCTGGCCGACAAGTCCCAGGTCTCCGTGGCGGCATGGCAGGCGTTCTATGATGGGATCAACGAGACCGATCCCCGCTCCCGCGGGCTGCTGCCACTGCGTGTCTGGCAGATCTTCGATGCGGTGGTCGCCGCCTTGCAGGCCGGGGACATCGCGCGCGCGGTGTGCGGCATGGGCGTGATGTCGCATTACATCGGCGACGCCTGCCAGCCGCTGCACGGCTCCATGCTGTCGGACGGTTACCGGGACCGGGCGGCAGCGGGCGCTAAGGGGTGGCCCGGCCGCGGCGTGCATTCCACTTACGAAGACAAGATGGTGGACCGCTTCTCGGCCCCGCTCCTGGCGGCCATCGGCCCGGCGGCAGAGGGTGGCGCAGGCGGGACGGTCCCGCCCATCGCCAACGGCCAGGACGCCGCGTTCGCCGTCGTGTCGCTGATGGACTTCTCCGCCCGGACGATCGCGCCAAGCGAGCTGTGCGACCGCTACATCGAGCTGGGCGGTGGCTCGTCGCGGCCTGTGGTCCAGGGATTATGGGACACATTTGGCGACCGGACGGCGACGCTGATGGGCGCCGGCGCAAATACGCTCGCAGCGACTTGGCAGGCGGCCCTTGCTGTCGCAGGCGCACCCCTGCCAGCACCTGAAATCTTCAGCGAGCAGGCCTTGTCCGCTATATACCAGGACCCTGCTTTCGTGCCGTCTCTGACCCTCGACGAGATCGGGCCGCACCTGTCACGTGTCGCCTCAGACTGAACCAGGCCAACGGCAGCAGGATGCCGGACGACCTCGCCCTGCGGCGGCCGTCCGGCTCCCCGAACCCAAGCGGGCGGCCGGGCCAGGGCTTGCAACTGGAGCGGTGACCGTCATGCCAGCCAAGCTGCCACGCTCCGGCTGCAGCCATCAATTTGACAACGCCGCCCATCGTCGCCGGCCTCAGTCCTGCTTTGCCACTAGCCCGATGTCCTTCACCCCCGCCCCCCATGCCGCGTCCATTGCCACTATCACGTACTGAAAATCCACCGTGCGGTCGGCCGAGATCACCACGCTCGTCGTCTTCACGTCGCTCGCGCCGATGCGCGCCACCAACTCGGCCCAGTGACCGCGGGGCTGTGCAAACTAGCCATCCAGCGCCTTAGTGCTTCAACTGATCGCCGGAACTCGCGGTGTCCGTCAAACGAAGCCCACCCGGCCACGCCTGCTCTGTCCAGGAACGCGGGCCGCAGGCGGGAAGGCGGACACCTTGATTGTCGGACGGCAGGATGGACGCTCACTCAGGATTTGTAGCGTGCAAGTCCTGGCGGATGCCAGGTGTTCGGAAAGGAGTTCCTTTCCTGACACGCTCGATTTTCGCGCCGGACGGGCGCATATTGTTCGGAAAGGACTGTCCGGAAATGAGGAAGGACCGGAAACCGGTTTCCACGCCCGCCGATGCCCCGACGGACCGCCCTCCCTGGACATTCGGCTACGCCCGGGTCTCGACCGACGACCAAAACCTGGCCCTGCAGCTCGATGCGCTCCGCAAGGCTGGGTGCGA
>CAXTOB010000255.1:8531-8787 GCA_964245505.1 uncultured Acetobacteraceae bacterium | reverse complement strand
GGGATATGGGCGGAGTGCGGTGGAGGCCGGGCTTTTGCTTCTGACGCTGTTCGCCGGCAACCTGGGGATCAAGCCATTGACGACGCCGATCCTGCGCCGCGTGGGGTTCCGTAGGGTGCTGGTCGGCAACGGGCTGCTTCAAGCCGCGGCAATGACGGGGTTTGCCCTGCTGCCGGCCACGGCGCCGCTATCGGTGTTGGTGCCGCTACTGGTGGTCGCCGGAGCGTCGCGGTCCCTGCAATTCACCGCGCTAAAT
>CAXTOB010000255.1:0-8521 GCA_964245505.1 uncultured Acetobacteraceae bacterium | reverse complement strand
ACCCTGGCGTTCGCAGACGTGCCGCAGCCGGCGATGGGACCGGCCAACACCTGGTTCAGCGTCGCGTTCCAGTTGTCCATCGGCATCGGCGTAGCGGTGGGTGCGGTGGCGCTGCGCCTGGCGAGCCTGACAGCGGGGGTGGAGCAGCCGGGGCTGACGCAGTTCCACGTGGCGCTAGCCGCCATTGCGCTGTTCATGGCGAGTTCTGCATTTGCAGCACTAGGACTAGCGCGGGATGCAGGAGCGGCGATCACAGCGCGGGCGTAGCCCTTCTGCCTTTCCCTCCAGGGTCAAATCTTGAAGTGGCTTGGCGGCGGGGTAAGGGCGTTTCCAGCACGGTCCGGCGGACGTTCACATCCTACGACGCGTCGCAGCAATAACAGCCGCCCGACGTTGGACCAGTCACTCCTCCCCCCGCCGCCGATCCCACCACGCCTGCACCACACCCAATCCCCGCATCGCCGGACGTTTCAACGCCGGCACGTCCTCCCCTAGAAGGATCACCCCTATCGGAAGCATCCAGAGTCCCAAAACCGGCAGAAACCACAGAAAGCCACCGCCGATGCACAGCACTCCAAGCGGCAGGCGGACCCAACGCCGGCCGGGCTGCCGCAGCGCATGAAAGCCGCGCGTCACCGGCGCCGGCAGGCTTCCCAGCAAACGGTGCAGCGGCGCCTCGTCCACCGGAGCCCTCGTCGTAGCCAGGCCATCTGCATCCATGCCTCCCCAAGTCGGGGTCCGCCGGGCCAGGTCCAATCCAACATTCCGGGAACCCTGCGCCCGGGCGCGGGCACGCCCCGCTGGCGTAAACTCCGGCCTGCCGGAACCCTGTGCCGCCGCGGCGCGCTCCCATCCCGCAGCAAGAAAGCAACGTCCATGCAATGGTCCATCCCGATCGGCGCCGTCAAAGGCACCGTCATACGCATCCACCTCACCTTCGTGCTGTTCCTGGCCTGGATCGCCATTACCGCTTATTCCCGCGGGGGCCAGCGCGCGGCGATGGAGGGCGTGCTGTTCATCAGCCTGGTGTTCGCCAGCGTGCTGCTGCACGAGTTCGGCCACGTCATCGCCGCCAGGCGCTACGGGATCAAGACCCCCGACATCACCTTGCTGCCGATCGGCGGTGTCGCCCAGATGGAGCGCATCCCGGAAAAACCCTCCGAGGAGCTGGTGGTCGCCCTGGCCGGCCCGGCGGTGAACGTCGTCATCGCGGGCATCCTGGCGCTAGTCCTCGGCGGGCTGCCGCACATCGGCGTCGGACTGAACCTGGAGAACCCCGGCGTTAGCCTGCTTGGTCGGCTGGCCTGGGTGAACGTCACACTGGTGCTGTTCAACCTGGTGCCGGCGTTTCCAATGGATGGCGGGCGCATCCTGCGGGCGCTGCTGGCGCTGCGCATGGGCCATGCCCGGGCGACGCGGGTGGCGGCAAGCGTCGGCCAGGTCGTGGCCTTCGCGCTGGGGCTGGCCGGGCTGTTCGGCAACCCGATGCTGATCTTCATCGCCCTGTTCGTTTACATGGGCGCGGCCTCCGAGGGAGCTGCGGCCCAGCAGCGCGAAGTGAGCCAGAACCTGCTGGCATCCGACGCAGCCGTCACTCGGTTCGAGATGCTGTCTCCCAGCGCCACCGTGGCGGTGGCAGTGGAACACCTGCTGCGGACGTCGCAGCACGATTTTCCCGTAGTGGACGGCGCCGGGCGGATGCGTGGCGTGGTGACCCGCAACGGCATGATCCGGGCGTTGCAGGCGACGGGTCCTGACACGCCGGTGCTGGAGGTGATGCAGCGCGACATCCCCACGGTCGGCGCCGGGCAGCCGTTGCAGGATGCGGTACGGCTGATGCAGGACGGCGGCCTGCCAGCAGTTGGAGTGGTGGACGGGGATGGCCGGCTCGTTGGACTGGTTACGCCGGAAAACCTTGGCGAGCTGATGATGGTGCAGGCGCTGCGGCCAAAGGCGCCGCCGCCGCCGGCCAGCCCGTGGGGTAAGCCCGGCCCGGCACGCTGAACGGCCGTGTCCCATTGGGATGCAGTTTATTGGCCGTGGGCCGCGTTACGCAACATCCCGGCCGAGGATGAAGCAAGCCCCCAACCCAGCGCGCTCCCGTAGTGTAACCAACTGGAGCGGCATGCATCCAGGTCTAGACGCAGGCCATCCCAAGCTCTTCAGGTACTGCCGATTTTTGCTGCGGAGCCTGGAGGCTTCACGGCCGTATTCGGCCGCAACCCGCTTTACTGCGGCAGGTCGCGCTGCAGCGCTTGGGCAAAGCTGCCCAGGCGTGCCTCCAGTGCGCTGGGCACCTCGCAGGCATAGCGGATGGTACGCCCTATCTCCTCATACTCGCGGGTCAGGAAGCCACGGCGCTGCGTGATTTCGTCCCGCGCCGCGGCGGGCGCGTCAGGCGGGAGGGCGCGCAGTTCGTCGTTTACACGGCCGATGATCTCGGTCAGCGTCCGCTGGCGGCGGCCGATGCTGCGCAGCCGCTCGATAACATCCGCGCGCTGCCGGTTGGTTTCGTCCACCAGCCCGGTGAAAAGCAACGTCAGGGCAGCGGGGCGGCCCGAGGCAGGTACCGTGGCGGCGTAGGCGTCAAGCCGCGCCACCGCTTGCGGAATAGGCTGGGTGCGTGGGGCGGCGTCCGAAACGACCGCAGCGACTCGCGGGTCGGCCCGCCAGTCCCCCACTGCCTGAGGCCCGGACCAGAGCGTACCAGCCGTCAGAGTCGGCACTAGGCGCTGCACGCACGGCCAATCTGGGTCGGCTGGCGGCGGTCCGGCAGCGCCCAGGACCAGCGCAGCGGCACCAACCATAAGGAGCCTCATTCCGCTCCGCCCCGACGCGCCATCATGCCGCGCCCGGGGTCGTAGCCCACCGCAGCCACCGCCATAAACACCACCGAGCAGCCCACGACGACAGCCGCGGAGATCCAATCCACCTTCTGATACAGCGCGAATCGGATCAGCTCGGTCGCCGAGGTGAACGGGTTCAGCGTGCATACCCACCACAGGAACAGGCTGCTCTCCTTGACCCGCCACAGCGGATACAGCGCGGAGGAGGCGAAGAACATCGGGAAGATCACGAAGTTCATCACCCCGGCGAAGTTCTCCAACTGCTTGATGAATGAGGACATCACCAGCCCCAGCGCCCCCAGCATCAGCCCGGACAGCACCAGCGCCGGCAGCACCGTGACGTAGCCGCCCAGCGGCGGCTCGATCTCCCAGAACCAGGCGATGCCGAGGAAGATGTAGGCCTGCACCACCGCGACCGCGACGCCGGCCAGCAGCTTGCACAGCAGCAGGTACCAGCGCGGGAACGGGCTGACCATCAGCGTCCGCATGCTGCCCATCTCGCGGTCATAGACCATCGACAGGCTGCTCTGCATCCCGTTGAAAAGCTGGATCATCGCGACGAGGCCGGGCGCGATGTAAACCTCATAGGGGATGTAGGTCTCGTAGGGTGGGATGATGGACACCCCCAGCACGAAGCGGAACCCGGCGGCGAAGATCGCCAGCCACACCAGGGGCCGCACCAGCGCCGAGATGAACCGCCCGCGCTGATGCACCCAACGCAGCCCCTCGCGCCGGACGATCCCTGCCATGCAAGGGGCGTAGGCCGCAGGACCCAGCCGGACCGGCGCCGGCGCAAGGGTTGGGGCAATGTAGTTCATGCGGCGACCCTCGTCATTTGCTCGAACGCGCCGCGCAACCCAGGGGCGCCTGTCCTGTCCACCACGTCCGCAACTGGCCCGGCGTCCAGCACCCGGCCACGGTGCAGGACGATCACCTCGGCGTCCTCGCCAGCTTCCTCCAGCAGGTGCGTCGCCCACAGCACCGCCAGGCCGCGGTCACGGCATAGGGCGCGCACGTGCTCCAGCAAAAAGGCGCGGCTATCCAGGTCCAGCCCAGCCGTGGGTTCATCCAGCAGCAGCAGCGAGGGTTCGTGCAGCAACGAGCGCGCCAGTTCGACCCGGCGGCGCTGCCCGCCGGACAACAGGCGCACCCGTTCCTTGGCGCGGTCGGCCAGGCCGACGCGCTCCAGCTCCGCGGCGATGCGCGGGGCCGCGGCTGCCGGGGACAGCCCATGCAGGGCGGCGTGGTAGTGCAGGTTCTGCGCGACCGTCAGGTCGAGGTCGAGGGTTGGCTGCTGGAACACCACACCCATACGCGCCAGTGCCGCGCCGGGGTCCTCGCGGAACGGCCGGCCGAACACCGCGATGCTGCCTCGGCTCGCGTGATACAGCCGGGTGATCAGCGCGAACAGCGTGGTCTTACCCGCGCCGTTCTGCCCCAGCAGCACCGTGAAGGCGCCGGGCAGGATGCTGAACGATACATCATGCAGCACCGTGCGCGACCCGAAGGCGTGGGTCAGGCCGGCCACCTCAAGGGCGGCATCATTGGACGGGAGGGTCATTGCGTCACCACGACACCCCAGGGCAGCCGCCCCACCGGCACGGACTTGGTGACGCGCAGCGCATCCACATCGATCACCGACAGGTCGTTGCTGACGCCATTGGTGGTGTAAAGCCGCTTGCCGTCCAGGGAGAACGCCATGTTCCACACGCGCTGACCGACCAGCAGGTACTTGCGGACCTCGAATGTTTTGGTGTCCACCACTGCGACACGGTTTGCCGGGCCGAGGGCGACGAACGCGGTCGAGGCGTCCGCAGTGATGGCGATGCCAACGGGCTGAACGCCTTCGGCGGGGATGCCGGGGATGTCGAAGGTGATCGTGTGCAGCACCTTGTGCGTTGCCGCATCGATGATCGCGACGGTGCCGCCAACCTCCGAGCTGACCCAGACCTGCTTGCCGTCCGCCGTGAAGCGCGCCACCCGCGGACGGCTGCCGACGAGCACGTTGGCAATCGGCTTCTGCGTGCTGGTGTCGATGAAGTGCGCCATGCTGGTGGTTTCGGAGGTATTGACCAGGGTATGGCCATCGGGGCTGACAGCCATCCCCTCGGGCTCCACGCCCACCGGTATCTCTGTCGTCACCTGCCCGGCGGCGATGTCCAACACCGACACCATATTGTCGTTCTCGTTGGAGATATACAGCGTGGCGCCGTCCGGGCTGAGGGCAAACAGCTCCGGGTCGGGGCCGCTCGGCAGGATGCGGCTGACCTTCAGAGTCTGCAGGTCCAGCACCTCGATATGGTCGCTGTCGCTGGTGCAGATGTAGAGCGACTTGCCATCGCGTGATGCGACGATGCCGCGCGGGCGGTCGCCGACTGGGACAGTGTTGGTGACCGCCATCGTGCTGCCGTCGATGACGGTGATGGTGTTGTCCTTCTCATTAGACACGAACAGCCGCTCCGCGCGAGCCGCGGGGGCAAAAAGAAGCATTGCCAGAAAAAATATGGCGACGGCTCCTGCTCCCTCTCCCTCCGGGAGAGGGAGCGGCGCGCTCCTACTGCTTGCATGTGGTCTCCGGCTGATCGATGCCGAGCGTGTCCAGCTCGGAGGATTGGTGCAGGTAGCCCGGCTGCGGGCTGACGGAAACCAGGCTGCGCGTGTCCGACAGCAGCACCGGCTGCCGCAACTGCCCATCCCAGGCGCGGAACGTCAGGCGCGCGCCCTTGAAGGCCGCCAACTCGAACTTGGGGCTGCGCAGGTAGGCGCCGATGGCGGCCGGGTCAGTGCCGCCGCCACGCGTCGCGGCCTCGCCCACCGCCCGCACCGCCATCCATGCGCCGAAGTCGTGCGTCGTCATCGGCCGGCCCGCCGCCTTCTGGAAGCGAAGCTGCAGCTGCGTCGCCCCCCACTGCTCGAACGGACGGGACCAGGCGCCAGGCACCAGCCCCTGCGTGCCGGCCACCGGGCGCGGGTCGGTCTGCCGATAGGACAGGTCATCCCCAAAGTCCCCGGCCGTGTCCGCCACCACCAGCACGTCATACGACAGTCCCTGGGTGAAGCGCGCAACCTCGGCGGCGATGGTCACGTGGCCGGTATCGGTGCGCTGGGCGCCGGGCTGGAACGTCCACGGCTTGTCGGCAGCCAAATGGAGGCCGAACTTACGGGCACTGCGCCGCAGGGCGTCGGCATAGCCGCGGTCGGCATCCGCCTGCCCCTGCACCAGCAGCAGGCTGCGCCAGCGCTTCACCGCCAAGTACTGCATCAGCGCATCCGACAGCATCGCCCGGCTGGGGAGCAGGTGCAGCACTTGCCGGCGGCAGTCCGCGCCGCGCAGAGAGTCGTCCTCCGACGTCGCGTCGAGAAGCGTGGCGTCCTTCGCCTCCGGCAAATCGGCGACTTGCAGCAGCAGCGGCGCCGGCAGATCGGTCACGATCACCCGCTGCCCCGCCGCCAGCATGGCATGCGCCGCAGCCATGACCCCGGCGGCATCCGGCGCCAATGCCTCCTGCAACTTATAGGTCTGGTTCAAAAACCGCCCCGTCGTCGCATTGTCCTGCAACGCCACCCGCGCACCCTGCACGCCCTCGTCCGTGATGGGCGGATCCAGCAGCGTCAGCGGCGCCGTGTGAGGCGGCAGAAGGCCAAGATAGCCAATCGTGACCTCCCCTGCCGCGGGCTGCGCCGAGGCAGGATGAGCAGCCGCGAGGCCAGCGAGCAGTGCGATCAGACTGGGCAGCGCCCGCATTGGTTTCCTCAAATTGGCTGCCTCCGGTTGCAGCGTCTTATACGGGAGATAGTGGGGGATCATGCGCGGGTTGTCAGCCCCGCCGCGCCAGACCGCCCACCGCCCCTGCTAAAGCCGGTCAGGCAAGGCCGCCCAGTGGCAAGGCGCAGCATCGGAGCCGCACACTACCCGGTCCCCTATCCTGCGCTCGGGAACCGAGTCCAGATCCATCCGAACGGGCGGCCCAGCGTCGGTGTTTACGGATGCAGCATGAGATCGCTTGGAGCATTTCATTGCATTGACGCATCTATACGGAGTTAGTATGGTCTTAACCGGCGCAATGCTTGGCGTCACCGCCAGATGCGCCTCCTGCATGCGGCGTCGCGCCTTCCCCTGATCCTCCCAGCAACCCCATCGTATGGAAAACGAACAATGACCCGAAGCTTTGCCGCCGCGCTTGCGGCAGCCATCCTGCCCGCCGCCATCGGCTTCGCATCGCACGCACGGGCCGAACATGGGGCTTGCGACATCCCGGAGACAACAGTTGACCAACTGCAAGCTCAACTCTCCTCCGTCGTCACGAGTGGAAACGGCGGGCTGTTCACCCCAAACCGCATGTGGTCGGCGGTCGTGGACCGGAAGGGCCAGCTTTGTTCCGTCATCAAGGTCGGTGACGCCTGGCCGGGCAGCCGCGCGATCGCCATTGCCAAAGCATCCACGGCCAACGATTTCAGCAACAGCGCCCTGGCCCTGTCCACCGCCAACCTTTATGGCCCGACGCAGCCAAACGGCTCACTGTATGGGCTGAACAACAGCAATCCTTTCAACCCGGCAATCCTGCCGCAGGGCATCGGCATCGGCTATGTGCCGGGAGGGATTATCACCTTTGGCGGCGGCGTCGCGCTGTATTCGAACGGTCAGGTCATCGGAGGGTTGGGCGTCAGCGGCGACACGTCGTGCGCCGACCATGCCATCGCATACAAGATGCGGCGCAACGCTGGGCTGAATGCAATTCCGGGAGGCGTAGGGCCGGGCGGCACCGACAACATCCTTTATAGCACCACCCCGGCCGTGAACCCTGCGACGTTCACCCATCCGCACTGTGTCGCCACCGACATCACGCCGTAGCGCCGCTCCGATAGCAGCGGCTTGTGTCCAGCTCTGGACGCAAGCCGCTGCAGAAGATCAGTGCGGACCACGGCTGCGGCGTCTTCTGGCCGGTGCAGCTCTGCGTTATCCGGGCCGGCTCCGGACCGGGACAGTCCGCGGCGGCGGCTTACCGCAGCCATGTCCTGCGGCTGGACAAGCAGGCCCAGAAGGCCACGCAAGCCCGGCCTCCTGCCACGCCTGCCGAAGCACCGGCGGCACCTGACCGCCCCACCCGGCCAGCGTCAGCAGCACGGCCACCACCAGGGGCTCCATCGCCGACCCCGACCGGCACAGCGGCAACGCCCAAGTTCGCCGCATCGGCCAGGCCAGGCGCAGCCCGGCCGGCGTCAGCAGGTCCGCCGCCAGGTGCGACAGCGCCCCAACCGCCAGCGGCGCCACCACCCAGCGTGGCGCCCCGCCATGCATCAGCCCCCATACACAGGCCGCGACCGCCAGCGCCGAATGGGTAATGCCACGGTGTCCCAGCAGCGCAGCCACCGGTCGGGACACCAGGCCCAGCCGGCGGCCCAGCCAGGACTTCGGGTGGTCCACGTCCGGCAGCAGCGACCCGGCGAGCGCCAGCGCCAAGCAGGCCGGGGACAACGCCGGCAGGCCCAGCCGGGGCGCCACGACCACCCAGGCCGCCGCCCCCAACGCCACATGCGACCCCGCCATCATCGGCCCAGCTTATCCCTCGCATGCGGCAAGCCCGACACTTGCGCTTGCCGGAGTCCGAAGGCAACAGACCAAAGCCGCCCGGGGCTTGACAGCCGCCGCACCCCGGTGTGGGACGGGAAGGCAG
>CAXTOB010000254.1:0-8806 GCA_964245505.1 uncultured Acetobacteraceae bacterium | reverse complement strand
GTCTCGCCCCCAGGTTTCAGCGCCGAACCGCCCCGGTGAATTCGCCAGCAGTATCACGCTCTGCGCGTAGGTGCGCAGCGTGCCGAAGGCGGCGATCCAGTAGTGCAGCGCAATCTGATGCACGGCGATGATGCCGAGGTCGCGACTGAGGTCGTCCGGCGCCTTCTGCCTCATCTGGCGACTCATCTCGAAATGCGCCTCGATGATCGGGTTGCCGGTGTCCCCGGTCAGGCCGACCTCCTCGATCGCGCGCTCGACGCGCTGCGCCCAATGCTCGGAGATCTCATTGCTCTCCCGCAGGGCGGTCTGAAGGTCGGGGTCGCGGGCGTCGCGATGGATCTCGCTAATGGCGGCCTGGGCCACCTCGCCGCCCGACCTAAAGGCCTGAAGTCCCTGTGCCATCAGCGTGATCACTTGTAGGTCTGCCATGTCGTTGCTCCTTGTCTTCGCCCGCACGAGGCCTGTCGGGCATCGTGCGGTGAGACCATGAACACCTGCGTCTCGGCGATGAACGTCATGACCTTGGCTCGGCGCTGCCCAAAGGGTCCCATCGGGAGTCTGAGAGACGGTGCTCATGGGTTCTACTTGGGTGGCTGTTCGGGGTGACGGTCCTCACCGGTTCTGATTTACCGAACGGCAGAGTCTGGTAATAGGTTCCCGAAGAAAATGCCGGCTACCGACCCCGTCCATACGCGCGCAGGAACACGTCTACGGCATGCCTGGATCGTTGCCGGAGTTCCTGCTCGTTGGGCGCAAGGCGCTGGCCATACATGAGTTCGGTCCGCCAGCAGCCCTGCCAAAGACCGATGAGGTCGTTGACCGCCAGAGCAGGATCGACCGCGCCCATTTGACCCCGTTCTTGCCCGGCAATGATGATCCGCTCCAGAATGTCCCACACGCGCCGTGGCCCGGCCGCAAACAGCAACGTCGCCAGCTCGGGCTGGGACTGCCGCACGTGCATGATCAAGGGCTCAAAGCGCATCGTCTCGGGGTCCGCGAGAAAGCGCATCAAGCCGTCCCCATAGCTGGTCAGAGCGTCGCGCAGGTCAGCGCCCTCATAGGCCTCCGCGGCATCATCCGTGACGATGCGCTGGGATTCCTGCCCGATCACTGCCGCCAGCAGCTCGTGCCGATCGGCGAAGTTGCTGTAGTAGGTCGCCTTGGACACCTTGGCGCCGGCGATCACCTGATCGACCGTGACCGCATTGGCGCCGAGCTGGAGAAACAGCGTGCGCGCGGCATCGAGCAGAGCCGCCCGCTTGGTGGGGTCGCGGGGCCGGCCTTTGGCTCGCTTCGTTAGTCCAATTGTCACCTGGTCCTGCTCATGTATCGCGCTCGATCACGCGTGATTCCTTGCACTTAGGGGTCCAGGGAGCAAGGGAACGGGCAACCCATATAAGAGTGTCCTGTCGATTTCGGCCCTGCTAAGCAAGCATCCATCTCACAACCTTGTTGGGTAGGAACCTGTGCATGAAACTGACCCGGCGCCATTCGTTGACCGGCTTGGGGGCCGCGCTTGCCGCAAGGACAGCCTTTGCCGCCGACCCGGCCGGGACTGACCTTGGTGGCAAATTGGCCCGGATCGAGGCCGGGGTTGGCGGACGGCTAGGGGTTGCCGTCCACGACACGGGAAGCGGGCAGCGCCATGGACATCGCTCCGACGAGCGCTTCCCCATGTGCAGCACCTTCAAGGTGATTGCGTGCGCCGCCGTCTTGGCGCGCATTGACAAAGGCCAGGAGGACCTGAGCCGGCGCATACGGTTCGAGGCCAGCGACTTGGTGACCTACTCGCCTGTGACGAAGGACCGGGTCGGCGGTGGCGGAATGGCCTTAGCGGAGCTGTGCGAGGCCGGCATTACCCAAAGCGACAACACGGCGGGTAACCTCGTCCTGGCGAGCCTCGGTGGGCCATCCGGCGTCACGGCCTATGCGCGCGCCCTGGGCGACGCCGTGACGCGGCTTGACCGCACCGAAACCGGCCTCAACGACGCGGTCCCTGGCGACCCCCGCGACACCACCACGCCAGGCGCGATGACGGCCAACCTTCGGGCGCTCGTCGTAGGCGATGCCCTCTCCCAGCCGTCGCGCGACCAGCTCACGGCATGGCTCGTCGCCAACCAGACCGGCGGCGCGAAGCTGCGGGCGGGCCTGCCCGGAGACTGGCGAGTTGGCGACAAGACAGGCGGGGGCGACTGGGGCACGACGAACGATGTCGCAGTGATCTGGCCGCCGGACCGCAAGCCGGTGATCGTGAGCGTCTATCTCACGGGCACGAAGGCTTCTTTCGATGACCGCAACGCCGCGATCGCCGCCGTTGGGCGAGCCATGGAAACCTGGGTAAAAGCGTAAACAGGATGGGACCACCTCAGTCATCCCGCCAGCGCCGCCGCGGCGGCCACCTCCAAGTGAACGTTGCCACCAAGCCAGCAGCCTTGCACCGGGGCGCTGCCGCTGCCCCGGAACTGCACCATGATCTCCGACGGCCGGCCCATGGCCCGGCCCTGGCGCACCCTGATCGGACGACTGGTAGCCTCGACTAGGCCGTTGTCCAGCAGCCCGAACGCCAGCGCCGCCGCGGCGATGCCGGTGGCGGCGTCCTCGGGGTAGCCGGACGACTTCGGGAACTGGCGTGCATCGAACACCTGCCCTTGCAGATCGGACCAGGCATAGGGATACAGCCCGGTGGAGCCGATCCGCCCGCACACCGCCTCCATGCGGCGGAAGTCAGGCCGCAAGCCGTCCAGCACGGCCACGCTCTTGAGCGGGACCAAGGTCTTCACCCGGCTGGTGCGCGCGTTCTGGATGGGCAGTGGCGCCAGTTCGTTCGAGGTGATGCCGAGCACGGAAAGGATCTCTGCCTCGGCCACCCGTGCGTCCGGCACGGGTTCGACCTGCCCCTGCGGCTGCGTGATTTCAACGGCGCGGACGCCGCCATCACCGCCGACACGGGCCTCCACGGCGCCGCTCCGCGTCCAGATGCGGACGGGATTGCGGGGCAGCTTGCCGAGCTGGTCCAGCAGCCACACCGCGCCGACCGTGGCGTGGCCGCACATTTCCATTTCGTGATTCGGCACCCAGAAGCGGAGCGCGAGGTCGCAGTCCGACCCGGCGGGCGCGGGCAGCACGAAGCCGCTCTCGTGTCCATAGGCACGGGCCACCTCCTGCATGTCCCTGTCCGACATGCCGGCGGCGTCGGGCACGACGGGCGCCGGGTTGCCGCCGCGCGGATCTGCGGCGAAGACGGTGACGAGGTGAACGCGGGTAGTCATGGCAGCTTGCCCTCCTTGGAGCGCATCTCAAAACGAGGGCAGTCGGCCTGACGGGTGCGGTCAAGCAAACGAGCGGATACCGTTGGCGAATTCATCCGACCTGCCAGAACGCCTATTTGCGAGCCGCAGCAGTCCCCACTAACCTGGAGGTTAGGAGCTCCGCAGGACCGTCACCGGTGAGAACGGATGGGTAACTCCGGATTTGCCAACGGCATCCGCTCGTTTGCTTACTCCCTTCGTCGGCCGTCACTGCAGTGGTTGCCCCCGTTTTGTAATGGGTTCCGTTGCGGATGACCGGCGGACGAATGAAACCGAGGTGAACGCTCGCCTGCATCTTGGATTGAACATTATCAAAGCAAGCCTTTAAACTTTCAGAACGTTCATCGGAACATCCTGTCGTAAACCTCAGTGTGAGCCTGCATGGCCATACGGAGCACCGCTTGCCCCCCAATACGATAGGCTTCCCCCAAACCAATCTGGCGCACGCGGCCAGTATCGCGGAACTACAGGCCCGGCGTGCGTCCGACGTCGGCGATGAAACAGCGGCGGTCATCAGCGCCGCGACGAATATTTTCCTCATCAAGAACCACCACGGCGGGCAAGCCTTTTAGCGCGTCAAGCACTTCGAAGCCGACCTCGTCGGGTGGAGACTTCTCGGAGGTGGGCGCGAAGCCCCCGGTTGCCTGACCGGTGATGGGAACGAGAGCATCCTCATGGCTATGCGTGGCGCCCAGGACGTCCCGCGCGAGCGTGGTCCTCGACGCGGCGTCTCGGAGGCATTAGCTCCCGCCTCGGCCCACCACGCCTTCGAGACGGACGGCATCACGAAGAGCTTGCCCACCGAGCGTCTCCCGGCCGAAATAAGAGGCCGGGGCAGCTTCGTGAACTGGAGAGGCGAGCTCAAGACCGGGCATCTCGGCGTGCCCGCCTTGACCCAGGAGAGGTTCGCCGAGGACGACCTGGCGGATGTCCGGAGGTCGATGGCAGCACTGGGAGAAGGGGCCGTCGCGTGACCGGCCGCATTGTGGGCATAGATGTCGGGGGAACGCACACCGATTGCGTTCTCGTGGACCCGGATGACGGAACAGTAACGATCGCCAAGCTGCCGACCACCACAGAAGATCCGTCGGCGGGGTTCCTCGACGGGTTGTCGCGGCTGTGGGCTGGAGTTGGTAAGTCGGTCGGTACCATCGTGCATGGGACGACGATCGCGACCAACGCTGTCCTCGAGCGCCGCGGAGCCCGCTGCGGCCTTATCACGACCGGTGGCTTCCGCGACGTCCTGGAACTCGGCCGCCGCATCCGCGAACATGTCTACGGCCTCACTGGAGGCTTCGAACCCCTTATACCCCGTGAGCTCCGCCTCGAGGTCCGGGAGCGGATGGACGCGTCGGGCGATGTCCTGATCCCCCTTCACGAGGAGGACGTCCAAGCGGCGGTCCGTCACCTCCGCGAGGCGGATGTCGAGGCGGTCGTCATCCACTTCCTCCACGCCTACGCGAACCCGTCGCACGAGCGCCGTTGCCGGAAGCTGGTTCTCGATGCCTGGCCGGGGATCGATGTCAGTCTCGGCTCGGACGTCCTCCCGGAGTTCCGCGAGTTCGAGCGAGGAACCGCAGCAGCGATCAGCGGCTACGTCCAGCCGCTCATAGGACGCTACGTCGACAGGCTCGAGACCCGCCTTCGGGAGATCGGCCTAGGTGAACGCCTCCAGATCATGAAGAGCAACGGTGGCATGATCCGAGCGGGGCTGGCGAGGAGCCAGGCGGCCCAGCTCGTGCTCTCCGGCCCGGCGGCCGGGGCGGTTGCCGCCGGACGCATCGCCCGAGCCGCCGGCTTCCGCGACGCCGTGGCCTGCGACATGGGCGGCACGAGCTTCGACGTGACCCTCGTCCGCGATGGCGAGCCGACGCTCACCCACGAGAAGGAGCTCGGCTACGGGCTTCCGCTGCATGTCCCGATGATCGACGTGCACACCATTGGCGCGGGTGGCGGCAGTGTCGCCTGGGTCGACGCCGGCGGTTTACTCAGGGTTGGGCCAGAAAGCGCAGGGGCCTATCCCGGTCCCGTCGCCTACGGCCGGGGCGGGACCCGTCCCACCGTGACGGACGCAAACCTCCTCCTCGGGCGGATGGACCCGGCTGGGGTGAACGGCGTTCCCGGCGGGGCAGATCTCGACGCCGCCGCCCGTGCTATGGAGAGGCACGTCGCGGAGCCGCTAGGCCTAGACGTCGAGGAGGCGGCCGAGGCCGTCTTGGAGATCGTGAACAACGCCATGGCGGGGACGATCCGCGCGGCCGCGCTCGCGCGAGGGCTCGACCCGCGGTCGCTGGCGCTCATCGCTTTCGGGGGGGCGGCGCCATGCACGCGTGTGCCTTGGCGCGCGAGCTGTCCGTGTCATCGGTCGTCGTGCCACGCCACCCGGGTCTCCTCTCCGCCCTCGGCGCCGCCCTTGCCGACGTGCGCCATGACTTCAGCCGAGCGATCGGGCAGGAACTGGCCACCGTTCGTGCCGGGCAGGCCGAGGAGATCCTTCGCGGACAGGAGGCGGAGGGACGGACCCTCCTCGCTGGGGAGCTTGTGGTACTTGACGGCGAAGTCGTCCGGCGGGAGGCCGACCTTCTGTACGCCGGGCAGACGCACGTCGTCCGCGTGCCACTCCCGGACGGGCCTTTCGACAAAACCGCCCTGGCGAAGGCCTTTACCGAGCGGATGGCCGCGCGGTTCGGCTTCATGCCGGCCGGATTGCGTCCCGTGCTCGTGGCGTTACGGACGAGCGTGATCGGAGTACGCTCCAGGGTGCCCCTTCAGGCGCTGGTGGCCGGGGGGGAGACTGTGGCCCAAGACGGGCGATGCGCGCCCCGGCAGCGCTCCGTGCGATTCGGCGGCGTCCGCCAGCAGGTTCCCGTGCTACACCGGGCCAGTCTGTCGCCGGGCGACCGGGTCGCCGGGCCTGCAATCATCGAACAGATGGACGCCACCATCGTCCTCCACCCCAGCGACGAAGCGATCGCGGACGGATTGGGAAACCTCATCATCTCTGTCGCGCCCGCGTGGCGCGATTAACGGACCTCGGTACATGCCCCTCGATCCAGTCGCGCTCGCGGTCATCCAGAACAGCCTTATGCAGGTCGCGGACGACATGGACCTGGTCCACGAGCGGACCGCTTTCTCCCCCGTTGTGTCCGAGGGGCTCGACCGGGCGAACGGCCTATACCGGGCCGGGAGCGGAACGGTCATCGTGCAAGGACGGCGCGGCCTGCCCCTGTTTGTCGGCGTGATGCAGGATACCGTCGCTGCGGTTATCGAATCCGGCGTTCAGGCTGGCCCGTGCGATGTCGTGCTGCTGAACGACCCCTATCTTGGCGGCACGCACCTGATGGACGTCAAGTGCGTCCGACCTTTCTACTACCGCGGCCGCCTCTGGTGCTATCTCGCCAACTCCTCCCACTGGTCGGATGTCGGGGGAGCAGTGCCCGGCGGGTTCGCAAGCGGCGCAACCGAGATCCACCAGGAGGGTCTCCGGGTGCCCCCGATCCGCGTCGTCAGGAACGGCACATACGATGAGGAGATCGTGCGCCTGCTCCTCGCGAACTGCCGCGTTCCGGAGGAGCGCGTTGGCGACCTCTATGCGCAGGTCGGGGCGCTGATGCTCGGCGAGCGACACCTGACCGAACTCCTGGACCGGTTCGGGGCCGACGTAGTCGCCGCGGCGGTGGACGAACTCGAAGACCGCGCCGAGCGTCGGATGCGACGCAATTTGGCCCAGGTACCCAACGGAACATACCGGTTCGAGGCATGCCTCGACAGCGACGGTGTGGACAACCGGCCGCTTGCCGTGCGGGTCAGGCTCGAAGTTGAGGATGGCACGCTGCGCTTCGACCTGTCCGAGAGCGACCCTCCGTGCCGGGGTCCGCTCAACGCGCCCTGGGAACCGACGCGGACCGCCGTCTACATCGCCGTCATGCACTGCTTCCCCGACATTCCCATCAACGCCGGGTGCTTCCGCCCGATCGACGTCGTCCGCCCGGTTGGGACCTTCCTGGACGCCAGCTATCCCCGCCCCGTTTCGGGTGCCTCGGCGGAGGTCTCGCAGCGCGTGTGCGAGGCGGCGCTCGGCGCCCTCGGGCAGGCGCTTCCGGAACTCGCCTATGCCGGGGCCTGCGGCACCGTCTGCAATCTCACGATCGGCGGCTGCGACGACCAGAACGAGCGGCCATACGTCATGTACTACTACGCCGGGGGCGGCTACGGCGGCCATCCGGCGGGCGACGGGCAATCCAACGGCTGCAATCTCATCGCCTACGCCAAGACCCAGCCGGTCGAGGTGCTTGAGCGGAGCTTCCCCGTGCTGTTCGACTGCTACGAGTTGCGCAAGGACTCTGCCGGTGCAGGCCGCGAGCGGGGAGGCCTCGGGGTACGCTACCGGCTGCGGCTGCGCAGCGGCACGGGCGTTGCCTCGTTCATGATGGACAAGGGGCGGTTCCCACCTTTCGGCATCCAGGGCGGCCTCCCGTCGGTTCGAACGGAGATCGATATCTGTCAGAACGGTGGCATCACTCGCCCTCCCCATCTTACCAAGGGAAGCGGATACGTGCTGGCGCCGGGCGACTGGGTCGAGGTTCGGACGCCCGGCGGCGGTGGACGGGGGCCCGCGTCGGAGCGCGATCCGAGCCTTGTCGAACGGGACCTCCGGCGAGGCTACTGCTCGGCTGGAATAGATGTGGGCCAAGGATCGGGCACGGTCGCCGGCACTGAGTAGGACCGCTCTGCGCTGATGGAGGTGCATCCCCGGCAATACGGGTCGCCGTCATGCCTTCCGGGTGGCCGTCGACCGTCCATGGCCAGCCGTGCGGGGCTGCGCGGCCGATGCGTGCGTGCCCGGCCGGGCGACGGCGCGCACGGCGGATCGTAGCGCCGCAACCGCATCGGGATCGTTCCCGGCCTCCCTCGTAAGGAGACATAGCAAGACTGACCGCGCGAGTTCAGGGATTTCAAGTGCCCGGACTTCCCCGCTCGCGATCCAGGGCGCTACAAATCCCTCGGGAAGGTAGCCGAGGTATCCGCCGGACAGCACCAGGGCCAGCACTCCCTCGGCACTTTGGGCATGCCCGCGAATGCCGGACGGCTGGAGTTTGCGTACGAACGCCTCAGGCCAGTTGTCGCGGACGATGACCGCTTGGGACCGGACGTCGGAAGCACTTGGCTCGCCCCGGCGGGCTTCGAACAGGGAGTGACCGCGTCCGCAGCAGAGAAGCATCCGCTCCTCTTCGAGCTCGTCCATCCTGAGCTCCCGCTGGCGCAGGAGTGGCAGATCCTTCGGAAAGCCCAGCAGTGCACCGGTGAGGCGGCCGTCGCGCACCTGATTCTGGAGTTCCATCACCGTGTCATGGTGCAAGCTGACCCGCAAGCCAGGTTTCATCTCGGTGAATTGCCGCAATGCCCTCTGCACCGGCCCGTCGGCGGAAAAACGAAGTCCGTCGGCTGTCAATCGGCATCCAAAGTTGACCCCCGATTGGAGTGCGCCCCTGGCGGTG
>CAXTOB010000253.1:0-8824 GCA_964245505.1 uncultured Acetobacteraceae bacterium | reverse complement strand
TGTCCATCCCGCTTCACACGGCATGGCGCTTTGCCGTTCCCTGGCGTTCTGCTTCCCGAGTGCGGCCATGACCAACCCGGAGGTGCCCCGATGACCAAAGCCCCAACGACAAAAGCCGCGAAGGCCAAGACTGCGAAGACTGGGGCCAAGGAGGATGAGGCGCCCCCGCACGGCACGCCGGTCGAGAAGCCCAAGGCCGGGCACAAGCCAAACGCCCTGCAGCAGCCGTTGCAGCCCTCTCCTGACTTGGCGGCCGTCGTGGGGGAGGGGACGATGGCGCGCGGCGAGGTGGTGAGCAAGGTTTGGGCGTACATCAAGGCGCACAAGCTGCAGAACCCGGACGACGGGCGCGAGATCGTGGCCGACGACAAGCTCCGGCGCGTGTTCGGCAAGGACCGGGTGACCATGTTCGAGATGAACAAGCACCTGGCGGCGCACCTCAAGTAGGGCGGCCCAGACGGGGGCGGGCCAGAGTCGGCCGGCTGCATGTGAATAAGTGCCGAACCAGGACCCTGCTTGAAAACGGCTGCAACACGTCGCTTTCGCAACTAGAGATGCCGGACAAGCAGGGTCCCAATCGGCGCCGATCGGGACCTTTCCCTTGCGGCGCCCTTTCGAATGCAGTCAGCGCAGTCGATGTAATCTCCAGCGAGGGCCTTCAACGACCGCCGAAGTCGTGCAATCGCCCGGGTCCGCGGTCCCTCAAGGCACCCAGGTCGCCATGCGCGCCGCCTCTGCCGCGTTGAGCTTCCTGTCCTGCCACCCAGGGGTCGGGTCCAGCCCACTCCGGACGCCGTTGTGCTCACGTAGGTAGGCGCGCCAGCGGTAGTGCTCGTACACCGAGCTGATCTCCACCAGGTAGCGCTCCGCCAGCAGCCGGTCGCCGCGGATCGCCAGCAGGTTCTCGTCGTTGTTGCCGGACGCCGACTTGCTGAAGTTGTGCGAGCCGGTGACGACCACGCAGTCGTCCGTCAGGCCGTCAATGACCAGCACCTTCGCGTGGACGATGGCGTGGCCGACGGCCGGGTGCTGCTCGCTCGGGCCGAGGAAGTCGCGGCGGGTTATCTCGGCGGCCCAGGGTCCTAGGCCCTCTCGCAAGCCTTCCGGCTCGATCACCTGCAACGGGAAGCTCCGCGCGAAGTCCGGGCTGACCAGTTGCACGCGCACGGTATGCCGCTCCGCGCCAGCGCCCTGCGATTTCGTCAGGTTGAGCTGGTTCACGACCCCGAGCACCGTCAGCCCGGAATCGGCGGCCTGCGCGTCGAGGACCGGCTGCAACAGCCCATCCGTGCCGGGATTGAACATTAGGAAGTGGATGGACCGCTTGGCGGACGCGATGAGGTCCCGCGCCCAGGCGAGGTCCTGACCCGCCGTCGTCGGCGTGAACCACAGGTCCCAGTTTTCGCCGTTCCCGCCGCGCATCGCGTCGTTGCCCGCGGTGAGGGCGTGCGGGAAGCCGTTGCCCGCGGCCAGCAGGCTGTCCCACTGCCGGCGATACTCGCCCATGATGGCCCCTCCCGCCCCGGTGCCCGGACCGACGAACAGGGCGTTGTTCACCTGCGTGCACAGGCCGGTCTTGGCCCAGTTGGTGCTGCCGGTCAGCAGCCGCTCGGGCACGCCGCCGCGCGTCACCAGGGCGAACTTGTTGTGGCCGAGGTGGCGCTGCGGCACCATCCTGCGGTGTAGGTCCACCGCCGTCCCGGCGAGCGCGTCGGCTGCCTTCTGGTTGCCGTCCCCGGTCTTCGCCGACCCGTTCGCCAGGATGAGGTGGGCGCGCGCGCCGATGTCCCGGAGCAGACCGATGAGCTGGTCGTCCTCCAGCTCGTACAGCGCGGCGTGCAGCTCCAGACCCGCGTCGTCCCGCACCGCTTGCAGCATCGCCACGACCTCGCGGAGCAGGGTGCCGCCCAGGAACCGGCGCAGCCCGTCCTCCTGCCCGGCCAGCCGCTGCACCATGGCGCGCAGGCTCGCCTCCGATAGGTCGCCGTGCAGCTCGCGGGTGACGAACTGTGACAGCAGGACGCCGCGGTTAAAGTGGGCCGACACGCCTTTCCCATCGCCGCTCAGCTCGACTTCCGGCGACCAGTCGCTGCGGTTGGCTTCGTCTTGCCGCAGCTCGTCCGCGGCGCGCAGCATGGGGGTGATGCGGTAGCGGGCGACCTCGCCGGATTGGAGCGAGTGGTCGGTCCAATCGTAGCGCTGGTAGGGCCACTCGGTGGACGGCTTCGTCTGCCCCGGCGCGACCTGCTCGCCCGGGAAGCCCAGGCGGTTCGGCAGTACCTCCGCTACGCCGTTGCGCTCGCGCTCGATGGCGAAGCCGACGCAGCCCTCGATGCGTCCGGTTCGCCAGACCAGGAAGCAGTCAGCTGCGTTCGAGTATGCCCTCAGCTTGACCGCCATGCTCAATCCCCATGACACCCCAGTGGCGTATTGGCCTGGGCGGAGACGGCCGCCAGGCGGAAAGCGCGTGACGCGGCACCGTCGCCGGAGTAGAGCACGATGCAAACGGTCGTGCAACGAAAGGCAGGTGCGCGGTGCCTCCATCAAGGATCCTGGTGATGCGCCACGCCGAGAAGACTCGGGACCCGGACGATCCCAACCTGTCGGACGCGGGCCTGGCGCGCGCGGACAGGCTGGCGCGCTACGTCCCGGACACGTTCGGCAGGCCCGACGTCATCATGGCGACGGCGCGGTCGCGGCACAGCGACCGCCCGTTCCAGACGGTGGAGCCGCTGGCCAAGGCCCTCGGCTTGACCGTGGACCAGAGCTGGGCGGACCAGGACTACGGCGCGCTGGCCAAGGCGCTGCTGTCCGAGCCGAGGTTCACGGGGAAG
This sequence comes from uncultured Acetobacteraceae bacterium, assembly GCA_964245505.1. GTDB lineage: Bacteria > Pseudomonadota > Alphaproteobacteria > Acetobacterales > Acetobacteraceae > DASWOJ01. The sequence goes on along the minus strand of CAXTOB010000253.1, from coordinate 5,990 downwards.
CACGTCGCCGTTTGCTGGCACCACGGCAACATACCGAACCTGATGCACGCACTCGGGGCAGCGGACGGCGCCTACCCGGACCCGTGGGCGCGCGACGTGTTCGACTTGGTGCTTGTGCTTGGCTACCCTGTGGCAGGCTCTCCCGCGGTGGAGACGGTGACCGAGGACTTCTAGGCCCAACCACGGGTCAGCCCGCGAAGGCGATCCGATCCCGGAACGCGGTGCTCCCCTGCTCGAAGAACGGCGCCTGCCACCCGTCGCTCTCCTGCAAGGCAAGGACGGCGGTGGGCCGCATCGTCCCGCCCTCGTCCGGTTGCAGCCCCTGGCGGTAGCGGAACCAGTAGTGCTGGAACATGCGCATGAACTCGGTGGCGTAGATGTCGGCCACGGCGCTGTCGCCCCGCAGGATGAGGGTGTTGCTGTCGTTCGCGGTCGTCGAGTTCGTCGAGAAGTTGGCGGACCCTGTGACCAGGATGGGATCGGTTCCGAACGGGTCTACCAGGATGATCTTCGTGTGGACGTGGACGCCACCGTGGTGGAAGCTTTCGCGCCCTTCCAGCAGCTTGCCCTGGAAGTCGTTCAGCGGCCCCTTGAGCATGGTGGCCGCCGCGCCCTGGTTGCCTGGTGCGCCGTTGAACAGGTCGATGGCGCCCTTCGCGCCGAATGCCCCGGGCTTGTCGGACATCACGTAGCGCAGGGCGTCGCCTGGCGGTGAGAACAGTGCACCGCGGATGACCGAGTGCAGCAGGAACGGCGCCGAGACCAGGAGCAGCTTGGCGTTTGCGCAAATCTCCGCATAGAGCTCGACCATGCGGAGGTCCGACTGGGGCGAGAACAGCACGGTCACCCCGTGGGGGATCGCGTCCCGGCTGGGAGGAACGGGGGTGAGCTGCTCGTTCCCGGCTTTCGTGTGTTCGGCATCCGGGTCCGTGAACAGGAGCTGGAAGCTGCGCTCGTAAAGCGCCGCAACGACCGGGTCGCTTACGGCATGTCCCACGTTGAGCTGGCCGTAGATGGCGCCCTCGGTCCAGTTGGTGGACCCTGTCCAGACCGCGACGGGGGTGCCGTCCTTGAGCAGGACGACGTACTTGTCGTGCATGATTGCGCCCTGCGGCGGCGCTCGCCTTGGCTTGAGTGAGCTACCCAGTGCGGCGTCGAGCCGGGCGTCCCATATGGCTGCCAGGTTCCTGGCCGCAGTCTTGTCGTCTCCCGCCGCGTCGGCGGCCTCCTCGACGGCTCCTGCCTCCTCGCGGGCGCGCCGGTCGTCCGCCTGGTCCGCCGCGCCCTTGACGCGGGCGTGGTAGGCTACCTTGACCTCGGCGCCTCGCGCCTTGGCCGTCCCGACCGCATCCAGCAGGTTGGGCTTCTGGAACTCGTAGACGACCGCGTGCAGCCCCCAGTCAGGCCCCTCCGCCCGTGACAGGAAGGCCAGCAGCGCTTCTTCGAGGCCCCGCGACAGCCAGGCCAAGGCAACCGGGTTCTTGGCAGGGTCCGTTGCGCCGAACTTGTCGTTGTAGGCCTTGCTGGCCGCCGCCCCGCGGTTGAAGACCACGGCGGTGGTCGGGTTGGCGCTGTCCTCAGTCCGCACCTCGACCGCAACCCCGCCCGGAAGCGATCTCCCGGCCTCGATGGCCCGGCCCTCCCGGATCACGTCGGCGGGGCTTCCGTATCGTGCCACTGCCCGATAGGCGTAGCGGCGCCCGGCACGGGCGGTGTAGTCGCCCCATCGAAACACCTGCAGCGGCGCGCTCGCCGTGGTCTGGCGGCCGTCGCCGCGATCGGACGGGAACCTCAGCATGTTGGGCAGCCATCGGCGCTCGCCCGTGTCCAGGTCGGTGCGCTCGACGGAGAAGCCTAGGCAACCCGGCCGTGCCGACTCCTGCAGGTCCATAGCGAGAAGGACGCTGTTCGTGCCGGCGACTACCCTGAGCGTCACCCCGTCCCTTGCCGCTCTCGACCTCATCGCGCCCTCCTGGCGTTCCGATGCGACCGCCCACACCCGTCCGCCTTGTCCGTAGCCGTCCTGTGGCCGCCTCCGGACAGCCTGAGGGCAGCGCCGTTGCTATCTGGCTCGGAGCCGTCATTGGGCTGGGCCTGTCGGACGCTGGTCATTGGGCGGGTGCAAGCAAGTGCATCGCTTCAGACACGGGAACAGTGCCCGAACTGCGCGCGCGCGCAGCCAGGAACGCGCCGCGGTAGATGTGCGGCACGAGCAGGCCCATCATCAACCCCACTGTGCCGGGAAGGCCGAGCATGACGGCGAAGGCGGCAGTGCGGTCCTGCGGCGGAACGGCGTCAGTGGCGTGCGTGCCCGCCGCAATGATCCAGGCGGCGAACGCCATCGCGGCGCAGCACCCGGCCGCCTCCAGGACCCTCCGCCTCACCGGGGCGGGCTGGTCGGGCGGCCACGTGTCGCAAAGGAACGCGACGGCGAGGCACAACATGCCACTGAGGCCGACGATCGGCACGACGAATGGATAAGGGTCCAGGTTGCGGGGCAGCTCTCCGTGCTGGCCCAGGATGAACAGGGCGCACACGGCCGCGGCCGCGGCCGACCCGATCAGGGCGCAGACAGCGTAGGCCAGGAAGCTCGGCACGGCCCCCGGCGATCGCCGGAAGAAGGGAAACCGCTGCATCAGCCACACGGTGAGCGCCACCGTGGCGCAATGGGCGAACACGATGACGAAGGACACGACCATCATGTCGGGCGGGGGAGCCCCGGCAGACCTGGGCGGTGGCGGGATCAGGCTGGACAAGGGACCGGAAACGACCAGGAACAGCGCTAGCATCAGCAGGACCAGGCCAGCCAGGCTCTGGACGGGGAACTCGGGGTCGGTCACGGGCGTGGCGTTGAACCCAACATCCCGGAGCGCCCGGACAACCTCGCGCTCACCCCCCTCGCTGCGCAGGACCGCACGGGCCAGGAACTGCGCGAGCGGCTGGAAGCAGGTCAGGCATTCCAGCCGGTAGCTTTCGCGCTTTTCGCTCACCAACTCCTCGTAAACGGACCTGCCCTCGGCGTCGCGTAGCTTCTCGGCCAGCGTCAGAACGGCATCCGACCGCCGCGCGAACGTGCCGAAGGAGGCCGCCAAGGCGCTCCACTCAGCCTGCGCGCCGGAGAAGAACCTGGCGTAGCGCGGCGAGGCACGAAGCTCGCACAGCCTCATGTAAAGCTTCGCCACGCGCGTGAACCGGAACTGCGACCGTTCCAGTCCCTCCGGCTCGTCGCCCCGCAGGTGGGCCGTGAGGCTGTCGGGCAGATCGGACTGCTCGATGAACCTGGCGAGCGCAGCGACATCCTGCGGCGACACCTGGAACGCGCCGGGCGTGAGCTGCGCCACGCGGCGGCTGACCTCCGCGGGAATGCTGCCCATCTCATGGAACAGATCAAGCAGCCATGCGTCAGCCTGTTTGAACAGCGGCAGTGACGGGAGCATCGCCGTTAAAACGAGCATGGCAAGCAGCGCCGATGGTGCGTTGCCGGCCACCTTCCCTCCCTCCGCGCCCTTGCCGAGCAGCGCGGCCCGGACGGCGTCCAGCTCCAGTGCGAAGGACAGGACCACGAACAGCCCGAGCATGCACGCCACGTAGCCCGAGCAGCTCGCCCAATAGAGGGTCTGCCGGGTGGACGAACGGGCGGTGGCCGGGGTGTTGAAGCGGTTCCAGGCGTAGACCACCATCAGGAACAGGCTGAGCAGGTACACCGACATGATTGCGCCACCCTTGGCTGCGATCAATACTGTGTCGGTTACGTAATAGAACGGATCGCCTTTGTCACGCGTTAAAGTTGTGTTGCCTCCCTGGCAGCGGCACGCCTGCGCCCCCCCCGGGCCGGCAGAAGGGCGCTCAGGTGACCAATCCTTGTCATGGCGGACAGGCATCCCAGCCCACGCGGCTGCGGCGGCCCGCTCCTTGTCGGGGAGCATCATAGGTCCGATGCTCGACTGGTGACCCTGCAATGCCTGCTGCCGTCCGTGGTGGGCATCGACGTGGAAGTGGCTCGGGGCCTGTACCTGATGGAGGCGTTCCATTGGGCCGCCGCGGGCCGCCGCGGCTTCTCCGACCTGTTCACCGCGGCGGTGCCGGGCACGTGGCCGTGCATGATCCACGCCGGATGCTACTCGGGCGCGCTCCACAACCTCAAGGCCGTCGCCCTGCTGGGTCCAGCGGCGGCCCGGGCGGACGGCGGCGCCACGGTCACCGCCATGAAGCGGCTGCCGACCGATGAGGACCTGCTCGGCCGCGGGCGCATCCGGGAGGACGGGCGTAACATCCACGACGTGCACCTGTTTTCGTCGAAGGCGCCCGGCGCGGTCCGGGACAGTTGGGACATCTGCAACCTGATGCGCACCACGCCCGGCAAGCAGGCATTCAGGCCAATGGGCGAGGGTGGCTGCCCGCTGGTGCAGGCACGGTAACCGCGCTGCCCGGCCGTCCGCCGGGCCGGCGCTGGGTCAGGTGCCGGGCCGCTCCGGATAGCGGATGGACGTGACCTCGATCCTCTCCGGCCCGCGGGGCGTCCGCACCTGCCTTTCGTCGCCCACCCGCGCGCTGAGCAGCGCGAGCGCAACTGGCGAGCCGATGCTGACCTTGCCCTCGGCCATGTCTGCCTCGTCCACGCCGACGATGGCAATGGTGACCTCCTCGTCGCGCTCCGTCAGGTAGATGACGCTGGCGCCGAAGAACACCTGGTCGCGCCGGGCCTGGGCGGCGGGGTCCACGACCTCGGCATGGGCCAGCCGCCGGTCGAGAAAGCGCAGGCGGCGGTCGATCTCGCGCAGGCGGCGCTTGCCTTCCTTGTAGTCCGCGTTCTCGCTGCGGTCGCCGTTGCCGGCGGCCCAGGCCACGACCTCGACCACCCGGTGCCGCTCCGCCCGGCGCTCGGCAAGCTCCGCCCGCAGGCGCGCGTGGCCTTCAGGCGTCATGTAGAACTTCCCGCCGAGCAGCCGCGGCGGGCCGTCGTCGTCCTCGTCACCATCCGTCGCCAAGTCCTGCTCTCCTTCCCGCAGCAGTGCCGCACCCGGCTTCCCGTCCCATATAACCCTGCATGACGCCCACCTCCGCACTTTCGCTGCACTTGCCCCGGCACCTGCTCGACGTGCGCACGATCCTGCTGGAGCCGGAGGTGGAGGGCTTCGCCCGCGGCCGTGAGATCCTGGCCCGCTTCCCCGGTGCCGAGCGCGTCCCGGTCGCGTCCCATTGGCGCATCCCCGCGCTGCGCGACGGGAACGCCGGGGACTAGCTGCGGACCAAGCGGGGCACGCTGGTGCTGGGCACCAAGCGCGGCCTCGCCCTCCGGCCGAACGGGCGCAGCGCCGACTTCATCGCGCCCTCCACCAGCAACGGCTGCGCGATGGCCTGCGCCTACTGCTACATCGCCCGGCGCAAGGGCCACGGCAACCCGGTGTCGGTGTTCGTCAACATCAAGCAGGTCTATGCCGCAATCGCCTGCCACGCCGCGGCAAAGGGGCCGAACCAGGTGGACCCGCACGCCTGGGTCTATGATTAGGGTGAGAATGGCGACATGTCGGTGGACGCCCTAATCTTCAGACCGGCTGGAACGGCCTGTACCAGGCGACCACGCGGGCGTTGGAGGACTTGAACCACCACGGCCTGCTGCGCGTCGCCGCCGAGAGGCGCGGCGGTATCTGGGTTTACGAGGCCGCCCCACTGGGGCCCTCGGCTGCCGACTCGACGGAGCGGGCATAGTATTTAACCCTGCTGATCGTCTGCCTACTTGCCCCTGTGTTTCCCGCCAGCCTGCGTGGCACTCTGGCGCTGGTGGCCTGCGCCAGCCCGGGCCTCGGCCCGCTGGCCCCAGTGATCACTGGGGCGCTCCGGAGTGGGGAATTGGAGGAGCACGGCGGAGGGCCAGGGGCTACGCATGAGATTTCGTGTCGGTTCCACACGGAGTTCACCGGCTACCCAGCCAGGAGCTTGAGTATCCGTGTTGGTCAAGCGGCCTTTGGCGTCCAGTTTCGCTGCCCGCG
>CAXTOB010000252.1:0-8867 GCA_964245505.1 uncultured Acetobacteraceae bacterium | reverse complement strand
CCCAGCATACCCCAGCGCCGGACAACCAAAACCGCGGCCTACAGCCGACGCTTACTGACGGTCTCCTGGGCTGGTGTGATGTTCGAGGCAGCGAGAGCGGCCGTGCTCAGGGCTGCGGTGACGCCGCCAAGCAGCAAGCGGCGGCTCGGTTTTAATATGATCATGACCTGTTCTCCGGTGGATTGAACCGTTACGGATGTACTGCGGTGAGGATAGCGTCTTGATTACCGGCGGCCATATAAACTCCTCGGATCGGGCCTGGGAGTGGGTGCGCTACGCAATCACTCCAGCACTTCCTTAATCGATATAAGCCGGCGGGCACTGGCGGAAGCGCCAATTCACCCTCGTTTCCCGCCAGGCCACTGCTGACGGGCATCACTCGGCGGTGGCTTTGGGGACGGCGATGCCGAGTCGGGCGCCGACCCGCCTGGCGGTCGCCTCGCGCTGCGCCGTGATGCCCCGCACCGAGTTACGCGCCTGCTCTAGGATGGCGGGCGGGGCAGTCTCGGGCGTGCCGGCGTTGAACGGCGGCTCCGGCGCATAGACCATGTAGAGCTGGATCGCCTGAGCAGCCTCGTCGCCGCGCAGTTCGGCCGCGAGACGCAAGGCGCCGTCAATTCCGGCCGTGACGCCGGCAGCGAACACCCAGTTCCCATCCACCACCACCCGCTCGTTGACCGGGATCGCCCCGAAGAACGGCAAAAGGTGGAACGACGCCCAGTGCGTGGTCGCCCGCCGTCCCTGGAGCAGCCCGGCGGCGCCACAGAGCAGTGCGCCCGTGCACACGGAAAAGACGCTGCGCGCGCCCGCCGCCTGCTGCCGCAGCCAGCCGAGCACCTCCTGGTCCTCCATCAAGGCTTCCTGGCCGAAGCCGCCCGGCACGTGCAGGACATCCAGCGGCGGGGCGTCGGCCAGGGCCGCGTCGGGCGTCAGCCGCAGCCCCTTCAGGTCGCGGACGGGGTCGGCCGTCTTGCCGTAGATGCGGTAGGTCGAGTTCGGGATGCGCGACAGCACCTCGAACGGACCCGTCAGGTCAATTTGGTCCAGCCCCTCGAACAGCAAGGAGCCGATCTGCAAGTGGGTGTCATGGGGGACCATGGGCATCTCCAGGTTGGGGGTCACGGATGGACAAGGGGACCATGCCACGGCACGCTCTAGCCGAAGTGCCAAAAGCCCCTCCTTCTCCGCCAAGCCCGGTTCGCGTCATCGAGATGCTGGTGTACCCGCGCGTGCAGTTGCTCGACGCCACCGGGCCGCTGCAAGTGTTCGCGTCCGCCAACGACCTCGTTGTCGAAACGGAGACCGGGGCAGGCAAGGTGCCGCCCTATGCGTTGCGGATGGTGGCGCCAGGGGGCGCGGCCGTGACAGCCTCGGCTGGGCTGGGGCTTGTGGCCCAGCCCCTCCCGCCACTTGGAGCGGCCCTGGACACGCTGGTCATCGCCGGTGGCCCGGGCGTTGAAGCGGCAGCGGCGGACCCGGTCCTGGTCGGATGGGTGCGGGAACGGACAAAACAGGCCAGGCGCGTCGCATCCGTCTGTACGGGCGCCTTCCTGCTGGCCGCGTCGGGTGGGCTGGATGGGCGGCAGGCGACGACCCATTGGTCGTTCTGCGCCGAACTGGCCCGGCGCTTCCCCGCCGTGCGGGTCGAGCCTGATCCGATCTTCGTGCACGATGGACCTGTCTGGACCTCGGCGGGGGTGACGGCCGGCATAGACCTGGCGCTGGCGCTGGTGGAGGAAGATCTGGGCCGCACGGTGGCGCTGGCCGTGGCGCGCTACCTAGTGGTGTTCCTGAAACGGCCGGGCGGGCAGGCGCAGTTCAGCGCCGCGCTGTCCCTGCAATCGGCGGAGGACTCGTTCGGCGCCTTGCATGGCTGGATCAAGGGGCATCTGTCCGATGATGTCTCGCTTCCGGCGCTGGCAAGGGAAGCCAGGATGAGCGAGCGCAGCTTCAGCCGGCACTACCTGGAGGCGACCGGGCTGACGCCTGCCCGTGCCGTGGAACGGTTGAAGGTGGAAGCGGCGCGGCAGATGCTGTCGGAGTCGCGCCTGCCGGTGAAGCGGGTTGCAACCCGGTGCGGCTTCGGCTCGGAAGAGACGATGCGCCGCAGCTTCCTACGCTTGCTGGCGACCACACCGCATGACTACCGCGCCCGGTTCAGCTCCTGAATGCCGCCTTCAGCCGGCTAGTGGGTCAATGTTCGGATATACGCCGTCGGAGATGCGCCAGTCGTGCGGCTGAACGCGGTGCTGAATGCGCTGACAGACTGATATCCAGCAAGTTCTGCTATCTCGGACATCGGCTTTTTGGACGAAATGAGCGCTGCCTTTGCCAGGTTGATCCGCCAATTTAGGAGATAGTCGATCGGCGGCGAGCCGACGGTTTCCGTAAACCGCGCCGCGAACGAAGACCGCGACATGCCCACCTGCCGTGCGAGTGCTGCGACCGTCCACGCCCGTCGAACGTCCTTGTGCATCACTCGAAGCGCCGCGCCGATTTGCGCGTCCTCCAGGGCGGCGACAAGGCCCCGCCTCTCGTCGGTGAGACCTGTCGGTCGATGCCGAAGAGACTCGACCAGAATGATCTCCAGCAACCGGTCGAGCACAAGCGATCTGCCCGGCCGGCTCGCCAGGGCCTCGTCTCCGACGAGCTTCAGCAACACGCCCAGGCGACCTGCCACGACGTCAGTGCCGCTTATATGGACCACGGGCGGCATCAACCCCGTCAGGAGGTCGGCATTCGGCGCGGCGAAGACGAAGGCTCCCGCGATGACCCGGGTGATCGCCGGATTGCAGGCCGCCGAATGCAGAAGTCCGGGATCGGCAGTGACAGACTTGAGGTCGATGGAGGGTCCGCTCCCAGGGGTGCCCATGGTCCACGAGGACGGCGCCGCCATCAGCAGGAAATCGCCAGCCCGGAAGGCCATTTCCGTACCGTCCGCGAGTTCGATCTGGCATCCACCTTCGATCAGCTGGCCAAACACGACCACGTCGGTGGCCGGGAACCGGATGCTCCAGGCCTCGTGCGCCTCGATCACCCGCCAGTGCAGCGGCTGCGGCTTCAGGAGCGCAATGACTTGAGACAGTGGATCCATTCTGGACGACCAATAAACATTTCTGGATGCTTGATTATATGCGCTCCGTCAGATTGACGGTAAACAATGCTCGCCGGCGGCAACAGACGCGTCGGAGGCCAGTGTGCATCCGCGGTCGGCGCCAGCCCATAATCAACCAAGACAGGATATTCCAGATGCACGTCTTCGTCACCGGTGCAACCGGGTTCATCGGGTCGGCCGTCGTTCGGGAGCTGATCGGGGCCGGCCACACCGTCACCGGACTCGCGCGCAACGATGCGGCGGCGAAGTCCCTGGCTGCGGCGGGAGCTCAGGCGCATCAAGGTTCGCTCGACGACCTGGACAGCCTGCGCAGCGGTGCTGCCGCAGCGGATGGCGTGATCCACCTGGCATTCATGCACGGCCTCTCGAAAATATCGGTCAGCGGGCGGCTCCGCATCCTGCTCGGGGGTCTTCCGGGCGACATCGTGTCGCGTTTCGCGGCGGTCACCACCGCAGCCGACACAAGGGCCATCAACGCCCTCGGCGCTTCGCTCGAAAAGAGTGGTCGCCCGTTGGTTGTTCCCCTGGCCACGATGGGGCTCGTGCCGAGCGGCCGGATGACGGAAGAGGATGCGTCCGACCCACACTCCCCTGGGGCGGCCCGCGCCGCTTCGGAGAAGGCGGTTCAGGCCTGGGCCTCGCGTGGCGTCCGGACGTCGATGATCCGCCTCGCGCCTTCGGTTCATGGAGACGGGGACACGGGCCTCGTCCCGCAGTTGATCGCCCTCGCGCGTAAGAAGCGCCTGTCCGCCTACGTGGGCGACGGCGGTAACCGTTGGCCTGCCGTGCATCGGCTGGATGCCGCATCTCTCTTCAGACTGGCGTTGGAGAAAGGCACGGCCGGTGCCCGGTATCACGGCGTCGCAGAGGAGGGAGTGCCGTTCCGCGCAATCGCGGACGTGATCGGCAGCCGTTTGGGCGTCCCCGTCGTCAGCAAGACCCCCGCGGGGGCGGCGGGCCAGTTTGGCTGGCTGGCGCCCTTCGTCGCGGCCGACAACCCGGCTTCGAGTCAACGCACGCGTGAACAACTCGGTTGGCAGCCAGAGCAGCTAGGACTCATCGCCGACCTTGATCGGCCAAGCTACTTCGGGACCTGACTAGCGAGTATAGGAGCGGCATCAACGACTGATCTGGAACCAAACCGACGTTCCACCCTCGGCACCTTTCGCTGGACGTGGCCACCTGACCGCACGACCGCCTTCGAAGAGGTGCCGTGACGTTGCCATGGCCGTTATGGGCGCGAACCGGTCGGCTCAGTTATACCTACTTCGGAGGATTCTGCCGGCAGTGCTGAACGTCCGAGATGTGCGCAGAGCGGAAGTCGACCGTCCGGCAGCACTGCCCTCACAGGCCAACTTTCCCGGACGGGCTTGCCCCGCCGAGCTTCGCCCGCCGAACGTAGCCCCGCATCGTCGCCAGGCTGCGGTGCCGGGTGTGGCCCATGATCTCCTCATCGGGCACGCCGTTGCGGTAGGCGGTGGTGACGAACCCCGCCCGTAGCCCGTGTGGGCTGACCGGCTCGTCCCAGGTGCTGCTGATGCCGGCCACCTTGGCCCGCTTGAGCAAAACCTGACGCACGGCGTCCATGCTCAGCCGCCCGCGCTCGACGGCGCCGCCGCAGTTCACCTTGCGGAACACCGGGCCATCGCTGATTCCGCCCTGCGCCAGCCAAGCCTGCAGCGCCGTCACCGGGCAGGTCCCGGGCAGGCGGCCGCGGCTGATTGCGACCTGGGCGCCCGCACCCTCGGCATCGGTTTTCGAGCGCCTGATCTGCAGCACCACGCCGTCCCCAGTCCAGACCAGGTCGGCCACGTCCAGCCCGACCAGCTCGGACCGCCGCAGTGCGGCGGCGAAGCCGACCAGGAATAGCGCGCGGTCGCGGGCGCCGGCCAGCGTCGTTCCGCAAACCCGGGCCAGCTTGCGGATTTCGGCGGTGGTCAGCGCCGCTGACCGCCGGGCCGGGGCGCCGTGCTTGCGACCGATGCCGCGCAGCGTCTCGCGTATGGCCGGATGCTTGGTGTCGAGTGGGTGGCCACCAGCACGCTGGCCTTGGAGCTGACGAGCGAGGCGGAGCCGGAGGCAAAGGCCTCCAGCGGGATCGACGAGGTCTACGTGGTGGCCGGGCACAAGGGCCAGCCTGCGGATATTGCCAAAAGGGGCGGCTCGAGCGCCGTCGCAGGCTAGCAGGCGCGCCGGCACGCGGCACGCTGGAAGAGGTCAAGCCGCCCATCCTCGGCCTGATCCAGCGCGGCGGCCAAGTGGGCCTGAGCATGCTGGCCAACATGCAGCAAGCCACGATCAAGCCGGTCATCACTGCCGCCGTCGCTCCGGGCATCCTCGTCCACACGTACGGATATGACATCTACGTTCGCCTGCCAGCCTGGGGTTGCCGGCACAGGACGGACTGCCATGGCCGCGGCGAATACACCCGCGATGAGGACGGGGACGGCTTGTGCGACGTGCGTGTCAACACGATCGAGGGGTTCTGGTCGTTGCTACGCTCCTGGTTGCGCCCGCACCTGGGCATCTCATAAAACAAGCTGCCGCTCTATTTCGGCTTCGTCCAGTTCGTACACATGCTCGACGACGCGGCAAAGCCCTGCTCGGCGCCCTCATCGCCGGCCTGGTTGCGTGACGAACTCACAACCACCCTGGAGGCCAGTAAGAACCCTCTGTTTTGTTGATCCTGTATGACTATTAGTAAGGTGGCGCTGTCGTTTCATAATGCATCTTGGCACAGAGTACAAGTATGAACACTTCTAATGGGTGATCCCGTGCACTAGCACCATGCGCTCACGCTGGTGTTCATGCGTTGTCAGGGTGTTCTGAAATGTCTGGTCATACCCCCAACCCTGATTTGACCGCCGCAGGCGCGTCCATCGTTGCACTAACAAATCATGCCGCTCCCACAAAGGGCAGCATCAACTTCGAACGCCTGACGGCATGGGTCTCCGAACGCCCTGTTGCACCTTCAAAGGTCCCGCGCTCTGCCGAATTGGCCGTCTAATGGCAGCGTTCTCCAGTGACGGTTTGTCAACCTGTCCACCGCATAATTCTGGCATGCCCTTCTGGCGTCGCATCTCCGCAGCCATGACAAGAGGCCGCAATAGCCAATCCGCTAGGATCGGCACCGTATTGCTGGCTGGGATGTTCGCCCTTGGCATCTTGGCTTGGCTGGACCGGGACAGAGACGCGCGATGAGGTGCGTGCGTCCGAACGACAGGCGGTGCGCGTGGCCGAGCTGCGCGGCACGTTCGCCTACCTGGACGAGTGGCTCACCATGTCGGCAAACATGGCGGTCCTGACCGGGCAAGCGCGATGGGTGTCCCGCTATGAGGAGGCCACCCCTGACCTCGCGGCGGCCATCGCCGAGGCTGTCGCTCTCTCGACGCCGGCGGTCAGCGCAGCGCTGGCGCGGACGACCGAGGAGGCCCGGCACGGCCTGACCCAGATGGAGCGGGCGGCGCTGGCGATGGCCGGCGCGGGCAACCGCGACGGCGCCAGAGCGCTGCTGGACGGCCCGGAGTTCGCCTACCTCAAGGCGAGCTACGCATCGGGGATCGAGGCACTGGGTCAGGACCTGACGACGCTTGCCGCAACCCGCACTGAGGCGTTGGCCACCCGTGCCTGGCTCGAGGCTGCCGGGCTTGTGCTGGGCGCCGTGTTCCTGGTCGCGGCTGGCATCGCCGCGCGCGGGCACCTGAAGCTGCACGTAGCGCTCGCCTACACTGCGGCGGTAGCACGCACGGACGACCTGACCAGCCTGCCCAACCGGCGGCATCTGCACGAAGTGCTGCGGGAGATGCTGGCGCGGGCCGAGCAGGATGGCGGCAGCGTGGTGGTCCTGCTGCTGGACCTCGACCGCTTCAAGACCGTCAACGACGTGCATGGTCATCCCGCTGGGGACCAACTGCTGCAGCTCGCGGCGTCCCGGCTGCGCACCGTGGCGCGCACTGGCGACTTCGTCGCCCGGCTGGGTGGGGATGAGTTCGCGGTGGCCGCCTTGCTCGGTCCGCCGCGACAGTTGGGCCGTGCGGACGAGTTGGCTATCCAGCTGGCGCAGCGGATCGTTGCAACGCTGGAGGAGCCGTTCATGCTGTCCAGCGGGAGTGTCGTGCGGGTCGGCGTCAGCATCGGCCTGGCTCTCCAGCAGCAGGAGGTGGCAGAGGTGGACACGCTGCTGCGCCGCGCCGACGTCGCGCTTTACCGGGCAAAGGCGGATGGACGGGGCCGCTGCTGCATCTTCGAGCCGGTCATGGACGCTGACATCCAGGCCCGCGCCCTGCTGGAAAGCGAGCTGCGCGACGCGATTGCGAACGGCCAGATCGTGCCGCATTTCCAGCCGCTGGTCGCGATGGGCAGCGAGCGCGTCATCGGGTTTGAGCTGCTGGCGCGCTGGCAGCATCCGACCCGTGGCATGGTGCCGCCGGGCGAGTTCATCCCGATCGCCGAGCAGATCGGCCTCATCGGCCCGATGATCGGCCCGTTGCTACGCCGGGCCTGCGGCATCGCCGCGACATGGCCGGACGACATCTTCGTCGCGTGCAACGTGTCGCCACTGCAGCTGCGCGACCAGAGCCTGCCCGGGATGGTCCGAGCCGCACTGCTGGAGTCCGGGCTGCCGCCGCACCGCCTTGAGCTTGAGATCACGGAAAGCGCGCTGGTCGGCGACCTCGACATGGCGCGGGATATCCTGAACGAGGTAAAGTCCCTGGGCGTGTGGCTGGCGCTCGACGATTTCGGCACGGGCTACTCAAGCCTGCACCACCTCAAGATGCTGCCGTTCGACAAAGTCAAGATCGACGCCAGCTTCGTGGGCGCGATGATCAAGGACCCAGGGAGCCGCAAGATCGTCTCTGCCGTGGTCAGGCTGGGCCAGAGCCTGGACTTGACGACCGTGGCCGAGGGTGTCGAGGACCAGGAGACCGCGGCGATGCTGCGCGAGCTTGGCTGCGATGTTGGCCAGGGCTGGTTGTTCGGACGTCCCCTTCCAATCGACCTGGTCACCAAGCTGCTGCAGCGTTGCCGCCCGGAATGGCGACCTTGCGGCGAGTTGGACCGCAGGGTGGGCAGTCCTGCCTGACCTAACTGAAACGATCCCGGTTTTGGAGAGATTGTGGATCGAAGGGGTAGCCGGGAGAATTCGGACAGGTCCCTGAGTGGATTTTCTGCCTGAGCGCGGCGAGGATGCCGCGGATCAGAAGCAAGGATGACCAAGCGAGCACACCGAAACCACAACCCGGCTTTCAAAACGAAGGTGGCAGTGGCAGCCATCAAGGGCGAGAAGACGCTGGCTGAGCTGACGCAGTTATATGACGTTCATTCGCACCAGATCACGGCATGGAAGGCACACCTGCTTGAGGCAGCAGCCGGGGTATTCGGGTCCGGCTCTGTGGCCAAGGAGGCAGCGCCAGTGCTCAACATGGAGACGCTGCACGCGAAGAGCGGAGAGTGCGCTGGAGAACGAAACCACCCGGCAGCACCATCCCTAATGCAACTGGCGACCTTGTCCGGCCAAGCATCCCGGCGTCGTATTCACCCTGTCCGCAAGCAGCTTGGTTGGGAAGTCACGGATAGGATAGTCAAACCACATGGATCCGTATGGAAGCTCCTTATAGGCCATCGACCAGGAGTGGAAAATCCTGCTGCTGGCTGGACTACGTTGCAGCGTGACGACGTTCGTATGGCGCATGTCACGCAGAATGCTGCGGAAAATCAAATTGACGGCAGCTTTACTGCCCTCGAGCACCTG
>CAXTOB010000251.1:0-8942 GCA_964245505.1 uncultured Acetobacteraceae bacterium | reverse complement strand
CGGTCGCCCGCCGCCTCGGCGCGTCGGCGGCGCTCAACACGCTGGCCGACGCCGCGGCGCTGGACCGCTACAAGGCGGACAAGGGCTGGTTCGACACAGTGTTCGAGGCGTCGGGCAGCGGCGCCGCGCTGGCCGGCGCGCTGGAGGTCGTGCGGCCCGGCGGCGTGGTTGTGCAGCTTGGCCTGGCCGGAGCGGACGTGGCGCTGCCGTTGAACATGCTGGTGGCAAAGGAGATCAACCTGCGCGGCACCTTCCGCTTCCACGAGGAGTTCGAATGGGCGGTAGGCATCCTGGCGGCGGGCGCCATGGACGTGTCGCCGCTGCTGACGGAGGTGGTGCCGCTGGCCGACGCCGTGCGGGCGTTCGAACTGGCGGGGGACCGGAGCCGGGCGATGAAGGTGCAACTCGCGTTGTAACGCGGGCGACGTTTGCAGGGTTGGGGACGCCTCGTGGCTGGATACCCGATGGCTGATTGACAATCCGGCTGACAGGCCCGTGCGCCGGCCCTTCCTGCTTCTGCTTTCGGTGGCAACTGGCGAGGATCTGCGAGGCATCTGTTCGGCGGGCAGGTGATAGGGCGGTCCGTCCTGGGCTCCGCTGGATGACCGCTGCCTCTTCAAAAAGCGGAACGACAAGGAAAGCAGTGCGTCCTGAGCTCCGCTTGCAGACTGGGGCACCCGCTGGTTGCGGCACGCTGGAGCCTGCACGGAGGAAGTGTTTTCCGTTGACATAAGACTAACAATACATTACGAATATGCACCGAAATGGCGCTGCTGGATGGCGCCGTCGTGGTTAGGAACCGGAGACGGCATGCCCATCACCGTCAATTTCGCCACCAACCGCGTCCTGACCGGACCCGCCGAGGACTGGCGCAGCTACGGCACCGGGCTGGTTGCGCCGTCCTCCCCGGCGGGCATCACGTATGGCACCGCAGTCGTCAGAGAGGTGGACCTGACCGGCGACACCGTCGGCGCCATCACGGGCATCCAGGACGTGAATATGGGAGGGTTCAGCGGTAGGGCCGCCGGCGACCTTGCCGGGTCCGGGCGCAACCTGCTGGTCTTCGTGCACGGGTTCGACAACAGCTTCGAGAACGCGATCACCCGGGCCGCCTTCGTCCGCGAATGGCTGGCGCAGTCCGGCGAGGCGGAAGCCGACACGATGGTCGTCGCGTTCAGTTGGCCATCGGCCGGCCGGCTGCTCGCGCTGCCGTTGCTGGCGGAGCCATACCGGTCCGACCAGGTGGTCGCGGGGCAGTCCGGCCTGCATCTGTCGAGCTTCTTCGCCAACTTGCAGCCGATCGTGGACGAGGCGCGCCGGAATGACCGCCGGGTGTTCCTGCTGGCCCACAGCATGGGCAACTTCGCACTGCAAGCCGCGGTCGAAAGCTGGTTCAGCCACGGCAACGGCGACGCCATGCTGTTCGACGAGGTGTTCCTGGCCGCGGCCGACGAACGCTATGACAGCTTCGACTTTCCCCGGCTGGGCCGGCTCAGCGGGCTGGGCCGCCTGACCCGGCGCACCTCGATCCTGTTCAGCGAGGCCGACGCGGTGCTGGGGGTGAGCGTGTTCCTCAACGGCTCCCGGCGGCTCGGCCTGGAAGGGCCGCATGCCCGGTTCGACACCAGCCGGTTCCCGCCGGCACGTTTCTCCATGCTGGACTGCAGCGAGAACCGGGACTTTGATTTCAATTTCGGCAGCTCGCACCAGTATTACCGGCGGTCGCCAACTGTACGCGGCCTGATCGCCGCGGCGATGGCCCGGCCCCGGGAGGCATAGGGCCATGTCCAGCAGCATGTCCCAGCCGTGGCAATGGCGGCTCCCAGTCATACGGCCTCCGCCCGACCCAGCCGCCGCAGCGACGGCCGACGCCCGGAGGCTGCTGGGCCAGGCCGCCGCGGCTGGCTTGGCCTTGCCGCCTGACCTGACCCAGCCAATCATTGCCATGCAGTCGGCCCTGGCGTCCGGTCCGGTCCCGCCGGCGGTCGAACAGGCGTTCTACGCCGCCTATGCCGGCGTCACGAAGGCCACTGCCGACATCAGCAAGCGCCCGTGGGCGGCACGTGAGTGTCCCTTCGAGGACGCCGTCGAGGATGCCGAATTGCTGCTGAAGCACGCATCAGAAACCGGC
Source organism: uncultured Acetobacteraceae bacterium (assembly GCA_964245505.1). Classification (GTDB taxonomy): domain Bacteria; phylum Pseudomonadota; class Alphaproteobacteria; order Acetobacterales; family Acetobacteraceae; genus DASWOJ01. Next base: position 6,811 of record CAXTOB010000251.1, on the reverse strand, counting down.
ACGCCCGACCTGGCCGGTGTGGCGTCGGGCATACTGGCGGCGCGGACGGCGCTCGGATCCAGTGCCCTGACGGATGAGGTCCGCACGTCGTTTTACGCTGCCTATGCAGACCTATCGCGGTTATTTGGCGAGGTCACCGCCAGCACAATCCGCAATTGCAGCTCGGGCAGGACCCGCGGGAAGCTTTGGCGCGACCGTTGCCTTGCCTTGATTTGGACCGTGTTGGTCGCCGCGGTATCGGTCGCCACCTTCGTCGCCGATTTCAGCGTGAAGAAGATCACCGAGGACATCGGCGCCGCTAACGACCTTGCCGCCAGGCTACGCGTCGGCCTGCCGACCGCCGAGGATTCCCGGGCCGACCCCGGGTTGGCCACCCATCCCTGCGATGACTCCACAATCGCCCGTGGAGACAAGTATCAGAAGGTGCGGACGCTTGCGGACGTCAGCAACCTGCAGGAGTTCGCGGCGATGACCCGGGCTTTGCACAGCCGGGCAATCAAGCTCAACAGCATGGTGCGCTGGGTCACGTTCTCCAGCCTTGAGGAGTGCAGCACCTTCGCAGACTCGTGCAGCTCGGCCGAACAAAAGCGCAGAGAACTCGAAGCAGGGCTTAAGCAGGCAGGAAAGGACCAGCCGCCGGGCGCGGAGCTGACGGATACCGACAAGCAATCCGGGCGGCTGCAGATCAACGCTGCCATTCCCAACTACCAAGCCGAAGTCCTGTGCAGGATCACCACCTACCAGGATGTCCGCGGTTTTGCGACAAATGTGCGGGACAACTACACGTCCATTATTGGCGCCGTCACGTCGTATGGGCTGCCGATCTTTTATGCCCTGCTCGGCGCCTATGCCTACCGTTTGAGGCGGTTTGCCGACACGATACGCAAGCAGACGTATCACCCGTCTTTCTCCGACTCGGCGCGGATGATTACGGCGGTCATTGCGGGTGCGATCTGCGGGCTGTTCAATCCCGCGATGGATACCGCGCTGTCGCCGCTCGCTGTGGCGTTCCTGGTCGGCTACGGGGTGGAGCTGTTTTTTAAGCTGCTCGACACCCTTGTTGCCTCCTTCGGCAAAGGGGGCAAGCCGGCCAAGTAGGTGCGGGCGCCGGGGTGCCGTCGTTCGCAACGGTAGTCCGGTGTTGCCGCTGGCAAAGGCCCGGTGCTGTGCTTACCGAGTAGGCCCGTGTACTCCAACGTCATTGGCAGGTCTGTCGCGGCGTTGAAGACGAGTATCTGGATGAAAAACGCTGTGCCCGGCTTCGTTTCCAGCATATTGCCGGCGGACAGCATCGGCGGGTCCGTCCAGTTCGGCGCCTTGACCGAGGAAGGATTTGGTGCTGGCGATACGAGCCGCTCCCTGCTCTGCGAAGACTCCCTCACCCCGGCCCTCTCCCGGAGGGAGAGGGAGGAGGGCACGCACTACTGCTGCAGCGGCGGGCCTTCCACCACCTGCACCAACCCATCCGGGCGCAGCCATTTTGCGAATGCTGTTTGTATCTCCGGCGCACTGATTGTCAGGTAGCGCCGCGCCGCAACCTCTTCCGAATTCAGAGGCAGGCCCAAATCCATCAGCCGCAGATACGAGCTGGCAATGCGGTCCACGCTGGAACGGCCCATCGGCAGGCGGCGCAGGGTCTGCGCCTTCGCGCGCGCCAACTCCTCGTCGGATACCGGGCTCGTCTGCATGTCGCGCAAGTTTTTCACCACGAGGTCACGTGCCTTGCCCACGTTGCCGGGGTCGGCGCCGAACCCGACGGCATAGTTCGCCCGGGTGCGCTGCCAATTGAACTGGCTGCTGACGGAATAGACGTATCCCGTCCGCACCCGCAGATCCTGATACAACCGGGACGAGAATCCGCCACCCAGGATGGTGCTGCCCAGCTCCAGCACATAACGGTCCGGGCTCGCCACCGGCAGCCCGACGATCTGCGCCAGCACTGCATTGTCCTGGAGCCGGTTCGGGTCGGGAACCCGGGCCTGGCTGGCCGGGTTGGGCGGCAGCGCCGGCGGGTCCACGTTCGGCGCCGGCCCTTCTGCGGTCCAGCCGCCGAAGGTCTCGGTGACTACCCGCTTCGCTTCATCTGGCGTCACGTCGCCCATGACGACGATCGTGGTCAGGTCCGGCCGGTAGGCGGCGGCGTGGAACGCACGCACGTCGTCCAGCGTGATCGCCGCAACCGTGTCCGGCGTGGGCCGGCGCAGGCTCGGGTCGCCGGCCGGGACCAGCGCCCGGGTGGCCGTCAGGCCAAACTGGTAATCCGGCGTCCGCACCTGCCCGGCGACGTTCAAGCGCAGACGGCTGCGCGCCACTTCGAAGTCTGTTGCGGGAAAGGCGGGATGCAGCATGTTCTCCGACAGCAGCAACATTCCCAGTTCGAACTGCGGGGTCAGCACCTTGAGCTCGAAGCTGCTTCCGGCGCTCAATCGTGCGGCGATGTCGTCCACTGACTTGCGGAACGCCAGCCGGTCCTGCGACTGCGTACCGTAGTCCAGCATCTCCGCCGTCAGCGCCGCCAAGCCCTCCTTGCCCGGCGGGTCCTGCAATGTGGGGCTTTGGCGCACACGGCCATACACCGACACCGTGCGGCTCACCGTCTCCGGCTGCACGAGCAGGCGGAGTCCGTTGGGCAGGGTGGTGACCGTGGGCGCTACCAGGGCGGGAGGCGCGCTTGGGGTTTCCAGCGCGGATGCGGCCCAGCCGGGCAGGGGAGTGCCGCGGGCGGAGGTGCTGCAGAAACTTTCGTCGCCGCCAAAGCCTGCGGCGGAGCCGGGTCGTGCGCCCTCCTGCGGCGTCAGCACGGCGGACACGGCGTGATCCATGTCCAGCACGTCGTGTGCAACTCGGACCACGTCGGCGACCGTCACGGCCTCATAGGCACGGGCTAGGTCGTCCGGGCTGTTCAGGCCCTGCTGCGCCAACGCGCGGGACCAGGCGTTGGCCAGGCCGCTGATGCTGTCGGCCTCGAACGCAAGCTGCGCCAACTCTTGCCGTTTGCTGGCCTCGACCAGCTCGGCAGGGATGTTGCCGGCGGCGGCGGCGGTCAGCACGTGGCGCAGCTCATCGAGCACCGGCGCCGGGTCGCTGCCCCGGGGGAAGGCGGCGATGGCGAGGCCCTGGCCCACGTCCTTGCGCGGCTGATAATTGAACGAGGCGCCGAGCACCTTACCGGATGTGACGAGGTCGTTCAGCTCCCCGCGCTGGCTGCTCAGCACGTCGCCCAGGACGTCGGCGGCGGCGAAATCCCGCTCCGCCAAGCCCGGCATGCGGACCGCGATGGCGGCGATGGCGGTGCTGAAGCTAGTGGGCAGCTCGATGGTCTGCTTGACGACTGGCGCCAGATGGACCGGCGCGTGGGCCGGCAGGTCGCGCCGGGCGATGGGGCCGAAGATGCTGCGGGCCTCGGCGATGGCGGCCGCCGGGTCCACATCGCCGGCGATCACCAGGATCGCGTTGTTGGGGGCATACCACTGATCGTAGAAGCGGCGCAGCAGGGCGGCGTCGGTCTTGTCGAACGAGGCCCGGGTGCCCAGCGCGTCGAACTCATAGGGGGAACCTGCGAACAGCAGCGCCTGCACCTGTTCGGAATAGACGTAGAATGGGCTGGACAGGTCGCGCGATACTTCTTGGTTGATCGCGCCGCGCTCCTGCTCCCAATCCGCCTGGCTGAGCGTCAGGCCGCGCATCCGCAGTGCCTCGCTGTGCAAAGCGAGGGCCAGGTCGGCGGAAGGGACGGTGTAGGTGTATTGGGTGACGGTCTCGGTGGTGCTGGCGTTGTAGTTGCCGCCGAGCAGCGCGCCGAGGTCGAACAGTTGATCCCGGTCCAGCCCGGCGCTGCCGCGAAACATCATGTGTTCCAGCGCATGCGCGGTGCCGGGGAAGCCGGCAGGCGCGTCGTTGGACCCGACGAGGTAGCTGACGTTGGTCGTGACCACCGGCGCGAGCTTATCGGGCACGACAACGATGCGCAGGCCATTGTCCAGCGTGGCCCGCATGACGCCGTTGGCGGCGATCAGCGGGGCGTTGGGCGGCGCGGGGACCGGCGGCGCGAGGGTGTCCGGTGCGGGCGGGGTTTGCGCGACGGCAGGGGCGGCGATGGCCAGGGACAGCGCAACGGTCCAGGCGGTCAGGTAGTGCTTCAAAGGGGATCTCCATCGCCGTGCCTGATACCGCCATGTAAGGCTAAGCTGCCGGGCTGCTAGGTGCTAGGGGTATGAAGCGGTTTGGAGATGGGGCATGGCTGGACCGGTAGCAGGGGTTGTGTTCTCGCGGGTGATGGCTCCGTCGTGGAGGGCGGACGTTCAAAGTTATATCGATGCCGTTGCGTCGAGCCGAGAGGGGGATGACTTCTGGGTGTCACGGATGGCATTGCCGGGTTGTTCCTATGACGGCACTGGTCGCCCCTTCATCCTCGGCCTGGACGACAGGTATAATGAATGGACCCTGCCATGGGTTAGCAAAGAGCCTTTGGACTGTTTCTGGACAGCGGCCTCGTTTCAGCAAGCCTTCGGCCAATTGCCGGACCATACTGTAAGCTTCGCCGCAATGTGCAACGATATCGAGGATCACTACATTCTGGGTGGATTGCTGCTTGTGGTGGCGGAGCGGCTCGGCGGTGCGATTGATATAGGTGGCCTCATCCTACCCGCGAGCGTAAGTTCCGCGGTGCCAGGCGGCTGGCGCGCGTCTTGGGACACGTTGCAGCCGGGCGTGCAGGCGTTCACCCGGTCCATGCCGGGTGTGGCAATTGCTGCCCCATATAAAACCGCAGCCGGCCATGAATGGGCTTCGCACATGGTGGACCTGACTTTCTTTCGTGCCTGGATGCAGCACCCGGAGTTCCGCATGATCAAGTAGCCGGCCGCTGCCGTTGCCGCGGGGGCAAGCGCCGCCAGGGCTGGCCATTGCGATGCACCAGGATCCAGCACGGCGTGCGGACGCTGGTTGTGGTTGGCAGCAGGAGCGTCGTTCCGAGCGGTCGCCGGGCCACGAGCCAGCCGCTGTTCCCCGGGGAGCTGTTTGGTCAGGTCAACAAGGGTGTCAGCTCTGGGTCGCCCTTGTGCATTGCGGCGCGGTAGGCCGGGCGGCCCCAGATGCCCTGCAGATAGGCCAGGATGTTGGGATAGGGCGCGAGGTCCAACGGCATGAAAATCCGCATGGTGGTCAAGGAGAACACCATCATGATGTCGGCAGCGGTAAGTTCCGTCCCGGCCAAGTATTCCGCTTCGCCGAGCCGCTTCTCCACTTGGTCCATCGCAGCGTCCAGCCGGCCGCGCATCCGCAGCAGCACCGAGTTGTCCGGCGGCAGATGCAGCCAGTGCATCGCCATGTTGCGGCCCATGGCGGGCTGCAGGGTGCCGTTGGCGAAATGGAACCAATACAGATAAGGGGCAAAGGCTGGGTCATCTGGGCCGGGCGCCAGGCGGCCTTGGCCATACTTGCCGAGGATATACTGCATGACGGCCCCGGACTCCGCCAGCACCAGGCCGTCGTCCCCGATGATGGGCGCGGTGCCCTGCGGGTGCAGCGCCTTCAGCTCGGGCGGCGCCAGGATGGTGACGGGGTCGCGCTTGTAAAGCTTCAGCTCATACGGCAGGCCAAGCTCCTCGCACAGCCAGGTGATCCGTTCCGATTGCGACTTTTCGAGGTGGTGGACGGTCAGCATGGCGGCTCTCCGGATGACGCCCGGCTCGGGCAGGGGTAAACTTGCCCGGAATCGCGCCACGGGGAAGTACGCAACGCCATGACACTTCCCCCGCCTGCGCTGGAGTTGCGCGGCCTGCGCAAGTCGTTCGACCGGGTGGCGGTGGACGGGCTCGACCTGCAGGTGCGGGCGGGTGAGGTATTCGCGTTGCTCGGCCCGAACGGCGCCGGCAAGACCACAACGCTGCGCATGGTGGCGGGCTTGCTGCGGCCGGACGCCGGCGGCATCCAGGTATGCGGCGCGGATGCCCTGGCCGACCCGGTGGCCGCCAAGCGGGTCACGGCCTGGCTGCCGGACGAGCCGCTGCTGTATGACAAGCTGACCCCGCTGGAATACCTAGAGTTCGTGGCGGGCCTGTGGTCGGTGCCGCCGGGCCTGGCGGCGCAGCGGGCGCAGGACCTGCTGGACCGCCTGGGCCTATGGCCGCACCGGAACGAGCGGTGTGAGGGCTTTTCCCGCGGCATGCGGCAAAAGGCGGTGCTGGCCGGCGCGCTGCTGCACGATCCCCGGCTGCTGATCCTCGACGAGCCGCTGACCGGCCTGGACGCCGCCGCGGCACGGGACGTGAAGGACCTGCTGCGGGACCGCGTGGCCGCCGGCACCGGCATCGTGCTGACCACCCACATCCTGGACGTGGCCGAGCGCATCGCCGACCGCATCGGCATCATCGCCGGGGGGCGCCTGCTGGAGGTTGGCACGTTCGACGAGCTGCGCGCCCGCCACCCCGGGCATCACACGCTGGAAGACATCTTCCTCGCCCTGGTCGCGGCGCCGGCATGATGCTGCGGCCGGGGTCGGTGGGGTGGCTGCTGCACCACGAGCTACGGCTGACCTGGCGCCGGTCCCGGTTGGCGGCCCGATGGAAGTCCGCGGGCCTGCTGGCCGTGGTTCTTGCCGCCATCGCCCACGTGATCGGCATCGGGGCGGCGGTATGGCTGCTGGGCCATGCGCCGCGTTTGGCCGACCGGCTGGCCTACGCCAACGTCGCCCTGCTGGTGCTGGGCGGCCTTATTTTGTCCCAGGCGCTGGACGTGGCGGTGTCGGCCCTGTTCGAGCGCCAGGACCTAGACTGGCTGCTGGCTTCCCCGGTGCCGCTGCGCCGCGTAC
>CAXTOB010000250.1:0-9007 GCA_964245505.1 uncultured Acetobacteraceae bacterium | reverse complement strand
CCCACCGTACCGTGCCGGTCCGCATCGTCGCGCACCTTCTCCGGACCGGCGAGCAGGCGCTGCAGGGCGTCCCAGCGGCGTGGGGTATGGAAATAGCCGTTCTCCGCAAACTCCACTCCCTGCGCCCGCAGGAAGGCCAATGCGCCGTCACCGGCCATGAGGACATGCGGCGAATGCTCCATCACGGCGCGGGCGGCCAGCACCGGGTTGCGCGGGCCGCGTATGCCGGCGACGGCGCCCACCCGCAGCGTGCCGCCGTCCATTACTGCAGCGTCCATCTCCTGCACGCCGGCGCGGGTGAATACGGCACCGCGGCCGGCGTTGAAGAGCGGATCGTCCTCCAGCGCCATCACGGCGGCGATGACGACGTCCAGCGCCGGGCCGCCATCCGCGAGGACGCGGTGGCCGGCCAGCAGCGCGTTGCGCAGGCCGGCATGGTGGGCCTCCATCTCTCCTGGCGCCATGCGTTCGAGCGGGATGGTGCCGGCGCCGCCGTGCAGGACGAGGGATATGGTCATGCCGGCCGTTTGACACGGGGCCGGGGCGGCGCACAAGGTCCGGGGATGGAAGAACCCACGGACGCCAGGCGCTTTTCCCCGAGCGCGGCACGCAACCGCGGGCCGATCCTGGACGTGCTGCGTCCTCGCCTGCCCAGCACCGGGCTGCTGCTGGAAGTGGCGAGCGGCACGGGCGAGCATTGCGCCCATCTAGCCGCGGCCCTGCCCGGGCTGACGTTCCAGCCAACCGATCCCGACCCGGACGCGCTCGCGAGTATCGACGCCTGGTGCGGCGGCCTGCCGAACGTGCGCCCGGCCTTGGCATTGGACGCGACGGCGGCGGAGTGGCTGGTGACTGCTGCGGATGCCGTGCTGTGCATCAACATGATCCACATCGCGCCATGGGAGGCGGCGGTAGGGCTGGTGGCAGGCGCGGCACGGGTGCTGCGGCCGGGCGGAATGTTGGCATTGTATGGGCCATTCATGTGCGGGGGTCGGCACACCGGGCCGGGGAACGTCGCGTTCGACGCGGACTTGCGGGGGCGGAACCCGGCTTGGGGAATACGCGGGCTGGAGGACGTGGCTGCGTTGGCGGCGGAGGCTCGGTTCGGCAAGCCGGAGGTGCTGCAGATGCCGGCTGACAACCTGATGGTGTTATTCGGGCAGCTAGGGAGCTAGGACGCATTTCGCCCCCACGGTCGGAAATGGTGATCCCGGCAACGCGGACGGCAACGCCTTAAACCTGACCTAGGTCGCGGTTTCGCGACGGGAGGGTAATGGAGCCGTGGCTGCATGACCCTTTGTAGGGCCGCATCAACGACTTTAGCCCTGGCGCCTTGATCCTCCGAGCTGGCCGCGCCGGTGTGGACGTGCGTGCAGGTTAAGTGGACGGCATCGCGCATCCTAACTGCCGGTTCGATGATGCCGCTATGCTAGCCGCCTGACCCGGCCTTTCCCCTGCCCAACGAACCTGTTGGACAGGGAAACATGCCCGTGATGCCCGCCCCGCTCCGGCGCTTGGAAACCTAGGCTAGCCGGCGCAGCGCGCCTCAATCTCAGACGAGCACTGGACCCACCGCCCCTACTGGAACGGCAGATAACGGAAGCTCACCATGAAGATGTTCTCGTCGGTTCCGTTGTTGCCCTTGCCGCCGGCTGGCACGATGCCCCTGAAGATGTCGCGGCGGACATACGCATACTGCCCGCCGACCTGGGCAGTTCCGTAGGTTCCGTGCAGGATGCGCCACCACGCTCCCAGCGTGCCCTCGACCACGCCGGACGTGTTCGCCGTGCAAGTCGCCGTGCTCAGCTCAGTAGCGCAGCCGGCGTTGCTGTAAAGCGGGCTGCCGTAGCCATAGCCCTTGCCGGCGGCGACGAAGCTGGTCCGATATGCCTGTTCCGTTCCGGCGTAGCCGTATAGGTCAACCGTCGGGACTGGGTGCGCGACCACGCCCACCAGCGCCGCGATCGACGGCACCGGTGCGGGTGCGCCGGCCCGGTTCAGGGTGGAATCCGGAAGCTGGGACGTTCCATAACGGCCAATTCCGTAGCCACCCAGGATGCTGCCGCGCAGCGACAGCTTACCGTCTAGGAACGGGACGCTTCCCGCCACGCCGCCGCCGCCGGCCAGGGTGGTGTTGCTGTTGCCGCTGCCCAAGGTGCTGACGCGGTCATGCAGGAAACGCATAAGCCCGAACGCCTCCAGGTGCGCGAAGCCGGGGTCGTAGGCCACTTTTGCAATGATGTCGGGCGCGACGTCGGTGCTGTAGTTGACCGTCGAGGCCAGGATGCCGGCGCCGGGGTTCTGGTAGTTCGCCGTGCCGACCGCCGTGCCGGCACCGTTGGTCGCATTGACATAGGTCATGTTCTGCGGCTGTTCCAGCGATATGCCGGCCCACAGCTTGTGGTCGTCGAAGTCCTTCACGACGCGCACCTGCGGCTGGCGCGCCCAGTTGAAGCCGACGACATACTGGGCATCAATGGTCAGCGGGATCTCCTCCTTCCGGGGCGTGATGCCGATCTGCTGCTGGGTCAGCAGGCTCCAGGACTGCCCGGCGAGGACGTGCAAACCGAGGTCGGCGTTGTCATACGTCCCGTAAGCCTGGCGGAGCCGCAGGTTGTAGCTGTTCGACTCGTTCTGGTTTGCGGTCGGCGAGCCGCCCTGGAAGTCGGTCTCGAAGTAGGCCGTCAGCTTTTGCGCCGGGCTGATGTTGCCCTCCGCGAGCAGCGAGATGCGGCTCTGCCGCGCCGAGCCGCGGAACTCGTTCTCATGATAAAGCGCCGACTGCGGCAGCGGGATGCTGCCGTTGAAGTTGGAGGAGATGTCCGAGACCTCGTTGCGCGTCCTGAAAATGCCGGCCCCTTCGATGAAGCCCCCCAGGGTGATGGTCACGCCGCCAAGGCGGAAGCTGCCATTCGGCGTGTTGCCCGGCGTCGTCGAGGCGTTCTGCTGGCCTGTGGTCTCGCCGCCGCCGCCTCCATTGCCTCCTTGCTGCGCCCCGACCGTCATACCCTGCCCACCGCCCGCCGGGTTGGTGGCTAAAGACTGGCCGGCTGGCCCCGTGCCGCGCCCGCCCGGTTCCGCCCGGACTGCTGCGCGGGCTTGCGCTGCTTCTTGCCGCGCCGCCCGGACCTGTGCGTCGCGGGCGGATAGATCGCGCCGGACGTTGCGCAACTCGTTCTGCAGGCTGCGGATTTGCGCCTCGATCGCGTTCATCCGCTCGGCTGCGCTGTCGGCGGACTGCGCCAGCGCGCCGTGATGGGGAGCGATGGCGAGCAGCGTGCCCACACAAAGGACGACCTGCCGCCCGCTTACAAACTTCACCATGGATACCTCTGCTAACCAAGTCTTAACAATTCGTGTATCAAAGGGCAGCGGGGCTTTAGGCCATCTCAAAATGACGACGCTTTTGTGTCAGTGACATTCCAGTATCGGAGTGTTGCTGGCCTGCACAGGGTGAGTACGGTTCAGTTCAGTCAGTTCTGCAGTCTGAGACAAGCAACTGGCCCGGAACCCCGGCGTAGCCGCGTCCGTGGCCGACGGCATCAGGCAGGTCCTTTCCGGCACCCTCGTGATCGCCTTGGCGACCCTATTGTCTGTGATGGTCTGGATGATGCGGCACACGCCTGGCCTGCCTCCATCCCGCCTGCCTCAACATGGCCGTTATCAAGGCGGGCGTGCTGGATACCTGCACGGCGGGGTGAAGTGCGGCCCCAACGGCAAGATCCGCTTCGTGCTGTGTTGCGGCTCCATCGATGTGGCCCGGCTCGATACTGTCGGGACCGCACCGGATCGGCGGCGGATGCGGGCAGCGCCGCTGTGCTCGCATGCGCAAGTCGGACGACTCCACCCGCGTCGTGGAGAACCCCGGTCGCTGGCCGTCTCTCAACTCGCGGCTGGGGGCGGTTTCAGGATTGCGGCCCCGAACCTGTGAAATCGAACCTGCAAAGCCAGGGCGGTCAGCATTCGGGCCGGGGTGCATGGGCTGCTGCCAGCCGTATTGCTGCGCCGGCGCCCGCGGAAAACGCTAGTTGTGGAACGTGGCGTGCCTGGTCAACTGCCGGACCCTACGGGTCGCCTTGCGAGGCATCAGCGCGCGTGCGGCCAGCCGCCCAAGGAACCCGGGATATAGCCGTGGCTGCAGCAAGGTGCGCGCGTTGCCGACTGCCCCTCCGGCCGCCATGCGCGCAGCCGAACTGCAAAGGTGCTTGTCGAGTGCTCGCCGGCTGGTCGGGGACAGCAGGCCACCCTGCCGGTGGAGCGCCGACTGGATGAAACGGCAGTCCGCATCTTCCAGTTCGAACGGCCGGTAGCTGGCAAGCTCGACCATCTTGGCCGCGAGTGACAATTCCAGCCGGTCCTGTTCCGCCGGGGCCAGGCCGCGGCAGGCCAGGGCAAAGACCTCCTGAATCGAGGGCGCCGCTTTGAACTCCACCAGGGACTGCTTTTCGAACACCAGGTCCGTCTTGCCCCGGCGCCGGCGCAAGGCGGACATCGTCGCCAACTGCGAGTGCGCTGCCGACACCCGCGCGTTATGGACGGAGGTGCTGCTGACGCTTTTGGCGTGCATCCGGTAGTCGCCAAGCGTGACCGGCAAGTTCTGCAGCTTGCCCCTCTCGGACAAGCGCCAGAACAGATCCGTATCCTCGGCATGGAAGACATGGCGATAGCCGCCGACCGCATCCAGGTCGGCCCGGCGGGCCATCAGGAACGGATGGATGACATACGGCTCCAACGACGGCGCCCAACTCAGATCCGCCAGCTCCGGCGGTTCGAAATCCACGATGCTGCTTGTTGGATGCCCGTCCTCGTCAATGTGCCGCACGCGCCCGCCGACCGCGACGTAGTCCGGATTGGCGCGGAGGAAGCCAAGCTGCCGGGCGAACCGCTCGGGATGGGACAGGTCGTCGGCATCGAAGCGCGCCACGAACTCAGCCTGGCCCCGCGCCAGGCCGAAGTTCAGCGCGTCCACGATGCCGCCGTTCTCCTTGCGGTGCAGCTCGACCCGCGGGTCCATCGTGGCCATATCAGCAACGATCGCCGCCGTGTCGTCGGTGGAGCCATCGTCAACGACGATGATGCGGATGTCGAGGATCGTCTGGGTCTGGATGCTGTCCAGGGCGCTGCTGATGGTCCGGCCGGCGTTGTGGACCGGAATCACGACGTCAATGAGCGATGCGATATCAGACATGGCGGATAATCCGGTCGGTGACCATCAGTTCGCGGACGTTCCGCTTTGCCCCGAAGCGTTCCAAGAAATCCTCACTCTTTGCGATCGCATCCTCCCGGGCGTAGGAATTGGCGACCTCCAGCAGATGCTGGATCGGTATAGCATCGATCACGCGGATTTGAAAGCCGCCGCGACAGGCAATCTCGGACCGCAGTACGTCGATGCCCCAGGCCCAGCGCGCTTCCGGGAAAGGAAGGCAGTCCGCGAACACGCTATGGCGGAATGCTGTCATCGGTCCGCACTCCACGAACGGCGTCGCGTGCGCCAGGCCGTTCCAGACGCGCTGCGTCACCTGCCAGCTTGTGTGGGAAGGGAACAGGTGCGCAGGCTGGCAAATGCAGAGTTCACCGCCTCCGCCACGAACAGGAACTGGTCGAGGAAGCCGTCCTGGAACGAAACATCGTCATCAACGACGATCAGCCAATCGAAGCCGTCGGACGGCGTGCCTCTCATGGCGACGTTGAAGTTCTCGAATTTGCCGCGGTCGCCCAGTGAGGCGAGCTGCACGGTTACGTCGTGCCAGATGCGTTGCAGAGCCGCCAGCATTGCCTCCAGCCCCGCCCGGCGCGCCGGCACGTCCACGCTTGTCACCAATACCCCGCGCCGCGGCATCTACGCCGCCCGTTTCGGCAAATCGCGAGACGAGCGGTTCAGCTGCTGCCTTAGGTTGAACAAGCGATCAACAATCCATCCATGATGGCGCGAGCGCCAATCCCGCCGTCTCGTTTGCCGTCCGCCATAGCCTAATGTGAATAGGTCTGGCCCAGGGTCAGCAGAGTCATCGGCACCCGTCTGCGGTCCAGCCGTCATCAATGCAGCCAGCGTGGCCTTCCGATGCCTGCTGCGCGCGCCAGCGTGCCGCCTGCTGCCTTGCCAACCGCTGCGCGCAAGGTCGGGTCCAGCGCCAACCCGATTGATGCGAACAGCAATCCGATTACGGCCGCAGATCCCAGCACCCAAGGCAACGACAGCGGCATGGCACGCGCCAGCACCCAGCTTGCGGCCATCAAACCAACTGCCGGGACTGCCCGCACCATGTACGGGCTCCAGCACCGTGCAAGCCACAGCAGCAGCAGGCAGTCGGCCAACGTACGTATGGTCCACGCCACTGCGGCGCCCTGCACGCCCGCGGTGACCATCAAGCCGTAGGATCCCAGCAGGAACGGCAGCACTTCCATCACGTGCAGCTTGGCGGTCACGTCCGGACGGCCCTGCCCCTGCAACAGGCCGAACGGGATGAACGCGATCCCATTTGCCCAAGCGCCGACCAGCAGGATCTGCGCCGCCGAGGTTGCCTGGGCTGCGAAATCCTCGCCAACCCAAAACCGCAGGAACGGTCCGGCCAGCAGCACCGCCGGTCCGCACGCGGCGCCGTAGCAGAAGGCCAGCGTCACCGTTGCGCGGCTGGCGAGCCAGCGGGCGTCGTCCGGCTCCAGCCGCGACAGGCGAGGGAACAATGCTCTCGCCAGCGCCGCGGCCATCAGTTGGCTGCGGGTTGCCAAGTTCATCGGCACCGAATAGTGCGCGACCGCTGCCGGGCCGAGGATCGCGGCGATCAGCATCTGATCGAAGGACTCCATCACCGGGCTGACCACGCTGCTGATGCTGACCCATGCGCCGAAGCCGAGCAGTTCCCGCACTCGGCCGGGATCGAACCGGCGCAGGTCGATCGGCCGTTCCAGCCGGTGCACGAACACCCAGCCGACCACCGTCGAAAACACCCGTGTCGCCAGCGCCGCCGTCAGCACGACCGTCAGGCTGGGGCCGATCAGGATCGCGCACAGCACCGGTGCGGCCTGGCCGAGGACGCCGCTCGTCGTTTGCAGGACGTTGGCCAGCAGGAACCGTTCGCGCGACTCGATGGCGCCCGAGCCGACGCCGGACACCAGGGCGACCGGCAGCATCGCGGCAATGCAGGGCAGGGCGGCGCGCACTTCCGCCTCCAGGTCCGCGGGGAGGCTGGCGAACTGCCCCAGCAGCAGGCTGGCCGCGCCATACAGCAGCAGCCCGCCCACCAGCCCGAATGCGGTGTTGAGGTAAAGCGCCGTCACCAGCACCGGCACACGCTGGGCCGGCCCGGCATGTCCCAGGCGGCTCAACGCGATGGCCGAGGCGCGGGACAGGCCGAAATCGAGGAACCCGGAGTATCCCAGCAGTATCCAGACGACGGCCAGGATGCCGTAACGCGCCGCCCCGATATGGGAAATATACAGCGGCACCGTTATCAGCGCTGTCAGGAGCGGCAGCACTGGCCCCATGATGTTGAGCGCGAAGTTGACGGAGATGGTGCGCGGCTTCATGTGGGACCGATCATTAAATGGCATGGCGCCGGGTGCAGGCGCCCAAGGTCCCCGGACATCACGGCCTTGTTTCGGCGGCCTACGGTCCGCCCGGCCTTCGTTTTGGGATAAGTGCCGCGACGGCTGGCTAGGGTACGCTCACTGAGGCAATTCCGGCTGCTGCTTGCATCGTTTTGAAGCGTCGTCTCTCCTGCGATAGCGCCAGACGATTGCAAAAACCGCCTCGTTTGCTGCGATGCACAATGTCGTTTGGCTCCCGGCATGTATGGCAGCACCTCCGCGAAGCCAAGCACCGAAAGTGAAACCCACGCAGGCGTGACGTCTCGGCCGGTTTGTCCCAGCTAACCGCTGCACCCCGGCTAGCCCGCAAGTCTGCCTTTGCGGGCGCAATGCGGCGGTGTCGCGCCTTGAGGCTGGCCCCGCTTACCGCCGGCAACGGGAGCAAGCGCGTAGCGCCGCAGGTTGAACGTCGGCTTACCGCCTGAAGCGGAGATTTAAGCTGTATCTGGAACAGCTCAGCAACAGCCTAGTCTCCAGGAGCCCGCTCGTTATGCCGGCCTGATTGGCACGGCTCCGGTCGTGCGCGGTTCCGCGAAGGCCAGCGAGGCATGGACGCTGCTGGGCTGGCGCACCTTGGATGGGCGTCCTTGTGCCCGCATCCTTCGATCCGCCTCCGCCCAGCCCGGCACGGCGGCGTCATCCTGCATCCAATGAACAACACTGGCCTCGTCGCACCAATCCAAGAGCATCGGCATGGCCTTCAAATGCCTGCCGCTGGCCATGAAGGCGCGCATGCCGGCCTGGTCCTGCCACAGCGTCATCGTCCAGAATGCTCGCCTGCGGTCAGGCAGGAGAGACCCGCCCTGGAACCCCGGCGCCCGCTTGCACTGGCGGAGGGATAGAAGCGTATGCACCATGAAGCGGGGCATAAACCGCACCGAACGGATACGCAGCCGCGTGATGCTGACGAAGATCATGATAAGCCTTTTGCGATGTTGGTGCCCTGTTGAGGTTGCATTGCGCTGAGTAGGCTAAGCAGCCCTGCGCGGCTTGTTGCACAGATGGCCTTTGGCCGTGCCGTGCCGCACAAGCCTGCTCAGCTTTTCGTTTGTGCGCAAACCTCCGGGGTTTGCTTAGCGTCGGCTTCCGAGCACCGGAGCGGAGCGGGCAGGCCGTCCGTGAACGCCGCCCAACGTCTTCGATGAGCCCGCCTCACGGCTTCGATGGACCCGTCCAACGGCTTCGTTGTACTCGCCTCACGGCCTCATTGGGCCTGCTCAACGCCTTCGTTGAGCGAGCGGAGCATGGGAAAGCCGGGTCAGCCGGCTACCGCAGCAGCATTATCAGGCGGGCTCCGAGACACGGCCAGCACGCGGCGGCGCCTGACAGCACCGTCAACGCCCCACCTTGCCGCACCCCAAGGATTGCAGTAGCACCCCGGCACCCCTTGGGGCGGCCGGGGGGCCCCCCTGGGGGGGCC
>CAXTOB010000249.1:0-9071 GCA_964245505.1 uncultured Acetobacteraceae bacterium | reverse complement strand
CAACACAACTACACCATGCAAGCCCTTGTCAGCATGCTGCCAGCCAACAAAATTCGGAGCCGGCATACTTCGGCCAAACCCCGTTGTTGTCTCCTAGCCACAGTTTTTGTTAAATGCCTAGAAGTATAGCAACCCGCCAGCGCCAACTGGCGGATTGCTATTCCAATGCGTCAGGCAAGCACCTTGTCGATGGTGATCGGCAAATGCCGCATCCGCTTGCCGGTAGCATGGTGGATCGCGTTGGCAATAGCCGCCGCAGTGCCAACGATGCCGATCTCACCCAATCCCTTCACGCCGATCGGGCTGATGATCTCATCATGCTCGTCCACGAATATCACCTCGACGTCCGGCACGTCGGCGCTGACCGGAATATGATACTCAGCCAGGTTGTGGTTCATGAAGCGGCCGAGCCCATGGTCCGCCATGCTCTCCTCCTCCAGCGCCATGCCGATGCCGAACACCACGCCGCCCAGCACCTGGCTGCGCGCCGTCTGCGGGTTCAAGATCTTTCCGGCCGCCACCGCATCCACCACCCGGGTCACCCGCACGCTACCCAGCTCCTCGTCCACACGCACCTCCACGAACACCGCCGAGTGGGTGTAGCCGACATAGCGCAACTTGCTGATCTGGGAGGTGCTGGCAGTTTCCTCCGCCTCGATCGGGTCGGCCCCCACCATCGCACCGGCAAGCGTGACGTAACGCAAAGGGTCCTGCCGCATCGACACCCGCCCACCCGAGAACCAGGCATGATCCAGGTCGGCATTGCCCAGCGGCGAATCCGCCATCCCCCGCACCCGCTTGAACAGCTTCTCCCGCACCGTCATGCAAGCCATCTGCACGGCAGTTCCCGCCGAGGCCGCAGTCCAAGACCCGCCCTCGACCGGCGCCTTCGGCAAGTCGCTGTCGCCCAGCCGCACCACCACGTCCTCCATGCGCAGTCCCAGCGTTTCCGCCGCGATCTGCGTCAAGATGGTGTAGGTGCCGGTGCCGATGTCGGACGTGGCGCAGGACACCTCCAGCTTGCCCGTCGGCAGCAGCTTGGCAGACGCGGAGGTCTTCATCATCTGCGCCTCCCACATGCCGCTCGCCATGCCCCAGCCAATCAGCTCCCGGCCCTCCCGCATCGAGCGCGGCTCCGGGTTGCGCTTGCTCCAGCCAAACCGCTCCGCACCCAACTGATACGCCGCCCGCAGCTCCTTGCTGGAATAAGCCTTGTTGGTGGTCTGGTCCTCCTCCGCGTAGTTGCGCAAACGAAGCTGCACCGGGTCCACCCCGGTCAAATAAGCCAGCTCGTCCATCGCGCTTTCCATCGCGAACAGCCCCAGCGGCGCACCAGGTGCCCGCATGTCGCCGGGCGTAGCCGTATCCAGCTTGGCCAGCTTATACGTCAAAGTGGTGTTCGGCGTATTATACAGCGCGCCGGACCAGTTCACGACGACCTCCTGATGGTCCTCATACTGGCTGGTGCCCTGCACCGCCTCATGCGTCAGGGCATGCAGCACCCCATCGGGATCGGCCCCCAACGCCAGGCTATTGATGGTCTGCGGACGGTAAGTAAAAGTAAAAGTCTGGTCTCGCGTCAGCACCACCCGCACCGACCGCTCCAGCGCCAGGCTCGCCATCACCGCCAGCACCACCTGATACTGCGGCCGCAGCCCGGACCCGAAGCCACCCCCAAGATACGGCGTCACCACCCGCACCTTGCTGCTCGACAGCCCGAACACCCCGGCGATGAACGCCTGCGAGTTCTGCACCCCCTGCGTCTTATCGTGAACCACCAGGGACCCATCGTGATACTCGACCGTGGTGGCATGCGGCTCCATCGCATTATGATGCTCGGGCGCAATGGTCCACTCGTTCTCAACCCGTGAGTGCGACTCCTTCAGCGCCGCCGCAGCATTGCCCTGCGGCTTGGGCGGCGGATTGATGCCGCTACGCTTCTTCGGCGGATCGTAGGCATCGCCGCGAACAGCCTCCAGGTTGGTCTCATGCGCCTCGATGTCATACGCAACCCGCACCAGCCCGGCGGCATGCC
Source organism: uncultured Acetobacteraceae bacterium (assembly GCA_964245505.1). Classification (GTDB taxonomy): domain Bacteria; phylum Pseudomonadota; class Alphaproteobacteria; order Acetobacterales; family Acetobacteraceae; genus DASWOJ01. The sequence continues at coordinate 7,036 of CAXTOB010000249.1, read as the reverse complement.
GGGCCAGGTCGAACGACTCCGCAACCACCAGGGCAACCGGCTGCCCGCTATAATGGACATGCTCGTCATACAAAGGCCGGAACGTATGGCCCGGCGGCCCCACCTGGTCCTGCCAGTTATGGTCGAGGTAGGCGGTCTTCGGCCGGTTCTCGTGCGTAAACACCTGCACGACCCCCGGCACGGCCAGGGCAGCGGTGGCGTCAACGCCCGCAATCCGCCCACGGGCAATCGAGCTGCTCACGACATAGCCATGCAGCAAGCCAGGCGTGGAGAACTCACCGGCATAGGTCGCGGCGCCAGTGACCTTGGCGCGTCCGTCAACCCGGCGCTGCGGCGTGCCGACAAGGATGTGTGTATCAGGCATGGTATGCCTCCTTATTGGTAGTGCTTGTCGGCCGGCGGCTGCGGCGTGCCGGCCGCAGCCTGCTGCAACGCCCGCACGACGGCCCGCCGGGCCAAGCCAATCTTGAAGCTGTTGCCAGGATACCCCTTGGCATCCCGCAAGATATGATCGGCAACGCGTCCGAAAACCTCCGGACCCGGCATCTGACCACGCAGCAGGTCCTCCGCCTCCGTATCCCGCCAAGGCTTATGCGCCACGCCGCCCAGCGCGATCCGCGCCTCCGCCACCGAGCCGCCGTCCATGCGCAGCCCGGCAGCCACCGACACCAGCGCGAAGGCATAGGAATGCCGGTCACGCAGCTTCAGGTAGGTATGGTGCCCGGCAAAGGCGGCACCATCCGCCGGCAGCGTGACCGAAGTGACGATCTCGTCCGCCGCCAGGTTGGTGTCCTGCCACGGCGTGTCGCCGGGCAGCCGATGGAAATCGCCAAATGCAATGGTCCGGTCGCCGCCCGGACCCGTCACCTGCACCGTGGCAGCCAGCGCAGCCAGCGCCACGCACATGTCGCTGGGATGGGTGGCGATGCAGGCATCCGACGCGCCCAGGATGGCATGAACCCGGCTCAACCCCTCCTTGGCCGGGCAGCCCGAACCAGGCTCCCGCTTGTTGCACGGCGTTGCCGGGTCATAGAAGTAGTAGCAGCGGGTGCGCTGCAGCAAGTTTCCGCCGGTGCTGGCGGCATTGCGAAGCTGCGGCGATGCCCCGTGCAGGATGGTGGTGGACAGCAGCGGATACCGCTCCACGATATCCGGATGCGTCGCCAACGCGGTGTTGCTGACCAGGGCGCCGATGCGCAGGCCGCCATCCACCTGGTCAATATCGCTCAGCCCCGGCGAGCGGGTGATATCCACCAGCCGGCTCGGCGCCTCCACGTTATACTTCATCAGGTCGATGAGGTTGGTGCCGCCCGCGATGACCTTGGCGCGCGGCGTCGCCAGTTCGCGGACCGCGCCGGGCACATCGGCCGCGCGGGCATAGCTGAAGCGGTTCATGCCGCGTGCTCCATCACGTGCTGGATTGCCCGGACGATGTTGGGGTAGGCGCCGCAGCGGCACAGGTTGCCGCTCATCGCCTCGCGTATCTCGGCCTCGGTCTTCGCACGCCCCTCCTGCAGCAGCGCGACCGCCGAACAGATCTGCCCCGGCGTACAGTAACCGCACTGGAACGCATCATGCTCGATGAACGCATCCTGGACCGGATGCAGCGAGCCATCATCGCCAACCAGCCCCTCGACGGTGGTGACATGCGCGCCGTCCTGCATGACCGCCAGCAGCAGGCAGGCATTCTTGCGCTCGCCATTCACCAGCACGGTGCAGGAGCCGCATTGGCCGTGGTCGCAGCCCTTCTTGCTGCCGGTCAGATGCAGGTCTTCCCGCAGCAGATCCAGCAGCGTGGTCCAGGGAGCAACGCTGCGCGCATGATCAGTACCGTTGATGGTGATGCGTATGTCGTGCTGCTCGATATAAGCGGCGGCGGACGGGTTATGGTCGGGCATTGGAAGCGCCTTGACGTGAAGATTGCATAGCAAGGGATAACGCCATTCCCCAGCTTGAGGTCCCCGCACAATTCGCGGAGGCGAACCGTCCAGAAATGGCCGTTCAGCCCTTTACCGCCCCAGGCCAGGCCGCCGCACCCTGGACCGCCGCAGGCCAGGCCAGGCCGCTAAGGCTCCCGCTGCGCCGCCGCCATGATGCGGTCGAACGCGCCGCTGCTGCGCTCGTCGGCCAGCCAGGAGTTCACCAACGCGGCCAGGTCGGGGTCCCGCGGCAGCAGGTAGGCCTTCTCCAGCCGGGTAAACGGCGCAGACACATGGGCCGGGCACAGTTCCGGGTGCAGGAAGCTCTGATGATCCACCTCGATCCCATCCGTCACCATCACATCGGCGCGGTTGGCGACGATCTCGTCGAACACGGTGGCGTTGTCCGGATGCACCGCGAGCATCGCATGCGGGAAGCGGGCGCGGGCGAATTCTTCATTGGTGGCGCCAGGGTTCACGACGACACGGACGCTGGGCTGGTCTATCGCCTCCAAGCTGACGAAGCGGTCCCGGTCCGCGCAGCGCGCCACCGGGCGCTTGCCGTCCACGAAGGTGACAGTGGAAAAGATGCCCTTCTCGGCCCGCGGCGGCGTCACCGACACGCCGCCCATCGCCACGTCATAGCGCCCAGCGGCAAAGTCCGGCAGCAGCGACGCCCACGCCGTCGGCACGATCTGCAGCGTGACCCCAAGCCGGTCCGCCAGCCGCCCAGCCAGAACGATATCAGCGCCGGTATAGCTGCCGTCCGCCCGCCGGAAGCTGAACGGCTTATAATCCCCAGTCGTGCCGACACGCAGGACGCCGCGCGCCCGGATGGCATCCAGCGCCTCCCCGGCCCAACACGGCACGGCACCAGACAGGAGCAGCATCACGGCAATCAGGCGCTTCATAGGCCGTTGTCCCCGGGCATGGAAATTGGGCCTGGACTCAAGGCAAATCCATCAATTTCACCTGCTCCCATGAACAGCAAGCTTCCAAGTGCCCCGACAAACGGCATCCGGACGCAGTGTTCGTCCACATCCTGCACAAGGTGTTCCATCTCCGGCGAGCAACTGGTCATGACAGGCAGTCACTCGATACCCCGTCATACTGGTACAAAGCCGGCACGTAGGAAATATCGCCAAGCAACGACCCCCGCAAAGGTCTGCCAGCCTACGGCACAGCCGGTGTAGCCGTTCATCTCCGCCCCTGGCTCATAGCCTTATCAGGGCGCACCGACGCCCAGGCGTAGGAAGTGAAACAGCCACCGTTCGTCCAGTCCGACGCAAACTCCAGCACCTGCGCCCTATTCCGGCCGGTAAGCAGGGAAGAGGAGTAATTCGAACACCACTCATGCTCGGCGCACGTCTCGCTGCACGCATCAGGCACCGGCACGGGCGCGGAAACAATGTGCCAAGATGTCGCCGGGTCGCCGGTATCGTTCATCAGCAGGACGCGGCCACTCTGCGCATCAAGCTTCCCCTCTGGCGTTTCGACGAGCTGCGTAACCAGCAGGATCGCCCCATCCGGTGCGACCGTAAAGCGGGGCGCATGCGCCGGAATGGCGCCGTTGGGCATGCGTATCTCTGCACCAGCATCGGCCGGGTTCCCCCAGCCCCAGCCGTCACCAGACAACCGGTAATGGGCCGAGCAACGCGCCAGGCCGCAGATTTCGTAGGTCATCATCCAGCGCCCGTCCACAAGGCGACGCACGACCGGCATACCCGGCCGGTCGCGCTGGATCTCGCTCGCCACGGCATAGCCCGGGTCAACCCAATGCACCCCGTCATAAGTCCTGACCTTGCGGATGAACTGAGAATGCTCCTCCCCCTCCGTCTCGTCAGAGTAAAAGAGGATGAGGGCGCCGTCCCCGCCGACCGTGAACTCGGGCTCCCAAAGCTTGCCGGGTTTCGGACTCTGCACGTCGCCCAGGAAGCTCCAGCTTCGTCCCTCGTCATCGCTGCGGTAGATGCGGACCGTCATGTGCTTGTCGGCCGTGGCTTGCCCGCTCGATGCTGCCCAGAGCAGCGTCCCCTCCCGCAGCTCTCCCACAGCCCGAGGAAGCTCATAAAGCGTGCCGCAGCAAAGACCGGCGGCGAAGGCCGGATCGGTGATCTCGCCAATCGGCCGAAATGGGGCGCCGTCATGGTCGGCAGCATAGACGTCAACACGCTATCCGCCGGCCAGGGTACGCACCGCGACCACAAGACGCGTCCGCGCCTCAGGCCGCGGCGCGTGATCGAGGCGCACGACCCTGCCGTCAGTAACAGGTCCCGAACCGAGCGGCGTACCGCCGTATGCGGGAAACCACATTGCCAGCACCAGGAGCACAAGGGTGGCCTGGACGATCTGTCCAGGACGCAGGGCGATATGCCCAAGAGGTAGGTCGAGTCGTTTCATCGCATCTATCTCTTGCCGGTTGCGAACGACATTCGGAGAGAGTGTAAGTTAGCTGTCCGCCACCTCTGAAACTGCTCGGACGCCAACGCCGGCGAGTGTTTCCAGACATCACCTGCTCGGTCGGAAGACCCACCGATGCTGGCCAACAACTCCGTCGTTCCCAGAGCCTGGTACTATACCATTCCGGTCATGACGACCGCCACCATCCAGCCCAGGAAGTGGGATGGCGCGCCCTGAGGGATTCGAACCCCCGACATGCGGATTAGAAGGCCGCCGCTCTATCCAACTGAGCTAAGGGCGCTCGCCGTCAACTATACAGCTAATGCGTCCAGTTTTCACTGCGCCCATAGCGGAAATTGTCGGCATACGCCTTGGGCTTCACCGGGCGCAGCGCCGGCGGCGCCTCGACGTCATAGGTAATGCCATGCTTCTCCGCATACGCCTTCGCATCCTCAGGCGTATCAAACCGCAAGCGGACGGAGCCAAGCGTATCGCTGCTGCCCCACCACCCCATCAACGGGTCGTTCAGCTCGCGCTCAGCAGGCTGGAACTCCAGCACCCAGTTGCCCGAATGGGCCTGTCCCGACTGCATGGAGGTCTTCGGCCGCTGGAAAATCCGGGCGCGCATCAAATAATCCTCATCAAACATTGAACTGGTCGGGGCGGCCGGACTCGAACCGGCGGCCTCGTGTACCCAAAACACGCGCGCTACCAGGCTGCGCCACGCCCCGGACCTACGCCGCAACCTAGGGGCAGGGGAGCGGGGACGCAAGCTGGGAGGCAGGCAGCATCTCGGCGGACAGCCTCTCATCCCGAATGCAAGGTCCTGACCTAACGCAGTCCTACAAGCGGCAGGCCTCAAACTGCGTCTTGCCTCCACGATTAAAGCCACATCTTCCGTAGAGGCGGAGCGTATCCTCGTCACACCCGCGCGCCAGCACGACCTTGTAGCAGCCCGCGTTTCAGGCGGCTGCCAGGATGGCTCGGGCGAGTCCGGCCCACCGCGGGCCCGGATGCGCCATAACTTCTCGACAACACCGAAGGATGCCGCGCCGCGCCTACGTTTCTCCTCACGGGTCACGCCCTAAGTCGTCGAAGGTGGCCAAGAGCCTCAATATGCGCCAGCAACAACCCCTGATTGCGCACCGGGGCCTAAATCATTACGTGCCGCAACAGCTATGACGGTGGGACCAAATGGCCAAAACGCACAGCTTCGCGGTCACTGGACCTAATATTTCCTAAGTAGTGCACAGCCGTCTTGGCAGTCGCGTCAGTGTCTCTGCCAAAGCGGGCAATACTCCTGATTTGACTCCATGTTCGGACCCGGCGTGCCATCTGGCCTAATCACCTTGACCCAGCCATCGGGCTTGTCCCGTGTCGGCTGGTCGCCGCAATTGGTGTGCACCCAGTCCATGCCCAGGCCACCACTGGCGTAAGGCTTGCCGCAGAGTTCAAGACGGTTTCCGGACCGGATCCGGGAGAGCGGTTCGGGTACGCCTCCGCGCACCTGATCGTAGCCAACAGCAAACACGTCATCCATCGCGATGTCATAGAAGCGGCCGTCATCGCCACGCAGCCGCACATGCGTGTGAGACAACTCCACGCCGCGCAGGTCGTGCCCTCTAGCGAAGCGCGGGCCGGAGATGACGGTGCCGGCCAGAAAGCTGCCCGAATTTGACGCACAAGCCGCCTGCTCGTCGGCCCAGGCCGGTTGCATGACGACAAGAAGACCAGCAAGCGGCAGCAACAGACCTGAAGGGGACATGACAACTCCCGGTTGGACCAAGGCAACTTACCCGCTAGTTCCATCTCAATCTATGGCTCTTGGCCACTTTGGACGTTGGCGCTAGTGCATCGTCAGCACTGATGTGACACGTTTTGGCTTGGGCGGGGACAGCACAATGCCACAGTCTAGCCTACCAAGTCAGGAATGACAGAACACTAGCGAGAACGTGGTGCCGCCCTAAGGCACTCTGTGCGAGTGCAGCCCTGAGTCATCGAAAGTGGCCCAGAGCCAGTCCTGCTTGCAATGCGGATCACCATGATGCGTCCACCGGGGTGGTTGCTGCCCTAGGCGGGGGAAATCGGTCCAGGTAAGCCCGGGCACGGGGAAGGGCATCATGAAGGAACTGATCTGGTTCCCGCAGCCGCAGACCATCGTAGGCCCGTGACCTGGCCTCCGAAATCAGCACGTCACGGGGTAATAGGACCAGGGTTGCCTGCCAGCCGGGCCACCACCGCCGTGCCTTCCTGAACGTATGATGCAGAAAGAACTCTCGGTCGGAGTAGCCGTGATAATCGAAAACCCAGGACGCACTATCTACCACGATGTGGTTTCCGGCGAAGCCCGGGGCAGGTTTGAGCCAAAGCACCTCGGTATCCCGGTCGCCATACCTCTCCAGGAACACGTGCGCCAGGACGTGACAGGCACCGCAGGCGAAGAATACCCGATCCGGCAACGCCCACCGCATTGACTGATCGCTCTTGCAGTATCCGGGCGTCGTGATCCGGTACATGGCCCATCCTAACCGGCTTGCGGCAGGCACTCCACCCTACGCCACGCACTCGCTCTACGGAAAATCTAGCTAGCTCCACCCTCGACGGATGCCGGCACCCCAAGCAAACCCCTGGAAGTTTGCGCACAGATGAAAAACAAAGGAGCCTTGCGCGGCTTGGCACGGCCGCAGGCCATCTGTGTGACAGGCCGCGCAAGCCTG
>CAXTOB010000248.1:4856-9097 GCA_964245505.1 uncultured Acetobacteraceae bacterium | reverse complement strand
TATGGGCGCCGAGTTTGATGGCTGCCGTGGGCGGCTGCGCGCTGCGCTTGCTGCGGCGGGGGTGTCGGGCCGGGATTGGGCCGCGCTGGACCAGGCGCTGGAAACCTTGGAAGCCGAGATTACCGCCGAAAGCTAGACGCTTTCCTGCTCGCTTTGCCTTTGGGAGAGACGCCCTGCATCACGGCTGATGCTTTGCCATGGACGAAACTTGGCATTTTCACAGCAGGGTTGGGGTGGGGGGACCTCGCAAGTCCGCCTTTTGGCCTAATGCAGCATGGCCCCTCGACAGGAATGGCTTGGCTCGTGTGACCTTTCCCTCACCCCGGCCCTCTCCCGAAGGGAGAGGGAGTAGTGACGCGGCTTCGTTGATCAGGACTTTCTTTATGGACGGACATTCGATGCCGCGCATGCCCTGGTGGGCGTGGTTCTGGCCTATTGCGAGCTGCGGCATTCTGGCGGCGGCTTTGTTGCTTGGGCTTGGCACTGCCTTGGCCATCCTTGCTGCGGTTGCGCTGATCGCCACCGTGTTCGCTGCCGTGTTCCATGCCGAGCTGGTCGCGCACCGGGTCGGCGAGCCATTTGGCACCCTCGTGCTTGCCGTTGCGGTTACGGTGATCGAGGTGGCGCTGATCGTGTCGGTCATGCTGTCCGGTGGGGCCGACAAGGCGGCGCTGGCGCGGGATACGGTGTTTGCCGCCGTCATCCTGGTGTGCAACGGCGTGGTCGGGGCTTGCCTGGTGATGGGCGGGGTCCGGCATGGGCGGCAGGGTTTCCAGGTGCAGGGTGCCAGTGCGGCGCTGGTGGTCCTGTCGGCGTTGACCGTGCTGACGCTGGTGCTGCCGAACTACACCATCAGCACGCCGGGGCCGGTTTATAGCCCGGCGCAGCTTGGCTTTGTGGGTGTGGTGTCGCTGCTGCTGTATGGCGCCTTCGTGTTCGAGCAGACGGTTCGCAGCCCCGCCGACTTCTTGCCGGACGTGGCGGAGGACCACGGGCTGCCACCGTCCACTACGCAGACGCTGGCCAGCGCCGGGCTGCTGGTGGTGTCGCTTGTTGCCGTGGTCGGCCTGGCGAAAGTCCTGTCCCGGGCGATGGAGGCTGGGATTGCTTGGGCCGGGGCGCCCAAGGCGGTTATCGGTGTGGTGATTGCGGCGCTTGTTCTGCTGCCGGAGGCGGTGGCGGCGGTGCGGGCGGCGCGCGGCAACCGGCTGCAGACCAGCCTGAACCTGGCGCTCGGCTCGGCGCTGGCCAGCATTGGTCTGACGATCCCCGTGGTGGCGGCGGTTTCCATTGGGCTGGGCATTCCGCTGACCCTGGGGTTGGATCCGAAGGAGACGGTGCTGCTGGCGCTGACGCTGCTGGCCGGGGTGGTGACGCTGGGGACGGGCCGGACGACGGTGCTGCAGGGTGTCGTCCATCTCGTCATCGTTGCGGCGTTCCTGTTCCTGTCGGTGGTGCCGTAAGCCAGCGTTCCGCCTCGGTCCAGGTCGGCCCGGGGTAGCCGTCATGGGTCCGCAGCCGGGTTTCGGTGAAGCCCAGCCGTGCGAACAGCCGGCGGTTGTCAGTCAGGGCCAGGCGGACGCCGAGGTGCAGGCGCAGCAGGCCGCGGCGCCGGGCTTCCTGCTCGGCTGCTGCCATCAGCAGCAAGGCGAAGCCCTGGCCGCGATGGGCCGGGTGGGTGGCGAGCCGGCCGACATACAGGCCGCCGTCCCGCTCCGACCATAGGACACAGGCTGCCGGTCCTTCCACAAGCATGCCGCCGCCCTCGGCCAAGTGGGCGCGTATGCTGTTTCCGGTTTCGCATAGGGCGCTCGGCGCGGGGTCGAGTGGGGCCGGGATGGCGGCGAAGGCGAGACGGATCAGGGCGGCGACGGCGTCCGCGTCGTCCGGGAGGATGGGCCTACTGCTGCTCATAGCCCGGCCCCCGGCTGCTGCGTCCCATACCAGAGCTGTTTGGGCCGATCTGTGCATACGTTCTAAATAGAAAGCGTTGCGAAGGTCGTGATCCGCCTCCCAGCAAGGGGCATCTTTCATCCACGGCGGGTCGTCACTTCGGTGTAAAACTCATACCAACCGCCGAAAGTTCTGACCGCTGACAGGGGCATTGTCATTGCGCGCCGCGCTTGCGGCGCGGCAATCCATGACTGCACGCACGGATCTTGCCACGCCGGAGCTGGCTCGCAATGACAGGGGCCAGTTGAGATCGGCAGGTCAGAACTTCCGGCGGTTGGTATCATACCCTCCACCGCGACAGGAACCCGTGCAGCATGAAGGCCGGGATCGCCACGGCCGACAGCGCCGCCGCGGCGATCAATGCTCCGGCCGGATCGCCGAGCAGGTCCGCCGCCCGCCCGCACATCGCCGGCAGCAGCGAGCCGCCGGCATAGTAGATCGTGTAGAACAGCCCCATTCCCGCCGCCCGGTTCTCCGGCCGCGCCGACAGGGTGCCGATGCCGATGATGACGCCGGCATGCAGGGAGGCGACGGTCCCAAAGAGCAGCCCCCATAGCAGTGGCCAGTCCAGCACCGCCTCACCCGCTACTGCGACGATGCCGGCCACTGTCCCCGTCAGGAGCACTGGGCGGTTGCCGAACCGGGCCGCCAGCGCGCCGCCCAGCACCGTCGCAGGCAGGTTCAGCCAGGTCGCCAGGGTCAGCACCAGCGCCAGCATCCCCGGCGGATGCCCCCGGGATGCCAGGACGGAGGGCATGTAGGACAGGAATCCGTAGTATCCGGCGTTGTAGGCCGTCCACACGACCCCGGCCACTGCGACCAGCGCGCATTCTTGGCGGGATGGCATCGCCCAGGCAGCGCCTGCGCCGGGGTGCGCCCGTTGGCTGCTGACCAGGAACAGCAGGAGCGCCGCGGCGGCGATCCCGGCGCCCACGACGAACATGCCGGGCCAGCCGAGGGCGCGGACGACTGGGCCGTGCGTCAACTCGACCAGTCCGACGCCGACCGGGAAGGCGCCGACCACCAGGCCCATGACGGGCAGGAACGAGCGGCCGGTGAAGCGGTCGCCGATCATCTTGCCCTGCATCACCACGAGCATGACGGCCCCTGCCCCGGCCACCGCCCGTCCGGCGCCGATGCCCGAGGGCCGGCCGGCCCCGGCGCATATCGCCGCGCCGAGCGTCATCAGCGCCAGGCCGCCGCCGACCACCAGCCGCTCCCCATACCGGCGGCCGAGCAGCCCGCCGGGCAGTGCCACCAGGATGCCCGGCGCCATATACAGGCCGATCAGTCCGCCCAGATCGGCATAACCCAGCCCGAAGCGCTCCAGCAGTTCTGGCCCGAGGCTCGCGAGGGATTGGAATTGGTAGCCGAATGCCATCCGCGACAGCGACACCGCCGCAACCAGACCCCATCGCCGTATCGCCGAATCCTTCATCGGATGCAGCCTAGGGTAACCCGCCGGGCGCGGACAGGTTCACCTCCGCATCCGTTCTCCCTACATAGGGAGAATGACAACGAACCCTGCCTTCCTGGACAGCGCCCGGCCCGACGTGCCCGACATCGTGGTGCCGCGCGGCATCACTCCGTTCTATTTGCCGGGCCGTCCCGTGCGGGGGCGCCTGGTGCGTTTGGGTCCGCTGGCTGATGCGTTGCTGACCCGGCATCACAACCATCCCGTCGTGACGGCGCTGACTGGCCAGGCTTTGGCTCTGACGGCGGCGCTGGCGACGGCGCTGAAGTTCCGCGGCTCGTTCAGCCTGCAGGCCAAGGGGGACGGCGCCCTGCCGATGCTGCTGGCGGACTGCACGGAGGCCGGGGCGTTGCGCGGCTACGCGCGGGCGGATGCGGACAAGCTGGCGACCCTGCTGGCTGCGGGGGAGAACCCTTCCGCCGCCGCGCTGCTCGGCCATGGCTACTTGGCGTTCAGCGTGGACCAGGGACCGGACCGCGAGCGGCACCAGGGGATCGTCAGCATTGAGGGCGATAGCCTGGCCGACATGGCGCTGCACTACTTCCAGACCAGCGAGCAGCTTCAATGCACCGTTCGCCTCGCTTGTGCCAAGACGCCGCTGGGCTGGCGGGCGGGCGCCTTGATCCTGGAGCGGGTGGCGCGTGAGGGCGGGCTGGACCCGGAGATGGATGACGATGCGCAGACCGAGAGCTGGCGCACCGCGACGGCGCTGGCGGCGACGCTCAAGGAAAGCGAGCTGCTGGACGACACGCTGCAGCCGGACCGGCTGCTGTTCAACCTGTTTGGGACGGAAGGCGTTGCGGCGGATCGTAAC
>CAXTOB010000248.1:0-4820 GCA_964245505.1 uncultured Acetobacteraceae bacterium | reverse complement strand
GCGCACGGCTGTCCGGCATCCTTGAGACCTTCCCCAAGGACGACCTGGACCACATGGCAATTGGCGGCGACATCGTCATGACGTGCGAGTTCTGCAACTTGGATTTCCGGTTTGGGCGCGACGAGGTTCATGGCAAGGCGGCGGGCGGGTAGGATGCTGCGCCGGACCGCGTTGCTGATGCCGCTGCTGCTGGTGGCCTGTGCGGGCGACGACCTGCCGCAGCGGACGGAGTTCCCGGCGTTGCGCTATGATTACCTGACGCCGTTGCGGCTGAACGTCGCCACCGTGGACGTGGCGGACGCGCCGCCGCCGGGGCCGCTGGATGCATTGAACCCGGCGCCGCCGGGCCAGACGCTGCGGCGGATGGCGCTGGACCGTATCGGCGCGGGCGGAACGACGGGCCGGGCGGTATTCGTTGTTGACCAGGCCAGCATTACCCAGACGGGCGATGGCCTGTTTGGCGTAATGGCGGTGCATCTCGATGTGCTCCGTCCCGACGGCGGACGCGCGGCCTTTGCGGAGGCGCGGGTCACGCGGCAGGCCAGCCTGCCCCGCCGTGCCGAGCTGCCGGCTGCGCTTTATGACATGACCCGCGCGATGACGGACGACATGAACGTGGAGCTGGAGTTCCAGGCCCGCCGCTCCCTGCGTGATTGGTTGCAATCGGCGGAGACTGCTCCCGCACCTGCCCCGGTTCAGCAGCAGGACCTATCGGCTCCCGGGCAGCCCGCTGTGCCGCCAGCCCCGCCGGAACAGCCTACCCCGGCTCCTGGCAGTTGACGCTGGGTCTGGCCGACGACTTCACCGGACCTTGACCGTTTGCTTGCAAAGGGCCAGCCAAGCCGTTGGAAGGAAAGTGGTTGTCATGGCGCTGACGACGGCGCACTTATCCGACTGCAAAAGGACCGTCGCTTTTTGTATGTAGGGTTTTGCGCCTGGCCTAGACATCCTCTGCCCGGTGCGTGGGTTTGGCGATTGGCTCGTAGCGATGTTAATGATGCTTTCACCCGAGGTCGCAGAGCGAGGGGAGCACCGTGGATACGCATAGCACTGAACTGCCCCTGCCGGAGGCCGAGGCGCTTGGCCTGATCTTGGACCGGGTGCTCAGCGGGGGGGATGCCGTGGTGGCCGGCGGCAGCGGCTTGTCAGCCCTGCTCGACGCGGTGGCGGCGGCACTTGCCCAGCATCGGTGCCGCGTGCTGCGAGCCTCTGCTCTGGCACCTGGTGGACTGAGCCTGTCCGGCTTGATGGCGCAGATCACGGAACGTCCCGACATTGATGGACACGACGATGAGGTGCTGGAGCTTGGGTTCCAGGCGTTGACGGTTCCGGATGCAGACAACGCGGTGATTGCACTCCTGGTCGAAGGCGGGGAGATGCTGCAACGGACCGCCTTGCGTTACCTGCAATTTACCTGCAGGTCGGCTCCGGCGCTGCGTTTGGTGTTGGCGGGTCAAACGGGCCTGCCAGACCTGCACGTGGATGAGATGGCGTTTCTTCGTACGCGCCTTGCAGCCAGCCCGGTGATCACCCTAGCTGCCGAGTTGCCGGAGATGCCGGCGGCGCTGCTGGATGAGCCTCCGTCCGAGACGGGCACGCCAGCCGCCGTTCCGTTGCCTCCGTCCCGGCCGCACCTCGTTCCACCTAGCCTTGGTCCGTCTGGGCTTGGTCCGTCTGGGCTTGCTTCGCCGGGTCCGCTGTCTTCACCCTGGCCGAACCTGTCGGTTCCGCCGCTCCCTGAACCGGTCCAAGCTCCGGTGCAGCGGCCGGTGCTGTCAGGGCCGCCCGCGCCCGCCGCGTATCCGGCCCGGCGGCGGTCGTCCATGACTTGGATTGGAATTGGCCTGGCGATGTCTGTTTCCATCGCGGTCGGCGTGCTGATTGGGCGTTACGGGTGGCCGGGCGGGTCTGCCTTCTTGTTGCAAACGGCGTCGCAGCCTGGGACGACGCCCGGGCTGGTCCCCGTGCCAGTCCAAGTCGTGCCGTATATGGCCCGGGGCGATGCGCCAGGGTTCAATTCCAGCGCACAGTCCGGCGGTGCAGGAGGTGTGGGCTCAGACTCGTCGGGGCACGCCGTGGTGACGACGGCGGCGCCGTCTGCCGTTCAACTGCCGACGGGCGTTGCAGCTACTCCGTCTGCGGACAAGGGTGGGGCGGATAGCACGGCGTCCCAAAACCCGGGAGCGTCGCAACGCGCTGCCGCAGCGTCCACAACCGAAGCCGATCCATCCTCGCCGCGGTCGAGACGGGAAGCGCGGCAGGCGGAAGGGCGGTCGCGGGAGTCAAGCTCCTCCAGGCACAACTCGTCCTCGTCACGGTCCAACGGCCGTTCCAATCCGTCTTCCGAGGCCCGGGAGCACGGTCTGCCACCGAGTGGGCAGGAGGCGCTTTACCTGACGCCTGTTCCGGAGGCACCGCCGGCGGCTCCGCCAGAGCCCGCGCCGGACCGGAGTGGGGAACGCCGGCCTATCATCGGCACTTATACGACTGACCAGAATGGCGTGCGGACCTTCCACTCGGCCCCGTAACGCCTGGTCTATCGTAGTGACGTTTGAGCCTCCGGAGTGCATCGATGAAATTGCAACTTGCCATCTTGGCCACCCTGTTGATGGCGGGGCCTGCTGCGGCCCAGCCATTCCTTATCCCGTTGAGCAAGCAACAGCCGCAGCAGGGGCAGCAGCCCCCGGCCTCACCGGTTCCGGTCGCCCCGCCACAGGCCGACGCAACTCCCGGCGCCGGGGGATCGCCTGCTGGCCAACCGCCCGCGCCTGGCGCTACCGCCCAGGGCACTGCCGGTCCGAATGACGCTGGATCTGGCGAAGGTCAGTCATCGGCATCCACCCGCTGACGTTCAGGCGGAGGGCAAATCGCAGGCAGCTGCGGACACGCAGCGGTCGCACCAGACTGCAAATTTGTGCTAGCAAACAATGAAGTCATAGCAATCGCCGGAGGTTCTGACTTTTCGATCCTGACCGGGCCACGTCATTGCAGGCCGGCCTTGGCGCAGCAGTTCGGGATGGCGGGACCTGTGTTTGCAGTGCTGGATCGCTACGCCGCAAGAGCGGCCCGCAATGACGATGCCATCGCCAGCGATTAGATCTTTCGGTGGTTGGCAGCAAATCGGTTTGCGTCCGGGTTGGACGCAAACCAATCTTGCTTTTGGCCCGGATGCCGGTCGGGTACGCCTATATCCAGTGCGCGGGAAGCCAGACCTCCGTGGCGCCGTTGCGTTGCCAATAGCCATCCTGCCACAACGTGCCGTGGCCTGCCCGCTCGACCCACTTGCCAGGGACCCACTGGTAGTCGCTGCCGGTCCAGTCGTAGTGCCCCGGCTGCCAAATCAGGGCGACGCGAGGCTCGGGGGGCGCTGGCACATCTTCGGCCAGCACCGGGGGCACTGGTGGATGGCCGGGGGCAGACGGCCCGCCGCATCCCTGCAATGTCAGGATGCAAAGGATGGGAACAGCAAGCACGCGCAACATGTCCGGTCTCCTGTGGGGGGACGACGCAAAGATGGGTCATCCAGGCCTTTGAAGCCAGGGCGACGGCCGGAGGGCGCCGCGGACGGGCTTGGAAGATGCACCGGCGCTTCCTGGCCGAGAACGCCAGGAAGCAATACGGAATCAGCCCCCGGCCTTGTCAAGCTGCTCCAGGACGGCAGCCTCCGTCAGTATCTGCGGCAGCACGGTGGGCGCCCCGGACCCGGCGGGATAGAAGACGTAGAGCGGCACGCCGTCACGGCCATGCTCCCGCAGGAAGGCGGTGATGGCCGGGTCGCCGCGGGTCCAATCGCCCTTCAGGTAGGCCACGCGGTGAGTGGCGAAGGCGTCCCGCACGGCGGTGGGCGCCAGGGCGACGCGCTCGTTGACCAGGCAGGACACGCACCAGGCCGCGGTCATGTTGACGAACACCGGCCGTCCGGCCGCACGCAGGCTGGCCAGGCGGGTGGGGGTGTATGGCTCGATCCCCTCGGCCGGCGCGGCTTGGGCCTGGGCTGCGGGCGCTGCGCTCAAGGCCGGCAACAGGGCGGCGGCGAGCGCCATGGCGGCGAGTGCGGCGCCGCGGCCCAGCCAGCGGCCGCCGGATGCCTGCGTCAGTCCGTAGGACCAGGCGGCGAAGCCCACCAGGAGCAGGCCGCCCAGCGCCGGCAATACGCCGTCCGGTCCGGTCTGCTGGCTTATGACCCAGACCAGCCAGGCGGCGGCGGCGTACATCGGAAAGGCGAGAACGCCGCGCAGCACGTCCATCCAGGCGCCGGGCCGAGGCAACAGCCGCGCGGCGCCGGGTATTAGGGCCAGCACTGCATAGGGCGCGGCTAGGCCAAGGCCCATCGCTCCGAACACCAGCAGCGTCAACGGGGCCGGGGCTGCCAGCGCCGCCGCGATGGCCGCACCCATGAATGGCGCCGTGCACGGGGTTGCCACCAGCACCGCCAGCGCCCCGGTGGCGAAGCTGCCGGCATGGCCGCCGCGCGAGGTCAGCCCCTGCCCCGCACCGGCCAGCCGTCCGCCGACCTGGAACACGCCGGATAGGTTCAGCCCCACTCCGAACAGCACCCACGCCATCGCCGCGACGAAGGCTGGGGATTGGAACTGGAATCCCCAACCCACCGCGCCACCCGCCGCCCGCAGGGCCAGCAACATGCCGCCCAGTGCGCCGAACGCCAGCATGACGCCTGCTGTGTAGGACAGGGCGTGCCGTCGCACCTCGCCCAGCGCCGCGCCGGACATGCGGGCCAGCGCCATTGCCTTCATCGCGAGCACGGGGAACACGCAGGGCATCAGGTTCAGCAGCAGGCCGCCAAGCAGCGCCAGCAGCAG
>CAXTOB010000247.1:0-9153 GCA_964245505.1 uncultured Acetobacteraceae bacterium | reverse complement strand
ATCCTGATGCTGAAACGTGTCTTAGCGTCGCCGTCGATTTCCGCCCATCCCGCCCGCTGGCGGGGGCGCCGTTCGTGCCTGCTTGATGCAGGGCGGATGGCCAGGGGATGCACATAGGGACGGGGCACCCTATGTCTTTTGCCTGTCAGGGCGCCAGGTGGCGCCGAGCGTGGAGACGGACTTGACCACGCACTTTGGGACGACTGGGATCGAATGATGAGCAATTTCGGACGTAACCTCGCGCTCTGGGTCATTATCGCCCTGTTGCTCGTTGTGCTGTTCAACCTGTTCCAGCCCGGGGGCACGCAGCGCCCGGCGACGCAGGTGGCGTATTCGGACTTCATCGGCGAGGTGAACGGCGGGCGCGTGCGCGACGTCGTGATCCAGGGCCGGACGGTATCGGGCCAGTTGACCGACGGCCGGACCTTCCAGACGTATACGCCGGAGGATCCGGCGCTGGTCAGCAAGCTGACGGACAAGAACGTCCGCGTGATCGCGAAGCCGGAGGACAGCGAGAACCCGCTGGTGCACATCCTGCTCAACTGGTTCCCCATGCTGCTGCTGATCGGCGTGTGGGTGTTCTTCATGCGGCAGATGCAGTCGGGCGGCGGACGGGCGATGGGCTTCGGCAAGTCGCGTGCTCGTATGCTGACGGAGAAGCAGGGGCGGGTGACGTTCGAGGACGTTGCCGGCATCGACGAGGCGAAGGGCGAGCTGCAGGAGATCGTCGAGTTCCTGAAGGACCCGCAGAAGTTCCAGCGGCTGGGTGGCAAGATCCCCAAGGGCGTGTTGCTCGTGGGTCCGCCGGGCACTGGTAAGACGCTGCTGGCCCGTGCCATCGCTGGTGAGGCCAACGTGCCGTTCTTCACCATCTCTGGCTCCGACTTCGTGGAGATGTTCGTGGGCGTCGGTGCGAGCCGCGTGCGCGACATGTTCGAGCAGGGCAAGAAGAATGCGCCTTGCATCATCTTCATCGACGAGATCGATGCGGTCGGCCGCCATCGTGGAGCCGGTCTAGGCGGCGGCAATGATGAGCGGGAGCAAACGCTCAACCAGATGCTGGTCGAGATGGACGGCTTCGAGGCGAATGAGGGCGTGATCCTTATCGCCGCGACCAACCGGCCGGACGTGCTCGACCCAGCGCTGCTGCGTCCCGGCCGGTTCGATCGCCAGGTGGTGGTGCCGAACCCCGACGTTGGCGGGCGGGAGAAGATTCTGCGGGTGCACATGCGGAAGGTGCCACTGGCCAGCGACGTTGATCCAAAGGTGATTGCGCGGGGCACGCCGGGCTTCTCTGGTGCGGACCTGGCCAACCTGGTGAATGAGGCTGCGCTGGTGGCGGCTCGGTTGGGCAAGCGGGTCGTGGCGATGACCGAGTT
The DNA here is from genome assembly GCA_964245505.1 of uncultured Acetobacteraceae bacterium. Classification (GTDB taxonomy): domain Bacteria; phylum Pseudomonadota; class Alphaproteobacteria; order Acetobacterales; family Acetobacteraceae; genus DASWOJ01. Next base: position 7,774 of record CAXTOB010000247.1, on the reverse strand, counting down.
CGAGTTCGCCAAGGATAAGGTGATGATGGGCGCCGAACGTCGCTCGCTGGTTATGAGCGAGGACGAAAAGCGGCTGACGGCTTATCATGAGGCGGGTCATGCCCTGGTCTCGATCAATGACCCAGATGCTGAGCCGATCCACAAGGCGACCATCATACCGCGTGGCCGTGCCCTGGGCATGGTGATGAGCCTGCCGGAGGGTGATCGCCTCGGGTATAGCAAGGCCTGGGCACTGTCGAAGATCAGGCTGGCGATGGGTGGCCGGGTTGCGGAGGAGCTGATCTTCGGTGCCGACCGGGTTACGAGCGGTGCGTCGAGCGACATCAAGCAGGCGACTGGCTTGGCTCGTGCGATGATCACTGAGTGGGGCATGAGCGATAAGCTCGGTATGATCGCCTATGGTGATAATAGTCAGGAAGTGTTCCTGGGTCATTCGGTGACGCAGAACAAGAACGTTTCCGAGGTGACGGCGCGGGAGATCGATGGCGAGATCAAGCGGACCATCGATGAGGCCTACAGTGGAGCCAAGGCGCTCCTGACGGCGCGGCTTGACGACCTGCACCGGATTGCCCGTGCGTTGCTGGAGTATGAGACGCTGTCTGGCGACGAGATCCGGACGGTGCTGCGTGGTGATCCGATTGTCAGGGCGGTCGTGGATGAGCCGGCACCGGAAAGCCGCCGGGCTTCCGTGCCAACTTCCGGGCGGCCGTTGGCGCCGCCGTCCACTGGGGGGCTTGGGCCGCAGCCGCAGCCGGGTTAGGGCTGGGTGACTGAAGTTTGGGCCGGTCCTGCGAAAGTGGGACCGGCCTTTTCTTTGCCTGAAGGTTGGGCGGGGCTGCCGGCGGGACCGGTTGTCATGGGCATCCTGAATGCTACGCCGGATAGTTTTAGCGATGGTGGGCTGCATCTCGACCCTGGCCGCGCCGTTGCGGCGGGTTTGCAGATGATTGCCGATGGGGCTGCGATCCTGGATGTCGGCGGGGAAAGCACGCGGCCTGGCTCGGCCCCGACCCCACCGGATGAGGAGCGGCGGCGCATCCTGCCGGTGATCACCGCACTTGCCGGCACGGGTGTGAGGCTGTCGGTGGACACCCGCAATGCCGAGACGATGGCCGCTGCGCTGGATGCGGGCGCCACCGTTATCAACGATGTGTCCGCCCTGTCCCATGATGCCTGTGCGCTGCCGCTGGTAGCGGCGCGTGGCTGTCCCGTCGTGTTGATGCACATGCGTGGCACTCCGGCCACAATGACCGGCATGACCCGCTACAACGATGTGGTTGGCGACGTCCTGGCCGAGCTTTCCGCGCGCGTGGCCCTGGCGGAGGCGGCTGGCATACGCCGGGCCGACATCGCCGTTGATCCCGGGATCGGCTTCGCGAAAACGCCTGCGGGCAGCATTGCCTTGCTGCGTGGGCTTTCAGCGTTCCGTAACCTTGGCTGCCCTATCCTGGTGGGGGTCTCGCGGAAGGGCTTCATCGGCGGGCTTTCTGGCGTGGCTGACCCGGCGGGGCGGGCAGCGGGATCGGTTGCTGCCGGGCTGTATGCCGTGTCACAGGGCGCCGGTATTCTGCGGGTGCACGACGTGGCTGCAACGGTACAAGCGTTGCGCGTCTGGCAGGGTCTGGCGGGCTAGGGTATGGCTCATGCAACGGTTAAGGGGTTACGCATGAGCAAGCGACGGTTGTTCGGCACCGACGGCATACGTGGTACCGCCAACGTTGATCCGATGACGGCGGAGACGGCGCTGCAGCTTGGCCAGGCGGCCGGGCTGATGTTCGTCCGCGGCGAGCATCGCCATCAGGTCGTGATCGGCAAGGACACCCGTCTCAGCGGCTACATGATCGAGCCGGCGCTGGTCGCCGGCTTCATCGGCGCCGGGATGGACGTGACGCTGGTCGGGCCGCTGCCGACGCCGGCCATTGCCATGCTGACCCGCAGCCTGCGTGCCGATCTGGGGGTAATGATCTCGGCGTCGCACAACGCCTTCGAGGACAACGGCATCAAGCTGTTCGGCCCCGACGGCTACAAGCTGTCCGACGCGACCGAGCTGGAAATCGAGCTGCTGATGGCCGCCGACCGGTCGCATCGCATGGCGCCCCCGACCAAGCTCGGCCGGGCGTCCCGGCTGAACGACGCCGGCGGGCGATATATCGAGTCGGCCAAGGCGACCTTCCCACGCGGACGCACGCTGGACGGGATGCGGATCGTGGTGGACTGCGCCAACGGCGCCGGCTACCGCGTGGCGCCGACCGTGCTGTGGGAGCTGGGCGCGACCATCATACCTGTGGGGGTGGAGCCGGATGGCTTCAACATCAACAAGGGCTGCGGCTCGACGGTGCCTGGCTTCCTGTGCAGCAAGGTGCTGGAGCACAAGGCCGACCTCGGCATCGCGCTGGATGGCGACGCTGACCGGCTGCTGCTGTCCAACGAGCGTGGGGAGCTGGTGGACGGCGACCAGATCCTGGCCTTGATCGCGCAGAGCTGGGGCCGGGCGGGACGCCTGACCGGCGGCGGCGTGGTCGCGACGGTGATGTCCAACCTCGGTCTGGAGCGGTTCCTGGCCGGGCAGGGCTTGGACCTGCACCGCACCAAGGTAGGCGACCGTTACGTGGTGGAGCGCATGCGTGCGGACGGCTTCAACGTCGGCGGCGAGCAGTCAGGCCACATGATCATGTCTGATTATGCAACGACGGGCGACGGCCTGATCGCGGCGTTGCAGGTGCTTGCCGTTCTGGTGGAAGAGGGACGCCCGGCCAGCGAGGCATGCCGCGTGTTCGACCCGCTGCCTCAACGCCTCAGCAACGTTCGCTTCATCGGCCCGGCGCCGCTGCATCATCCGCGCGTGCTGGCTGCCGTTGCCGCGGCGGAGGCTGAGTTGGGTACTACCGGCCGCTTGCTGCTCCGTCCCAGCGGGACCGAGCCTGTCGTGCGAGTGATGGCGGAGGGGGAGGACAGCGCGATGGTGGACCGCATCGTGCTGGAGCTGTGCGACACGATCAGGGCGGCGGCCGGCCAGGCAGCTTGACGGGCCCGGGTCCAGGCCGGGTCATGCCAGGAAGGGTCCTGATCGTCGCCGGGTCGGACTCGGGCGGTGGGGCAGGTATCCAAGCGGACCTGAAGACAGTGATGGCGCTGGGCGGCTATGGCACCACGGCCATCACGGCGCTGACGGCCCAGAACACCCTGGGCGTCCAGGGCGTTTTCCCGGTGCCGCCGGCCTTCGTGCAGCAGCAGATGCGGTCCGTGCTGGACGACATCGGCGCCGATGCGGTCAAGACGGGGATGTTGGGCACGGCGGAAATGGTTGCGGCTGTGGCGGAGGTGCTGCGGAGCACCGGGCTGCCGATCGTCGTGGACCCGGTGATGATGGCAAAGGGTGGGGCGAGCCTGCTGGATGCTGATGCGGTGGCGGCGCTGGTGCGCGACCTGCTGCCGCTCGCAGCGGTACTGACGCCCAACGTGCCGGAAGCGGAGGCGCTGCTCGGGCGCGCTATCCCGGATCATGCTGCCGCCAGGGATGCCGCGCGTGCATTGCTCAGCCTGGGCGCGCAAGCCGTGCTGCTGAAGGGCGGGCACCTGTCCGGCCCAGTGGTGGAGGACATCCTCGCGACGCCGGACGGGATCGAGGTGATCCGCAGCGCCCGCATCGAAACGCGCCACACCCACGGGACCGGCTGCACCCTGGCCAGCGCGGTTGCGGCTGGACTGGCGCAAGGCATGGCGTTGCGGAACGCGGTGGTGCGCGCATGCAGCTACGTCCACGCCGCGATCCTGGCCGCGCCGGGCCTCGGCGGCGGGCACGGCCCATTGTGGCATGGCGTCGCTGCTCCTGCTCCCTCTCCCTCCGGGAGAGGGTTGGGGTGAGGGAAGCCAAGCAGCGCAAGTCCGATTGCGTGTAGTGCTGACTCCCTTCTAAACCGGGCTGCGCCCAGATTGGACGCAAACTGGCCTAACTTTTGGTTTGCAGGCAGAGGCTTGCAGTTCCAAGTTCCGTCCTTGCGCCTGCGGACCTGACTGCAGTCTGCTCTAACTGGCAAGGGTAGTCCTCGCGACCTTTCCCTCACCCCAACCCTCCCGGAGGGAGAGAGAGGAGGGCAGCGTTCTGGTTGCTCCCATTCTGTTCCCGTCCTAAACCGGTGCCGGGCCACGTCCCCCCACCGGGACGCTTCTCTTCTGTAAGGGAGAGCGAACATGTCGCTCGCACTCGATGCCGCGCCGATAAAGCCGCAGTTGCGCCCGGCCAACCCTGACTTCTCCTCAGGCCCCTGCGCCAAGCGTCCAGGCTGGTCGCTGCACGCGCTATCCGGTGCGCTGCTGGGCCGCAGCCACCGCGCCGCCGGGCCAAAGGCTCGGCTGCAGGAGGTCATCGACCGTTCCCACGCAATCCTCGGCCTTCCAGCGGATTGGCGCCTAGGCATCGTCCCCGGATCGGACACCGGAGCGGTAGAGATGGCGATGTGGTCCATGCTTGGCGCCAGGGGTGTGGATATCCTTGCCTTCGAAAGCTTCTCAGAAGCATGGGCAACGGACGTGGTGAAGCAGCTCAAGCTGGCGGACGCTCGCGTGCGCGCGGCCCCTTATGGCGCGTTGCCAGACCTCGCCGGCATTGACCCGGTGCGCGACTTGGTCTTTGCCTGGAACGGCACGACCTCCGGCGTGCGCCTGCCCGGCGCCGAGTGGATCAGCACGACGCGGGACGGCTTGGTCATATGCGACGCGACGTCGGCCGCCTTCGCGATGGAGCTGCCGTACGAAAAGCTCGATGTCGTTACCTGGTCCTGGCAGAAGGTACTGGGGGGTGAGGCAGCGCACGGCATGATCGCCCTATCCCCACGCGCGGTCGCCCGGCTGGAGTCCTACAAGCCTGCCTGGCCGTTGCCCAAAGTGTTCCGCATGACCAGCGGCGGCAAGCTGTCCGCCGGCATCTTCCGAGGCGAGACCATCAACACCCCCAGCATGTTGTGCGTGGAGGACGCGCTGGACGGCCTGCGCTGGGCCGAATCAGTCGGCGGTCTGCCCGCCTTGATCGCCCGCAGCGAAGCCAACCTGGCCGCGGTCGCCACCTGGGTGGCGCGGACGCCCTGGGTGGACTTCTTGGCCGCTGACCCGGCTACGCAATCTTGCACCAGCATATGCCTCAAGGTGACTGCGCCCTGGTTCATCGCGCTGGACGCAGAGGGGCAGGGCAAGGCGGCCAAGCGCCTGGCCGGGCTGCTGGACAAGGAGGGCGTGGCCTATGACGTCGCGTCTTACCGCGACGCGCCGCCGGGTCTGCGGATCTGGGGCGGCGCCACGGTGGAAACGTCGGATATCCAGGCCCTGCTGCCATGGGTCGAGTGGGCCTATGCCTCGGTGGCCAGGGACGCCGGCGCATGACGGCGCCGCGCGTCCTGATCAGCGACAAGCTCTCCCCCGCAGCGGTCGAGGTCTTCCGCAGCCGGGGCGTGGACGTGGACCTGCGCCCTGGCCTGTCGCCGGCGGAATTGCGCGCTTGCATCGGCGGCTACGACGGCCTGGCCATACGCAGCGCCACCAAGGTCACGCGGGAGGTGCTTGATGCCGCGCCGCGCCTGCGCGTGGTCGGACGCGCCGGCATCGGCGTGGACAATGTGGACGTGAAGTCCGCGACCGCCCGGGGCGTCGTAGTGATGAACACGCCGAACGGCAACGCCACCACGACGGCCGAGCATGCCATCGCCATGATGTTCGCCCTGGCCCGGCAGATCCCGGAAGCCACCGCCAGCACCCGCGCCGGCCGCTGGGAAAAGAACCGCTTCCTGGGGGTCGAGCTGACCGGCAAGACCCTGGGGCTGATCGGATGCGGCAACATCGGCGCCATCGTCGCCAACCGCGCAATCGGGCTGCACATGCGGGTGATCGCCTATGACCCTTATCTGACCGAGCCGCGGGCCCTAGCATTGGGTGTCGAGAAGGTGGAGCTGCCGGACCTGCTAGCCCGTGCCGATGTCATCACCCTGCACACGCCGCTGACCGACGCCACCCGCAACATCCTGTCCCGCGATGCCTTGGCTGCCTGCAAGCGTGGCGTCCGCATCATCAACTGCGCCCGCGGCGGCCTGGTGGACGAGGGCGCGCTCGCGGAGGCGCTCATCAGCGGCCACGTCGCCGGTGCCGCGCTGGACGTGTTCGAGACCGAGCCCGCCACCGCCAGCCCCCTGTTTGCCTGCGAAAACGTGGTGTGCACGCCGCATCTGGGCGCCGCCACCACCGAGGCGCAGGAGAACGTCGCGCTGCAGGTGGCGGACCAGATGGCCGACTTCCTGCTGACCGGCGCGGTGGCCAATGCCGTCAACATGGCATCGCTTTCGGCGGAGGAGGCGCCTCGGCTGCGGCCCTACATGGAGCTGTGCCGCCTGCTCGGCACATTTGCCGGGCAGATGACGGCGGCGGACCGGGGTGCGCTGCGCAGCCTTGCCATCGAGTACGAAGGTCAGGCTGCGACGCTGAACCATCGTCCGCTGACGGCGGCGGTAGTAGCTGGGCTGCTCGGCCCCTTGATGGAGGGCGTTAACATGGTGAACGCCCCGGTGATCGCGCGGGAGCGTGGGATGGACGTCTCGGAGACCGTCCACGACCGGCCCAGCGAGTATCAGACCCTCGTGCGCCTGACGGTGTCATCGGATCGGGAGGGCCGGTCCGATGGAGCGAACCGCCTGACCCGCAGCGTCGCCGGCACTCTGTTCGGCGCGGCCAGCCCGCGGCTCGTGGAGATCAAGGGCATCAAGGTCGAGGCCGATTTCGGCCGCCACATGCTGTATGTGACGAACCAGGACCGCCCCGGCTTCATCGGCCGTTTCGGCGCGGCGCTGTCGGACGCCGGCATCAACATCGCAACCTTCCACCTGGGTCGTGCCGCCGCAGGCGGAGATGCGATTTGCCTCGCATCGGTGGACGCCCCGGTGCCAGAGGCCGTGCTGCATCAGGTGCGCGCGCTGCCGCTGGTGGTGCAGGCGACGACCCTGCAGTTCTAGGCTATACGGCGCCTCCTATGACCGACGACCTGCCCCCGAACCCGGCGTTGCTGCCGGCTGGCCTGCACGACCTGTTGCCTCCTGAGGCGGAAACAGAGGCCTCGACTGTGTCCAAACTAATGGAGGCCTTCGCCGCGCACGGCTACGACCGGGTCAAGCCGCCGCTGCTGGAATTCGAGGACGGGCTGCTGGCCGGCGCCGGCAGCGCCATGCAGGACCAAGCGTTCCGCGTCATGGACCCGGCTACCCATAGGATGATGGGCGTGCGTGCGGACATGACGCCGCAGGTGGCGCGCATCGCCTCAACGCGGATGGCGGGCTATCCGCGGCCGTTGCGGCTGTCCTATGCCGGGCAGTGCCTGCTGCTGCGTGGGCTTGGGCTGGCGGCGGACCGGCAGGTGGCGCAGGCCGGGATCGAGCTGATCGGCGTCGATTCGCCGGCAGCGGACGCGGAGATCGTCGTTCTGGCTGCCGCGGCGCTGGCGGCCATCGGCTTGGACCGGGTCAGCTTCGACCTGACCCTGCCGCCTTTGGCGCCGACCCTGCTGGACGAGGCCGGGATCACCGGCCCCGACCGTCAGGCCTTGACCCATGCGCTCGACCGGAAGGACGCTGCCGAGGTTGCACGGCATGGCGGACCCATCGCCGGGCTGCTGACCAACCTGCTGCTGGTGGCTGGCCCGGCTGGCCCGGCGCTCGATGTGCTCACGGCAGCCGACCTGCCGCCAGCCTCCGCCGCCCTGTGCGCGCGGTTGCGGGACGTGGTGCGGGCGGTCCAGGCG
>CAXTOB010000246.1:0-9218 GCA_964245505.1 uncultured Acetobacteraceae bacterium | reverse complement strand
CCTCCGCCGCCTCCGCTGCCGGCGCCAGGGCCAGCAGCGCGGCGGCGAGGACCGCCCTCACCTGCCGAGTTCCCGGATCATCTCGTCGAGGCCGCCGGGGGTCAGCGGATACATGCGGTTCTCCATCAGCTCCCGCATCATGCCGACGGACTGCGCGCCGGACCACCAGTCCCGCGGCACCGGGTTCAGCCAGGCGCTGCGGCGCCAGTGGCCCAGCAGGCGGCCCATCCACACCCCGCCGGCCTCGTCGTTCCAGTGCTCGACGCTGCCGCCCGGGGCGGCGATCTCGTAGGGGCTCATGGTGGCGTCGCCGACGAAGATGGCGCGGTAATCCGGGCCGTAGGTGCGTAGGACCTCCTCGGTCGGGATCACCTGGTCGCGCCGCCGGGCGTTGCTCTGCCACAGCCGCTCATACGGGCAGTTGTGGAAGTAGTAGAATTGCAGGTGCTTGAACTCGCTGCGCGCCGCCGAGAACAGCTCCTCGGAGGCGCGGATGTGGTCGTCCATGCTGCCGCCCACGTCCAAGAACAGCAGCACCTTCACCGCGTTGTGCCGCTCCGGCACCATTTTGAGGTCCAGCGACCCGGCGTTGTGCGCGGTGGCGCGGATGGTGCCGGGCATGTCCAACTCGGTCGCGGCGCCGGTGCGGGCGAAGCGGCGCAGGCGGCGCAGCGCCAGCTTAATGTTGCGGGTGCCCAGCTCCACGCCGTCGTCCAGGTCGCGGAACTCGCGCCGGTCCCACACCTTCACGGCCCGGCGGTTGCGGCTTTCTTGCTGGCCGATCCGCACGCCCTCGGGGTTGTAGCCATAGGCGCCGAAGGGCGAGGTGCCCCCCGTGCCGATCCACTTGCTGCCGCCCTGGTGCCGGCCCTGCTGCTCGGCCAGGCGCTGCCGCAGGGTGTCCATCAGCTTGTCGAAGCCGCCCAGGGCTTCTATCTGTGCCCGCTCCTCGGGGGTCAGCAGCCGTTCCGCCATGCGGCGCAGCCACTCCGCCGGCAGTTCGCGCGGGGCCGGGCCTTCTTCGCCGCCCTCGCCTTCTTGCGCCTCCAGCCCGCGGAACACCTGGCCAAAAACCTGGTCAAAGCGGTCCAGGTGCCGCTCGTCCTTGACCAGCGCGGCGCGGCTGAGGTGGTAGAAGTCCTCGACGCTGTAATCGGCAACGCCCGCCCGCATCGCGCCCAGCAGCGCCAGGTACTCCGTGATGGACGCCGGCACCCCGGCGTCCCGCAGCGCCAGCACGAAGTGCCCGAACACGGCGCTACCCGCCGCGCCGGTTCAGGAACGCCAGGCGCTCGAACAGGTGGACGTCCTGCTCGTTCTTCAGCAGCGCGCCGTGCAGCGGCGGGATCACCACCCGGGCATCGGTGCTGCGCAGCGCGTCCGCCGGCATGTCCTCGATCATCAGCAGCTTGAGCCAGTCCAGCAGCTCGGACGTGGCCGGCTTCTTCTTGAGGCCGGGCACCTCGCGTATCTGGAAGAAGACGTTGAGCGCCTCGCGCGCCAGGTCCGCTTGCAGCCCGGGGTAGTGGGTGTCCACGATCCGCTCCATCGTCGGGCGGTCGGGGAAGCGGATGTAGTGGAAGAAGCAGCGGCGCAGGAAGGCGTCCGGCAGCTCCTTCTCGTTGTTGCTGGTGATGATGACCACGGGCCGGTGCTTGGCGGCGACGGTCTGCCGGGTTTCATAGACAAAGAACTGCATGCGGTCGAGTTCGAGCAACAGGTCGTTCGGGAACTCGATGTCGGCCTTGTCGATCTCGTCGATCAGCACGACCTGGGGCCGCTCGGCGTCGAAGGCGTCCCACAGCTTGCCGCGGACGATATAGTTGGCGATGTCCGCCACCTTGGGGTCGCCGAGCTGGCTGTCGCGCAACCGGGACACCGCGTCGTATTCATACAGGCCCTGCTGCGCCTTCGTGGTGGACTTCACGTGCCACTCGACCAGCGGGTAGCCCAGGGCAGCGGCAACCTCGTGCGCCAGGACGGTTTTGCCGGTGCCGGGTTCACCCTTGACCAGCAGCGGGCGCTGCAGGGCGACGGCGGCGTTGACCGCCACCTCCAGGTCGCGGGAGGCGATGTAGCGTTCGGTGCTGCGGAAGCCGCTCACGGGCAGGGTCCTTCTGGTGCCGGGGCACCCTAGCCCACTTGCCGCCTGGCACAGAAGCCGCGCCGGCCGGGCCGGCTGTCAGAAGAGCTTGAGGAGGCGAGACCGGGTGGCGGTCCCAACCTCAACCGTCTCGGGTCCATAAAGCGCCGAGCGGAAGCCTGCTGGCCGAGAAAGCGCCTAAAACGGTTTGCATCAAGGCTAGATGCAAGCCGGCCTGGCTGCTTTATCTTGAAACCCACGCCAGAAGGCTGAGCGCAATGCACTCACAAACAGGCACCAACCAGCATGTGGCGCCAAGACGGGACGGGATTTGCTGCCCCGTCCCGGACAGTGTTACTGCGGCGTGGTTCCAGTCGAAGCCGGCGGAGTTGCCGGCGCGATCGGAGCTGCTGGCGTTGTCGGGCGCGGACGCCGGTGAAACAAACGGCTGGGACGGCGAACCCGGCGCCGGATCTGGGGCGTGGGCGGAGGCGTGGTTTGGCTGACGACACCGGTCTGGCTCGTGAGCGGGGCGCTCACCGCAGACCCTTCCGGCAGGCTATTGGCCGGCTGCGGCGCCTGGTTCTGCCCATTCGAATTGCTAGAAACGGGCGGTGCGTCCGATATCTGCGAGCAGGCAGCAAGCGAAGCTGCAAGCAGCACAGCGGATAATACGTTTGAACGGGACATCATTGGCATGTTCCTGGAAGTGAAGATGGTAACTCTGCTTAAACAGGAGCAAAGTTACAGAGACTGAGGACCGCCGCAACCCAGTATCTACCGCCGTCGTGGCTCAAAGAGCACTGGTGAAGCTTTTATGCAACAGAAGTGGGAATTCCCCTCTACTTCTAGCATGTTGCTCACGTGAACCGTTGCTTTCCCGCCACACCGTGCCGCGGAAATACGAGTGCCGATCCGCAAGAGATCACGTAGCACCAAAACAGTTTGGGCGGGTTTCCGCCGTATCCGGCGCGGCATGCACCGGAATGGCAAATGCTCGTGCCTAACCCTGTCCCCGATACTTGACCGGCTGGCCCGGCGACGGTGGCTCGATCACGTCGGCGCCGCCGTAGCGCACGAATTCCGCCACTTCGACATCCGGGCGTGCACCATCCATGTTGCCCAAGCCGGCTTCGACGCCCGACCTGATCCGGATGAAGTTCACGTCGCACACCGCCTGGTTGTCCTCCCGCCGCAGCGTCACCGGCCCTTTCGCAGTGTCGAAGGTCAGCCCGCGCAGCGCCGAGATCACCGGCGCGGTGTCCACTGCCCTGGCCTTGCGGATCGCCGCGGCATAGGCCAGCACCGCCGAGTGCCCGGCATTCACAAAGCCCAGAGGCACCATGTTCCCGGTCCGCCTCACGTATTCCCGGTAAAGCTGCCGGCCCAGCGGCAAACCCTGATAGCCGCCGTAATACCAGGTCATCCCCAGCCATAGATGCTCCGGGCACCCTGCGCCGAGCGTTTCCGGCACCAGGAATTCGTTGACCGCATCCGCCAGTACCTGGATCCGGCGCATCAGCCGGGCCTGCGATGCTTGGCGGTAGAAGGCGATTGCGTCATCACCGTAGATGGCGATGAACAGCCCGTCGGCCCCATCCGCCTGCAAGGCCGCAATCTCGGCTCCGAACTCGTCCGCGCCGAAATGGGCCACCACCGGCTCCGCCAACTCGGGCATACGTCCAGTGCGCGCCGGATAGGCCTCCTGCAGCCCGGCGCGGAAGGAGGCATAGGCGGAAGCGCCATACTCCACGTCGGGGATGATGGCGCCCCAGCGGCGGACGTGCGGATACCGTTCCGCCATCAGCCGGGCCTGTGCGCAGTTGCGCATGCAGGTCTCGTCGGTCACGCGAAACAGGTTTGGCGTGTAGGCCTCGTGCGTCAGCTTCTCCGAGGCCGCGGCGCAGGTGATGAGGGTGGCGCCGGCCGGCTGCAGCTCTGGCGCCAGCGCCAGGCCGACGGTGCTGGACAGCACGCCGCACAGAAGGTTGACGCCCAATCCCGTCATCTCCCGCAAGCCGCGCAGGGCGACGGTGGGATCGGCACGAACGTCGTAAGGAACGATCTCCACCGGCCGGCCGAGCAGTCCGCCAGCCTCGTTCACCTGGTCGGCGGCGATGGCGGCGCCGTCCAGGATCGGGCGGCCGAGCACCTCCTGAGGGCCGCTGAGCGCCACAAGGCAGCCGATCCGTATCGGGCTGGGCGCACCGGTGGAGTGCTGGGCCAGCGCCGGACCTGCACCCAATCCGGCCGCAGCCGCACCCGCGCCCATCAGGAAGCCGCGCCGACCTGCAACCGCCATGACTCATCTCCATAACCCTGGGTTACGGTATCCACAACGTTCTATCGTTGCAAGATATTTCGGGTTCGAAATGCTGCGGTAAACACAAAGGCGGCGGCCAAACCGGACTAGCTTTTTTGTCTGCGGACCAAGGCTTGCAGGTTCAGGTAATACCAAACGCTGTTCGTTCGGGCCGTTGCCATCATCTCGAGCCGCTTGCGGCGCGGTAATCCAGCGCCGCCAGCACAGTCCCTCCCGCCCTGGATGCCGCGCCGCAAGCGGCTCGGGATGACGGCCCGGCAACATAACGGTTAATGCGAATGGCTGCTGGAAGGCCGCCGGGCCTCCGGATCAGACTGCGAGCTGCTTCAGACCGCGCCGAACCGCGCCCTGCCCTGGCCGGGGAGCCCGCCGTTCCGCGCCCGCAGCCGGCTTGCCAGCACCAGCAGCAGCGCCCCGAATGCCAGGGCGTAGCCACCCAGCCAGTATGTCACCACCAAGGCCCCAAGCCCCGGCGACAAATAAAGCAGCACGCCCCAGACGATGGACACCAAGGCCGGCACTGCCAGCAGCCAGCGCCCATGCCCGGCGTGCAACCGGAAGGCCGCCATCAACAGCAGGAATCCGGACACGACGGCCCAGATGCCGAGGAGCGTCACCATCACCAGCACAGTTATGGCCGGCCACAGCAGGGCCGCCGCGCCGGCAGCGAGGTCCACCACCCCCTCCAGCACCAGCAGAGCCCAGCGTTCGTGATGCGCTGCGGCGCGCATTCCTGCAACGGTGGCGAACACGCCATCGGCCAGCATGTAAACCGCGAACAGCAGGGTAAGCGATACGATGGTCACACCGGGCAGCAGGAACGCCATCAGGCCAAACACGATCCCAAACGCGCCGCGCAACGCCAACGCCCACCAGTTCCGGGCGAGGGACACGCTCATGGCATCCATCTGGGATTGGCGGGGTGATATGCTGCTCGAACCCGACATGCGCGTCTCCTTGGCTGTAATCCAGGCAGTAGCCGACCGACCGCGGCAGAGAACGCCGCGGTGCTCCGATGATGCATGACGGGGCAGCGGAGTTGCCAATGTTTGCAGCGCACACGACCACTGGCCCGTCCTCATCAGGTTTTACAGCAGTTCCTTGGCCGAAGGCCACTGGAATGGGTTGGGAGCATGTTGCAGCACCCCAGCGAAGCGGGAGATTTTTGGTAGCGGCTTCCGTGGTTGCCCTGGACAGCGGCCTCCTGATCGAAGGCTGACGGCACGGCAGCACCGTCCAGGCTGCGGTTTTAACGGCTTCGCTGACCACCTCCAGTCCAGCCAGCCTTGCGATACCGGAGCCGCTTGATCTGGCCGGGAGCAGATGGATGGACAATGCCGCGATCGGCTAACGCATAAACGGCGCGGCTAGAAAGTAGGGTCCGGCAGCTTGTCCAACCTACCTCCCCCACCCTGGAAGAGCGCTGAACCCGGGAGTAAGCGGCTGGAAGCCAGAAAACTACCGGGAGGCCTGGAGTTTGCTGCTATCGGCCGCGGCCCTGACATCCAGGCTGCCGCGCTGTATCCCCGGCCTAGCGGAGCCGAGCTGGGACGGCCGCCTCCCTACACGTCGATGCCTTCAAAAGCTGGAAGCAGCCTCAGGCTGCGACCGGCTCCGGCGCCAACCGGTATCCACCTTCTGCCGTCAGCAGCAGGCGTGCGGCGTAGGGATCGGCCTCGATCTTCTGGCGCAGGCGGTAGATGTGTGTTTCCAGCGTGTGGGAGGACACAGACGGATTGTAGCCCCACACCTCCGACAGCAGCACCTGCTTGCTGACGGTTCCGCCGTTTCGCTGCAGATGCCGGAGGATATCCACCTCCTTGGCTGTCAGCCAGACCTTCACGCCGCGTTCGTTGCGCAGCAGCTTCTGTGCCGGGTGGAACTGCCATGGGCCGAGGTTGAACACCGCGTCCATGCTGTTCTCGTGCAGACGCAGTTGGGTCCGCAGCCGCGCGATCAGCACACCGGGCCGGCATGGCTTTGCCACGTAGTCGTGCGCACCAGATTCGAGCCCGCGCACGATGTCCTCCTCACCGTCGGAGCCGGTGAGCATAATGACCGGCACCCGCAGCCCTGCCTTGCGCAGCCGGGCGCACAAGTCCCGGCCGTCGCCGTCCGGCAAGTCCACGTCGAGCAGCACAGCCTCGAACCGGATGGGGCCGCGCAGCACCAACGCCTCAGCTTCTGCGACCGTTGCAGCCTGGGTCGGGCTGAATCCAGCCTCCGACAGCCCCTCGGCCAACGCGTTGAGGAAGTCCGGGTCATCGTCCAGGATCAGGACTGGAATATCTGTCGCCATATGTCGCCTCCATGGCTGCATCGCAGGGGGGGGACATTGCCGGAACAGCAACGCCACGTTTCAGAGATGTGTTGAATGCACCGAAAGCCACATGCTGCGAGCCGGGTACCTCGTCAAGCCAAGGTACTAAGCAGGCAGATGTCGCAAACTTGGCCATCACTTATGGTTTATACGTGCGACCGACCATAAGGTGCAATTGGCAAACTAAGAATTCTAAAGATTTGTCAAGAGATTATGTGCGGGTTGACACGTATCGCAGTACGCTGTCGCACCCTAGGTCGGGAATCGATTGGCATGGACAGTGGCGGAAAAATTGCAAACCCGGGCATAGCAACTGCAAGCCGCTGCTTCCAACCCAGCCCGGTCCTGCACGACGATGCGGCCGCGCCCAGACTGAACCAGGCCGGCCCCGTGCAGCGCCTGCATTGCCATGGTCACACCGGCCCGGCGCACGGCGAGCATGACGGACAGGAACTCCTGCGTTAGATACAGCTCGTCCCCATCCACCCGGTCATGCGCCAACAGCAGCCAGCGGGCGCAGCGCTGGGCCAAAGTGTGACGGCTATTGCAGGCGGCGGTCTGCGAGACCTGGGCATACATGACTTCCAGCAGGTCCAGCAGCAATGAGCGCAGCACCGGCGCCTGGTCTAAGCTCCCGGTCAGTACCGCAGCCGGCATCCGGTGCACGATGCCAGACATCTGGACCATCGTACGGTTGAAGGCGATGCTGGCCGGGTTCAGGGCAAGGCTCATGCCGACCACCCCATCCCAGCCGATCAGCCCGACCTCGACGGTCGTGCCGGTGTTGTCCGCAAGGGCCACGACGGAAGCAAAGCCGCTGTCGAAGAAGAACACCTGATCCACACGCTCACCAGGCTCGTGCAGGGTTTGATTGATCACTACCCTGGTACGCGTCAGGTGCGGACGGAACAGCGCCAACTCGGACGGCGGAAGGGCTGCAAGGATACGGTTGGCGTAGGGAGGCAGGCCCACAGTTTGCACAGTGCCGGTTCCAGTTCAAACAACGGGCACGCGCTACCCAAACCTGATGCCGCAATGGAGACGCGCGCCTGGTGAGCCCTGGAATCCCACTGGAATCCGATACACGTCACATTGCGCCCAAGCTTTATTGCATTAGACGCACAGGGACTACAATCGGGTATTTATCCTTATTAAGTCAGTATTCAAGCACAATCACCTATGCCAAATTGAGTTATTATGTCCACTCTACATCTCCAATATGAGCGTGACCGTACGTTTCTTGCCCAGCGGAGAAACCGCCGCCTCTTGCAAGGTATCTGGAGGAAGGTGCGCAGGCTCACCACATCCGATCCTGCACGCCGTGCCTGGCCGATCCGACATCTGCCCGGCCGAGCGGGTGACCCGGCGCAGCCGGTTGGCTGGCGCAATCACTCCTAATCCCGGACTCCGATGATCAACCGTAGAAGCCTGTTGGGTGCCGCAGCCGCTTTGAGCGCCCTTGATAAAGCCTCCGCAGCCGTTGCTGCTGTTCCGCCTTCGCCGTCCCGCACAGCTTGGCGCGATCCTGCCCGCGACCGCGTCATCCCCGTGTTGATCCGCCGCCCCGCCGCCCAAGCCAGCGATGCCGGCCCAGCACCATTGGTACTGCTGTCGCATGGGCTTGGCGGAACCCGCGAGGGGCTTGCCTACCTGGGTGAGGCCCTGGCCGCGGCTGGCTACGTCGCGGTCCACTTGCAGCACGCGGGGTCAGATGCCGCGATCTGGCAGGGCGCACAGGATATGCGGTCCGCCATGGGCAGTGCGCTGATGAATCCTGGCGCCGCGGTGGCCCGCCTGGGAGACGTCGTCTTCGCGCTCGATCATGTTCTGGCAGGCGGGGAGCCATTGCTGCGCGGACTGATTGACCCAGGACGGATTGCAGCCGCCGGGCACTCATACGGCGCTTGGACCGTCAGCCACGTGCTTGGGGAGCGCCTGCCGTTGGGACGATGGGGGCTGGACCTGCCGGATCGGCGCCTGCGTGCGGGAATCGAGCTGTCGCCGATCCCGCCGTTGCCGATCCCGGTATTCGGGGTGCCTGCAGCGGTGTCCTTCACCGGCATCACCGCACCGATCTTGCATGTGACGGGCACGCTGGACAGTGGCATGGGCGCTCCGGACTGGCGGGCGCGCACCGTTGGGTTCCGGACCGCGGCATCGCCGGGGTTGCTGGCGGTGCTGGACGGCGCGACGCATGCTTCCTTCGCCGGGGAAGCCGAGATCGGTGGGCGCTGGAACGACCCGACGTATCAGCCGCGCGTGGCCCGGCTATGCCGCCTGTTCCTGGACACCGAACTGCGGGACGACGAAGCTGCGCGAGGGGCACTGCTGCGCGGGGCCGGGTTGGGCGCGCGGGATACCCTGGAGAGCAAGGGATTTGCCTGAGCGAAGGCCTGGTGCTGCCCCGACTAAGCCATACGGCCCGAGTAATACCAACCGCCCTTCGCACTGACCCAGATGTTGCCGAGCCATCATTGCGAGCCGCGCTTGCG
>CAXTOB010000245.1:0-9264 GCA_964245505.1 uncultured Acetobacteraceae bacterium | reverse complement strand
CGGCAGCACCAGGCGCAGGGTCTCGCCGATCCGGACTGGCTGGTGCACGGCGGCGTGCAGCAGGCCAAAGGCGGTATCAACGTCCACGAGATAATCGGCGCCGCAGTACTCGGCCTCCGTCACCCGGCCCTCGATGCCGTTCGGCCCATCACCGGCCTCAATGTCGTTCGGGCGTATCGCAACCGTCACAGGCCCGGCAGAAGCGCCAGCCTGCAACGTCCCCAGGATGGACGTCCCGCCCCGGTGCAGCCGCACCAGCCCACCCTGCGCCGGCACGGCGTCATCGAAGTGCAGGATGTTGCGATAACCCATGAACCGCGCCACGTTCAGGTTCAGCGGCTGGGCATACAGCTCCTGCGGCGTGCCGATCTGCTGCACCAAGCCGTCCTGCATCACCACGATGCGGTCGGCGAGCGCCAGCGCTTCCTCCTGGTCGTGGGTGACGTAGATCGTGCTGCGGCGGACCTGGTGGTGGATGCGGCGTATCTCGTGCCGCATCTCCAGCCGCAGCTTGGCGTCCAGGTTGGACAGGGGTTCGTCCATTAGGATCAGCGGCGGGTTGACCGCGACGGCCCTGGCGATGGCGACACGCTGCTGCTGCCCGCCCGAAAGCTGCCCCGGCAGCTTGTCGCCGTGCGCCTGCAGCTGCACCAGAGCCAGCGCCTGCTCCACCTCCGCCCGTATGGTGGCCTTGGGCAGCCCGCGCATCAGCAGGCCGAAGCCGATGTTGCGGCGGACCGTCATGTGCGGGAACAGCGCGTAGTTCTGGAACACCATGCCGAAGCCGCGCGCCTCCGGCGGCAAGGTGTCGATGCGCCGGTCGTCCAGCCTGATCTCGCCCGACGATAGCGACAGCAGACCGGCAATGCAGTTCAGCGCGGTGGACTTGCCGCAGCCTGACGGTCCCAGCAGCGCGATGAACTCGCCGCGGCGGACGGTGAGGTTCAGGCCGTCAAGCGCCGTATGGGTGTGGAAGCGCCGGGTCAGCCGGTCAAGATGCAGCGCTTCGAAGTCGTTTGCGCCTGCCATACGCGCCCCTCCCCTGCCCTGCGTGTTGCTCCGGGCGTTTGCAGCATGACGCCGGGACGGGATGGATTTGTCAACTATGATGACAGGATGAGTGCTTCTTCTCCCTCTCCCTCCGGGAGAGGGTTGGGGTGAGGGGGCGGGCAAGAGAGGTGTTCGCAAACTCGCGGCGTGGTGCCTGATGCACCCGCGGCCCTTGCAGGGGCATGCAAGACCCCCTCACCCCGACCCTCTCCCGGAGGGAGAGGGAGAAGGAGCGGCATCAGGGGGTTTGCGTACGGTCCATCACCCGGCGGCGGGCTTGGCCAACGTGGACCTGCATCGCCAGGCCGGCCATCTCGGCGTCGCCTAGCCGGATCGCCTCCAGAATCTGCGCGTGCTCCTGCACCACGACCGCTGCTCGCTCCTTGCTGCCGGTCCGGGTCAGGCCGAGCGCCACGCCCATGAAGCGCAGCAGCACGCCGTGCAGGCCGTGCAGCAGGGCCGGGAAATACTCGTTGCCGCTGGCCGCGGCGACTGCGCCGTGGAAGGCGTAATCGGCATCCGGCGTCATGCCGCCGGCCTCCGCCGCGCTGGCGAAGGCATCGTGCGCCGCGGCGATCCGGTCCAACTGTTCCGGTGTGCGCCGCTCGGCAGCCAGACGGGCGGCGGCGGCCTCCAGCGGCAGGCGCGCCTCGATGCAGCGCATCAGCGCCGGCACGTCGCCGCTGCTGGCGAAGGCGCCGAGCCGTTCGGACGGGCGGGCGAGCACGTAGGTGCCGGCGCCCTGCCGCGTGCGCAACAGCCCGTCCACGTTCAGCCGGGTCAACGCCTGCCGCACCACCGGGCGGGACACGCCGAACATGCCCGACAGCTCCTGTTCCGGCGGCAGCCGGCTGCCCTCCGGCAGCCGTCCCGACAGGATATGGTCCAGGATCTGGCCATAAAGCTGATCCCCGAGCCGCTGCCGGCGGCCCGGCACCAGGACCAGCTCGCCGCCAGGCAGGGAGGCGCCGGGCAGCGAGGAGCCGGTTCTGGAATTGGCGGCGAGGGAAGTGCCCGGCATCGAGGCGGCAGGCTGGGAGCCGCCCGGTGGAGAACCGCCGGGCAAAGTGCCGCCACGCGGTGAGGTGCCGGCCACGGAGGCATCAGCCATACGGAGGCGCCGGGCTACTTGCCGGCTTTGGCGCCGACCTGCTCGTCCCAGCGGCGGAATGCCTGCACCATCGGGCCGGCGTCCAGCGGCGTTTCATTCGGGGTGTCGGCGATCAGCTTGTCGTAGAAGCTGCGGCCGAACTCGCTCAGCGTGTCCTGGCTTTCCTGCGGCGCCATGCTGACCGGCACGTCGCGGACGGCTGGACCGGGATAGAAGTAGCCGGCGTCGTAGGTGAAGGCCTGCGCGTCCTTGCTCAACAGAAAGGCCATCAAGTCCAGCAGCACCGCCTGCCGCTCCGCCGCTAGCCCCTTCGGCAGCGCCATGTAGTGCGCGTCGTTGACGAAGTGGAAGCCCTTGAGCGTCCCGACCATCGCCGCTTTCGGCACGGTTCCGAGGGCGCGGGGATTGATGTCCCAGCCGGTGATGGTGACGGTCATGTCGCGGCTGCCCTCGCCAAACTCCTTCATCACGGCGCCGGTGCCGCTGGGATAGTACTCGATGTTCTCGCCCAGGGCGGTCAGGTAGGCCCAGGTCTTGTCCCAGCCATTCACCGGATCCTTCGGGTTGGCGTCTCCCAGGATGTAGGGCAGGCCCATCAGGAAGGCGCGTCCAGGGCCGGAATTGGCCGGGCGGGCGTAGATGAAACGTCCGGAGTTGGCGCGGGTGTAGGCCAGCAATTCGTCCGCCGTGGCGGGGACCTGCTTCACGCGGTCCGGCAGGTATTCCAGCAGCGGCCCGGCCGGGCAGTAGGAGCAGATGATCGCCTGGTCCTGCGCCAGGGCCTGCATCGGCACGGCGCCCGGCAGCAGGATGGATTTGAGGTCTGGCAGCTTGGCTATATGCGGCGCCATGCCCTCCCACACGCCGGTCTGCACCCCGGCCGCCAGGGCGTCGGTGCCGGTCAGCACCATGTCCACGTCCACCCGCCCGGCCGCCTGCTGCGCCCGCAGCTTGCCCGGCAGCTCCGGCGCCGGGGCCTGGCTATAGACGATGCGCCCGACCATCTTGGGGTTCTTGCGGCGGTAGGCCTCGAACGCCGGGCGGGTCAGGGCAAGGTTGCCGGCCACGTCCACGATGCTGAGCGTCAATGGCGAGGCTGGCGTGCCCTGGGCGCGGGCCGCACTGCCCACCAGGGCCGCCGCGCCGATCCCGCCGATCACCTGCCGACGCGTGCCGAGTATGGCCATGGACTGATCCCCCTGCTCCGTGCATGCGGCACGGCTTATTGTTGCTGTGGATCGAAGCATCCAATATGTAAACGGACCTGACAAGTGCGGCGATGCCCACCAGCGCCGGACCTGCAGCCACCGGCAGTTCGGCAGCCGGAACCGGTGCTAAGCAGGCTCCGGCGGCCTGGCACACAGATGGCCTGCGGCCGTGCCAGGCCACCCGAACCCGCTTAGCCCTTTTTCCGTGCGCAAACCTTCAAAGGGTTGCTTAGGCCTGCCGCTCCACAGGCGACCGTCCCGACAACTCATCGCCCGCGTCCAGCGCCAGCCGGGTGCAGGTAGGCGAGGCCAGCAGCGACACGCAGGCCACCACCAGGAACGCCACGCTGTAATCCGTCACCTGCGCCGTGGCATGGCCGGTCACCAGCACCGACCCGGCCAGCGCCCCAGCCGCCACGCAGATGCCAACCGTCAGGTTGACCTGCTGGAACGTCGTGTAGAAGCTCGTTGCCGCGCTCATGCGGTCCCGCGGGATGTCGGCGTAGGCGATGGTGTTGTAGGCGGTGAACTGCAGCGACTGAAAGAACCCGCCCACCACCAGCAGCCCCAGGATCGCCACAGGCGGCCAGCCCGGCCGCATCAACGCCAGCGTTGCCAGGAAGCCCGAGGCGATCAGCCCGTTCCAGATCATCGTGTTGCGGAACCCCCAGCGGTGCAGCACCGGACGCGCCACGAAGCGCATCAGCATGGACCCCAGGCTGCCGCCGAAGGTAATAAGGCCGCTGCTTGCTGCCGACATGCCGAAACCCAGTTGCAGCATCAATGGCAGCAGGAACGGGACCGCCCCGGCAGACACCCGGCTGAGGCCGCCGCCGATCACCGACAGCGCAAAGGTCGGCACCCGCATCAGCCGCAGGTCCAGCACCGGCGACGGGTGCCGCCGGGCGTGCAGCACATACAGCGTCCCGGCCACGAGGCCTGCCGCAAGCACCCCGCCCGCGACGACCAGCGACACCCCGCCGCGGCTGATGGCCTCCAGCCCGGCGACCAGGCAGGCCAGGGAGATGCCGGACAGCACCAGCCCCGGCAGGTCGAAGCTGACCCGGCCGGGCTCCCGAACGTTGGCGATGAAGCGCAGGGCGAGCAGGATGCCCATTACCCCGATGGGCACGTTGATGTAGAAGATCCAGCGCCAGGACAGGTAGGTTACCAGGAACCCGCCGACCGGCGGCCCCAGCAGCGGTCCGAGCTGCGCGGGGATCATCAGCCAGGTCATGGCGACCACCATCTCGGCCTTCGTCACCGAGCGCAGCAGCACCAGCCGTCCCACCGGCACCATCATGGCGCCGCCGATCCCCTGCAGGATGCGCGCCGCCACCAGCGTCGCCATCCCATTGGCCTGCCCGCACAGGATGGACCCCAGCGTGAACAGCGCGATGGCGCCGCAGAACACGGTGCGGGAGCCGAACCGGTCCGCCACCTTGCCGCTCGCGGGGATGAACACCGCCAGGGCCAGCAGGTAGGAGGTCAGCGCCACGTTCAGCCGCACCGCCTCCGTCCCGAACGAGCGCGCCATTTCCGGCAGCGCCGTTGCCAGCACCGTGCCGTCGAGCTGTTCCATGAACAGGGCGCTGGCGACGATCAGCGCCGTGGTGCGCGGGCTGATGCCGGGTTCACGGCGCCGCTCGTAGCGTGCCCGCGCGCGGCGGCGGATGCGGCGGCGGATGACCGCATTGATCGCGGCCGTGGCGGATTGACGGAGGGGCATCCCCTAAGGTCGCCCAAACTCGCTGGGGCGTGAAGGCCGCACGGAGCAGACCGGACCCCACATCCATCGTGGCCTATTTCGAAGCGCATGAACCAATATGAAATCAACAACCCGTCGCACCAATTCTCATGTTGCCGAGCCGTCACTGCGACCCGCTTGTGGCGCGGCCAACGCGGTTCCTGTCATCGGGAATTGCCGCGCCGCTGCGCTTCTCTCAACGACGGAAACGGTCAGAGTAAAGGGCGTTTTAATATATAAGCCTGACCTGCTTCAGCCGCTGAGTGATATGGGCCGGATGCTACGGACCGAGGCCGCCCATCGCGCCAAGGCACACGGCATGTCGCGTGCCGGCTGGGCGGTCCTTCCGGCTGGAGCGTCAGCCCAGCCTGTAGCAGAAAGGGTTGGCGGAGACCCTGGACGTCGAGCCGATCACCCGTCGCCCGCCCGGTGGATCGCTTAGGCCTGCGCAGCCCTCCCTTCCGCAGACCGGCCCTGCTCCGCAAGTATTTGTAACGGTTTGTTTGTCGGCGACGCTCCAAAGAGTTGGTTAACACCGCAAATGCTACGTTTGCGCGCAAAAGTAGAGGCAGACAGCGCGCAACCCGATGGATTGACCGTCCGGTGCCGCCGCCCCAAGCTCGACGCAGCGCAGCACAGGACGCACCATGGACCTGCCCACCCCACCATTGCAGGCAAATGAGCAAAAGCCCGTGCCGCGGGCGATTGTGCTCACGTCGCATCCGCGCAACGTGCGGGGCGTTCGGCCCGTGGCATGGGGCCTAGGCGATCCCAAGCTGCGTGGCCCGGTGGTGGCGACCCTTCACGCTGCCCCGGGGCGCAACGCCATCGGCACCCATGCCGGCGCGTATTCGCTGTATCGCGCGCTGGCGGTCGCGGCGGGTCAGTTGGACCCGGCACACCGTCCGGACCTCACCAACACTGCGCCGGCGGTGCCGATCGGGCCGTTTCCGCAATGGGCCGGGGATGCGATCGTGTCGCTCGACCCCTGGGGGCACATGCCGGCGGAGGTCTTCGCCGACGAGATCGCCGCCGGACAGGACGTGCGGCCCAGCATTGCCGTGACGCGCGCCCACATCAACATGCCGGAGATCACCGACGCCATGCGCGCGGGGCGCCTGGTGCCGGACGGCGACGTGCTGACCGCGGCCGGCGACGTACGCGTGACCAAGGTCGCCATCGAGCCGGTCTGGCACCTGCCCGGCGTTGCCCGGCGCTTCGGCATCCCACTCCCCGACCTGCGCCGCGCGCTGTTCGAGCATACCGGCGGCATGTTTCCCGAGTTGGTAACCCGCCCGGACCTGGACGTGTTCCTACCGCCCATCGGCGGCACCACCGTTTATCTGATGGGCGACCCGGCGCGGCTGGGCCGTCCCGAAACGCGCATCGCCTGCCGCATCCATGACGAGTGCAACGGCTCCGACGTGTTCGGCTCGGACATCTGCACCTGCCGGCCCTACCTTGCGCAGGGGATCGAGGTCGCCATCGAGACGGCGCAACAGGGCGGCGTCGGCGTCGTCATCTACAACCGCAAGGAAGGCCGCGCCCTAGGCGAAGTGACCAAGTTCCTGGTTTACAACGCCCGCAAGCGTCAGCCCGGCGGCGACCGCGCCGACGCCTACTTCGAGCGCACTGAGTGCGTCGCCGGCGTGCAGGACATGCGATGCCAGGAGCTGATGCCGGATGTGCTGCACTGGCTCGGCATCACCCGGATCGACCGGCTGGTGTCCATGAGCAACCTGAAATACACACCGATCACCGCGAGCGGCATCGAGGTCGTGGAGCGCGTGCCGATCCCCGACTGGCTAATCCCCGCCGACGCCAGCGTGGAAATGGACGCCAAGAAGGCCGCCGGCTACTTCACGACGGCGGTGCCCGACGCGGCCGAACTGCACGTGGCAAAGGGCCGCGGCCTGGATGGGTGATGCTGCCCTGGCGGCGTGGCTATGCAGCGCCGCCGCGGTGCGGGAGCGGTGCACCGGGCTGCTGGACGTGGCGCTCGGCGCCGGGCTGCCGAACATGGCGGTGGACCTCGGGCAGTTGCCGGCCTGCGCCGATTACACGGCGGCGGTGATCCGGCGGAACTATCCCACGCTCGACATTCCGCACCATGCGCGCTGGCGGCACTTCGCGGCGGGTGGGAAGGACCGCTGGGGTGCGCTGCAGGCTGACCTGGGCGGACGGGATGCGGCGTCGTTGGCCCGCACACGGATAGACCTGTGTGTCATAAGCGTGCTGCTGGACGCCGGTGCCGGACCGGAATGGCGGTATCACGACGCGGATACAGGGCAGGTGCTGGCCCGGTCGGAGGGCCTTGCGGTGGCAAGCCTCGCGGCATTCCGCGCCGGGCTGTTCTCGGCGGAGCGATTGCCGCAGGCAGACGCGGCAGGGATGATGGCGGTTGACGCGGCGTCGCTGGGCCGGGCGTTCCAGGTTGCCGAGGGAAACGCATTGGCCGGGCTGGAAGGCCGGGCGGCACTGATGCGTAACCTGGGTGCGGCGGTGCTGGCCCGGCCGGACCTTTTCGCGGGCGGCCGGATCGGCGGGCTGTATGACGTGCTCGTGCCGTCGGGCACGGTCGGGGCGGCAACGCTGCTGGGGGCGCTGCTGGATGGGTTGGGGCCAGCTTGGCCATCCCGTATCGTGATGGCCGGGCGCTCATTGGGGGATGTGTGGCCGCATCCGGCCGTGCCTGCCGACGGGCTGGTGCCGTTCCACAAGCTGTCGCAGTGGCTGGCCTACTCGCTGATTGAGGTGTTCGAGGACGCCGGGGTGCCAGTCACCGGCATCGCGGACCTGACGGGATTACCGGAATACCGGAATGGCGGCCTGCTACTGGACCTCGGCGTACTAGGCCTGCGCGACCCGGCCCTGGCGGAGGCGCCGTTGCCAGCAAGCCATCCCGCAATCGTGGAATGGCGGGCGCTGACGGTCGCGCTGCTGGACCGGCTGGCGCCGATGATCCGCCAGCGCCTAAACCGCAACGAGGCATCGCTGCCCTTGTCGCGCATCCTGGAAGGCGGCACCTGGGCCGCGGGTCGTGCGGTTGCCGCCGAACGCCGCCCCGGCGGTGGTCCGCCGCTGCAGGTCATCAGCGACGGGACAGTGTTCTGAAGCGATGGCTTCCTTCCCCCTCTCCCGGTGGGAGAGGGAGCAGCACGCCGATGTCCTAAAGGTGCAGACCATGTCCAACGTCACAGTCGTCACGCATCCCCTTGTGCAGCACAAATTGACGCTGCTGCGGCAGAAGGGCACCGCGACGGCCGACTTTCGCCAGATCGCCCGAGAGATCAGCCTGCTGATGGCCTACGAGGTCACGCGTGACCTACCGCTGGAAAACGTCACCATCGAAACACCGTTGGAAACGATGGAAGCCCCGTCCCTGGCTGGCAAGAAAATCTGCTTCGTGCCGATCCTGCGCGCCGGCACCGGCATTCTCGATGGGATGCTGGACCTGATCCCCTCCGCCCGCGTCGGCCATATCGGGCTGTATCGCGACCCGGCGACGCTCGTGCCGGTCGAATACTACCTCAAGCTGCCGGACGATCTGCCGGACCGGATGGTGGTGTTGGTGGACCCGATGCTGGCGACCGGCCACTCCGCCGCCGCGGCGCTATCCCGGCTGCGCCAGGCCGGGGTAGCGCAGTTGCGCTTCGTATGTTTGCTGGCCGCGCCGGAAGGCCTTGCCGTATTGGCGCGCGAACATCCTGACGTCCCCGTTTATACCGCGGCAGTGGACCGGCAACTCGACGAACACGGATACATTCGCCCTGGTCTGGGCGACGCCGGAGACCGGCTATATGGAACGAAGTAACGGAGCAGGTTCCACCCCAGTCCGCCACTGTCCCATACACCAAATTAGACCGGTTTACGTATAAACCGGACACAAACCGGCTTGAAGCATGTCTGATCCAAGTAGCCTCATTCGAGCCGGACGAGCGCTTGCGACAACACAGCGTTGGAGCATGTTTGGTGTCTTCGCTTAAATTAAACGTGCTCTGCTGCCCCAGCACTCCTGATTTGACAAACATAGCCGCCAGTTTTGGCCCAAACGTCACGGTGCGTAAACATATTACATCAGTGCTGATGCTGTACTAGTGCTTTGTCAGCCTTGATTTGACGTTTTTACGGGCGATTTTCTGTCAAGG